>JALNWL010000001.1 GCA_023230905.1 Syntrophales bacterium
GGCCACCTTCGGCCTGCTGCTGCTTCACGCCCTGCTCGCCCTGGTGGGATCCCAGGACCTCGCGGAGGGCCATCCGCTCGGGCGCCTTCTGGACGTCTTGATCGTCCTGGCGGGGTGGACGGGCCTGATCCTGGGGAACATCGGCTGCCTGGGGCTTTTCCATCGGCGGCTCGCCGATCCGGAATTGAGGGACTACGCGAGCTTCGCCGATTACCTCAATCTCGGATTTATTTTTCTGTTCTTCCTCTGCGCCTTCGCGGCGGGTCTGGGCGATCCGTCGCTTGCGGGCGCCCGGGCCTATGCACTCGGCCTGCTGACCGCGGGGTCCGCGCCGGCGGCATCCGTTCCCGGTCCGTCCGCGGCCGGAATCGCAACCGTCGTCATGGCCTCACTCCTGGCCGCCTATATCCCCCTGACGCACATGTCCCACATGCTGATGAAGTACTTCTTCTATCACAACGTCAAATGGGATGACGCCCCTAACCGCCGGGGCGGAAAGATCGAAGCGGCCGTCCGGAAAAACCTCGGGCTCAGGCCGACCTGGCAGGCCTGGCACGTGGGAGCGGACGGCCGGAAATCCTGGCGCGAGATCGCCGCTTCGGAACCCGGAGAGATGAAATGAGAACGAGACTCGCCCCCACAGACATCTCCCGGCCGTCCGACTGCCTGTCGCACATCGAGGCGGAGGATCTTGCGCCCCTTCCGCCGCCCTATGAGGATTTCAATACCACGGCGATTCCCCCCCTCAAGCCGGAGAAGGTCCGGCACATCGAGACGTCCCTGGACGATACCGTGGCTCTCGGCATCCCCAAGCCCGCAAGTCCGGAAGAGGAGGAGGCGCTGGTCCGCCAGTTCCTCTCCGGCCTGAAAAAACTCTTCGAGAAGGAAAACAACTGGACGTTTCTGCAGCCGCTGCTTCTGTCCATGGAACACTGCGCCAAATGCCAGACCTGCGCCGACGCCTGCCCCGTTTTTGAAATGAGCGGCCGGAAGGAGATCTACCGGCCCATCTTCCGAGCCGAGGTCCTGCGCCGGATTTACAAAAAGTATCTGAGGCCGGGCGGGAAGATCACGGCCAAGCTGACCGGCG
The DNA here is from genome assembly GCA_023230905.1 of Syntrophales bacterium. Lineage (GTDB taxonomy): Bacteria > Desulfobacterota > Syntrophia > Syntrophales > UBA2251 > UBA2251. Next base: position 1,091 of record JALNWL010000001.1, read on the forward strand.
ACATCGATTTGAACTGGACGGCGATCGCGCGCCTGGCCGAGTTGTCCTATCGCTGCACCCTCTGCCGCCGCTGCGCCGCGGCCTGCCCGATCGGCGTGGACAACGGCCTGATCGCGCACGAGATCCGCAAGCTCTTCTCGCAGGAAATGGGCATCGCCCCCAAGGAACTCCACGAAAAAGGAACCGTCCAGCATCTTCAGGTCGGCTCCTCCACCGGCATGAAACCCCCGGGCGCGAAGGACAGCCTCGAGTTCATCCAGGAAGAGATGGAAGAGATCACGGGCTACAAGGTGGACATCCCCTGGGATGTGGAAGGCGCGGACATCCTGCTCATCCACAATGCCGGCGAGATCCTGGCCTGGCCGGACAATGTCGGGGCGTTCGCCGTCATATTTCAGGCGGCCGGCGTTTCGTGGACACTGTCTTCGGAGGCGGCCGGTTACGACGTGGTCAACTACGGGCTGTGGTACGACGATGTCCAGTTTTCCCGTGTTGCCGTCCGGCATGCCGATATCGCCCGCCGCCTCAAGGTCAAAAAGATCGTCATCGGCGAATGCGGCCATGCGCACAAGGCGCTCACGGTCGTCGCCGACCGCCTGCTGACGGGCGATCTCAACATCCCGCGCGAATCCGCCTTGGTCACGCTCGCGGACATCGTCCTCAGCGGTAAATTGCGGCTCGATCCCCGCAGAAACGATTTCCCCGTGACGCTGCACGATCCCTGCAACATCGTGCGTTCCATGGGGATCGTGGCGCCCCAGCGGCGCATCCTGAAAAAGATCGCGCCGCGCTTCCGGGAAATGACGCCGCACGGGGTGGAGAATTACTGCTGCGGCGGCGGTTCCGGGTTCGCCATCATGTCGGGACACAACTTCGTCGACTGGCGGAACCGGGTCAGTTCCCGCAAGAAATTCCTGCAGATCTTGGCCGCCTTCGCCAACGAGCCGGCGGAGGTCCCGAAGTACGTCTGCGCCCCCTGCTCGAACTGCAAGGGCGCCATCCGGGATCTGATCCGCTATTACCACGCGGAGGAACGCAGCCGCCTGTATTACGGCGGGCTGGTCGACCTGATCGTCAATGCCATGGCGGACATGAAAAAGCCGATCATCCGCTTCGGCGACGAACCGTCGTGGAAAGCCTGATCAAACGAACGAGGCAGAAGGAATCGCCCTCATGACCCTTTTCGCACCGCTCATCGCCATCGCCCTCCTGATCGCCCTCCCCCTCGCGGGACTGGCGGCGAGCGGGGAAGGTTTGCTGGCCGTCGGCGTCCCCTACGCGGCCCTGGCGGTGCTCGTCGTCGGATTCGTCCGGCGCATCGCCCGCTGGGCGAACGCGCCCGTCCCCTTCCGCATCCCCACGACGGCGGGGCAGGGGCGCTCGCTCGACGGGATCAAACCGGACCGCCTCGACAACCCCGCGACGACCTGGGGCGTCCTCGGCCGGATGGCGCTTGAAATCCTCTGTTTCCGGTCGCTCTTCCGGAACACGAAACAACGCCTGGCGCCTCCGGCGCGGGCGGAAAGCGCCGGGGACAAAGCGGCGGCCACGGCCCGACCCGTTTATGTCAGCGCCAAGGGCCTGTGGTTCTTCGCGCTGCTCTTTCACGGGTCGCTTCTGGTGATCGTGCTCCGGCACCTGCGCTTCTTTCTCACGCCGGTCCCGACCTGGGTCGACGGCCTGATCGCGCTCGACGGCCTCTTCGCCGTCGGCCTCCCGACCGCCTACCTGTCCGACGCGGCGCTTCTCGCGGCCCTCTTGTTCCTGCTTCTCCGGCGGGTCCTGATCCAGCAGGTTCGCTACATCACGCTGGCGGCGGATTATTTTCCGCTGTTGTTGATCGGCGCAATCGCCGTTTCCGGCCTCCTGCTGCGGCATGCCTTCAAGGTCGATCTCAACCAGGTGAAGGCGCTCGCGGTGGGCTGGGCCACCTTTTCCCCGGCGGTCCCGGCGGAAACAGAGGCGTTCTTCTTCGTCCATCTCTTCCTGGTGTGCGCCCTGGCCGCCTATCTCCCGTTCGGAAAACTCATGCATGGGGCGGGCGTTTTCCTGAGCCCCACCCGGAACCTCGCCAACGACAACCGGCGGCGGCGTCACGTGAACCCCTGGAACGCGCCGGTGAAGGTGCATCCCTACGAAGAATACGAGGACGAATTCCGGGGCAAGATGAAGGCGGCGGGCATCCCCGTCGAGCGGGAGGAAGGATCATGAGACGGTTAGACTCCCGTTTCGCGAAGGGCGAAACGGAGACTTCCCGCAGAAATATCGACAGGACGTGCAACCATGGCAATCGATAAACTTCCGACGCCCGAAGAACTGAGCCATATCGACTACCGGCCTCCCGGAACCGGATGGCGGAACACCCCGGTGGATTTCCGTCCGGGGACCTGGTGCTACAGCGCCACCCCGAAAAGCCTGACCACCCTGGATCTCCCCAATCCCCGGCAGTGGCAGCCGTCGGACGCGGACTGGAAGCTCCCTGAGAACTGGCGAACAATCATCCTCGATGGCATGCGGGAGCGCCTGGAGAAGTACCGGTCGTTCCGGCTCTTCATGGACATCTGCGTCCGCTGTGGGGCCTGTGCGGACAAGTGCCACTTCTACATCGGGACGGGAGATCCGAAGAACATGCCGATCCTGAGGGCGGAACTGATCCGGAGCGTCTACCGCCGCTACTTCACGACGGCCGGGCGCATCCTCGGCCCTCTCGCCGGGGCGCGGGACCTGACCGAGGACGTCCTGAAGGAGTGGTTCTACTACTTCTACCAGTGCACGGAGTGCCGCCGCTGCTCCGTCTTCTGCCCCTACGGCATCGACCAGGCGGAGATCACGATGATCGGCCGGGAGCTTCTGACCCTCGTCGGCTGCAACATCAACTGGGTCCTCGAACCGGCGGCGAACTGCTTTCGGACGGGGAACCACCTGGGCATCCCGCCCCACGGGATCAGGGATATGCTCGACTTCCTCGTCGACGATATCAAGGACCGCACGGGCGTCCGCGTGGAGGTCCCCCTGAACCGGAAGGGCGCCGAGATCCTCTTCGTCACGCCGTCGGGGGACTACTTTGCCGACCCGGGCACCTACACCTGCATGGGCTACCTGATGCTCTTCCACGAGCTTGGTCTCGACTACACGATGAGCACCTACGCCTCCGAAGGGGGAAATTTCGGCCTGTTCACCTCCCACGAGATGATCAAGCGCTTAAACGCCAAGATCTACGCCGAGGCGAAGCGCCTGGGCGTGAAGTGGATCCTGGGCGGCGAGTGCGGCCACATGTGGCGGGTCGTCCACCAGTACATGGACACGATGAACGGCCCGGCCGATTTCCTCGAGGTCCCCGTCTCGCCCATCACGGGAACGCGGTTCGAAAACGCCGCCGGGACGAAGATGGTCCACATCGCCGAGTTCACGGCCGACCTGATCCAAAACGGAAAACTCAGGCTCGACCCCGCCCGGAACGACCACCTGAGGGTCACCTTCCACGACTCGTGCAACCCCGCGCGGGCAATGGGCCTCCTGGAGGAGCCGCGCACGATTATCCGGCATGCCTGCAACCATTTCTTCGAGATGCCGGAAGATACGATCCGTGAAAAGACCCTCTGCTGCGGTGGCGGGGCGGGACTGGGAACGGACGAGAACATGGAGATGCGGATGCGCGGGGGCTACCCCCGGGCGATGGCGGTGAAACATGTCCGGGAACGGCACGGCGTGAACCGCTTGGCCTGCATGTGCGCCATCGACCGGGTAACGCTACCGCCCCTGATGGATTACTGGGTCCCCGGGGTCGGGGTCACGGGCGTGCACGAGCTCTTGGGCAATGCCCTGATCCTGACGGGAGAAAAGCAACGGACGACGGACCTGCGGGGAGAGCCCCTCCTCCGGGCGTCGCATGCGGACGGGGTACACGAAGCGAAGGGATGAAGCGGCGGGGCGAGGCGGACCCGTTCGGGGGCGCCTGCCGCCGGGAGAGGATCATCGGACCATGAAGGGAACGGATCGCTGGAAAATCTTTGCGGGGTTGTTCGTCTTCCTCGCGCTCGCCGCCCTGCCCTTCTGGTACGGCGGGTGGGACAGGCCGGCGCCGGTCCTCGATCTCGACACCCCGGCCATCCGGCAACTGCCGGAAAGGCGATGCGTCGAGGCCACCGCGTTCATGCGGGCGAACCACATGACGCTGCTGGCCGACTGGCGGGACGCCTCGACCCGGGACGGGCGGCGGATCTACGTCGCGCGGGACGGGCGGGAAATCGAGGCGAGCCTGTCTCAGACGTGCCTGCGCTGCCACACCGACAAGACCCGCTTCTGCGACCGCTGTCACGACGACGCGGGCGTGAGTCCCACCTGCTGGGACTGCCACGTCGTCCCGGAGGACCGGCGTGAATCGGCGACGGTCACGCACAGGCAGAGGGGGGAAGGGGGGGACGTGTCCCCGTTCCCCGTTGACGTTGCCGCACGGGAAAAAGAAAGCCGGGGACCTGGTCCCCGATGAAACTTGCATGCAGGGACAGAGGTTATGCACAGTAGCCGCAGAGACTTTTTGAAACTGACGGGCATTGCCCTGATCGGCGCCGCCGTCCCCGACGCGCTGCTTCCGGCCGGGCTTGCGCCGGCATGGGCGGGAGCACCCGGCTTCCGCCCGGATGTCCGCGCGCTCAAGGCCGCGCGCTGGGGGATGGTCATCGACCTCGCGAAATGCCGCCCGGACTGCACGGACTGCATCGCCGCCTGCCACGCGGCCCACAACGTCCCCGCTTTCGGCAATCCGAAGGACGAGATCGCCTGGATCCGCCGGGAGACCTTCGGTCGGATCTTCCCCGCGCAGGTCCACAGGCACCTCGAACCCCGGCGTCAGGCGGGGCCGGTGATCGCCCTGTGCAACCACTGCGCGAATCCGCCCTGCGTCCGCGTCTGCCCCACGGGGGCGACCTTTCGGCGGCCCGACGGAATCGTCATGATGGACTACCACCGGTGCATCGGCTGCCGTTTCTGCATCGCGGCCTGCCCCTACGGCGCCCGCGGCATGAACTATCGCGATCCCCGGCCGTTCATCCGCCGCATCGATCCCGGGTTCCCGACGCGAACGAGGGGCGTCGTGGAGAAGTGCAATTTCTGTGTGGAGCGGCTGGCCGTGGGAAAGCCGCCCGCGTGCGTCGCGGCCTGTCCCTACGGCGCCCTGACTTTCGGCGACCTGGAGGCGCCCGACTCCGCGGTGCGGCGCGCAATCGCCGGAAGAACGGTCCTCCGGCGTAAACCGGAACTGGGCACGGAGCCCCAAGTTTATTATACGTTATAAGATGAGGAACCGGGGGATGACATGCTAGAGAAGGCCCTGCACGGAAATCACCGCTACTGGGGATGGCTCGCGTTCCTCGCCGTCGTCGTCGGCGCGGGCGCGTTTTTCTACCTCCGGCAGCTCGACTACGGCCTGGGCATCACGGGGATGAGCCGGGACGTCACCTGGGGGCTCTACATCGCCCAGTTCACGTTTCTGGTCGGGATCGCCGCCTCGGCCGTCATGGTCGTCCTGCCCTATTACCTCCACGACTACAAGGCGTTCGGCCGGATCACGATCCTGGGCGAATTCCTCGCGGTCGCCGCCGTCGTCATGTGCGTGACCTTCATCGTCATCGACCTCGGCCGGCCTGAACGCGCCTTCAACGTCCTGCTGCACCCTGCCCCCCGCTCTATCCTCTTCTGGGACATGGTCGTCCTGACGGGCTACCTCGTGCTCAACCTCGTTATCGGCTGGACGGTCCTGGAGAACGAGCGCAACGGCAAGGCGCCGCCCGCCTGGGTCAAGCCCCTGATCCTGCTTTCGATCCCCTGGGCGATCAGTATTCATACGGTCACGGCCTTCATCTACGCCGGCCTGCCGGGACGGGACTTCTGGCTGACGGCCATCATGGCCCCCCGCTTTCTCGCCTCCGCCTTCGCCTCGGGGCCTGCGCTGCTCGTGCTCCTCTGCCTCGTTCTGCGGCGCTGGGGCGGCTTCGACGCGGGCCGCGAGCCGCTCCAGGCGCTGGCCCGGATCATCGCCTACGCCTTGGCGGCGAGCCTCTTCTTCGTCCTCATGGAGCTCTTCACGGCCTTCTACAGCGGCATCCCCGGCCACACGGAACCGTTCCGCTACCTCTACGCCGGTCTGGACGGGCACACGCGGCTTGTCCCGTGGATGTGGACCTCGGCCGTCCTGGCGGTCCTGGCCCTCGTGCTCCTGATCGTTCCGGCGCTGCGGCGCAACGAAGCCTGGCTCGCCCTGGCCTGCCTGGCCGTCTTCGCCTCGCTGTGGATCGAAAAAGGGCTGGGGCTTGTCGTCACGGGGTTCATCCCCTCCCCCCTGGGCCAGATCACCGAATACACGCCCACCGGCCCCGAGGTCGCGATCACGCTGGGCGTCTGGGCGCTGGGATTCGTCATCCTGACGGCCCTCTACAGGATCGCCCTGGGCGTCAGGAAGGAAACGGAGGCATAGACGATCATGAAGACCCTCTACGTCGAGACCACGCCCGCCCGCTTCCTCGCCGTCAAGACCCTCCGCGGGCTCTGGCCGGGCGTGCTGTGGAGCCGCCTGTCCACGCTCCAGTATCGGGAGATGACGCCGACCGCCCCGCCGGCCGGCTGGGTCCACGTGAAAAATCACCAAGGCGGAATCTGCGGAAGCGATCTGCACCTGATCTTCCTCGACGCCGATCTGAGCGTCCACCCGGCCCTCCTGCCGGGCAGCACACGCAAGTACCTGGGGCACGAACTCGTGGGGCACGTCCTGGAAGCACCCCCGGACAGCGGCTTCAAGCCCGGCGACCGGGTCATCCGGCAGATGCGCACCGGCGGCGGCTCCTGCCTGGCGCATGGCCTCGCCCCCTGCGGTTTCTGCCGGGCGGGTCAGTATCACCAATGCGAGCGAACGGGACTCCCGGATTCCATCGGCGGGGGACTGAGCGACGAGCTTTACCTCCCCGCCGGGGGCCTGATGGCGGTCCCCGACGATCTCGCGGACGCGCAGGCGGTTCTGGTCGAGCCGGCGGCCTGCGCCATCCACGGGGTTCTGCGCGCACCGCCCAATCCCGGGGAGGCGGTCCTCGTCTACGGGGCGGGCACGATCGCCTATTTCGTCCTGCAGGTCCTCCGAATCGTCCTTCCGGACTGCCGGATCACGGCGATCGCCGAATTCCCCTTTCAGGAAGACATGGCCCGGCGGTGCGGGGCGGACGAGGTCTGGCTGGCGCACGACGATCTCCTCGCCAGGACCGCGGCGCGGACGGGGGGGCGGGTCGTCACCGGCCGGGCAAACCGCCGGACCCTCCTGGGCGGCTTCGACCGGATCTACGACTGCGTGGGTGTCGCCGCGACCCTCGGGCTCTCCCTGCGCCTCGCGCGGGCGCGCGGCACCGTCATCCTGATCGGCGTTACCCTCAAACCCCTGACGCTGGACATGACGCCGGTGTGGTACAATGAGGTGAACCTGGTGGGCAGCGTCTCCTTCGCCGCCGAAGCGTGGCGAGGGGAGCGGATCCGGGACTTCGATCTCGCCATCCGCTGGATGCGGGAGGGGCGGCTGAAGACGGAGGGGTTCGCCACGCACCGCTTCCCGCTGGAACGGTACCGGGAGGCGATCCTGGCCGCCGTGCGGAAGGCGTCCAGCCGCTCCGTGAAAGTGGTGCTGGAGATGGAGAAGAGCTGAGGGCGAACGGTCAACGGCGTAAAGCGAAGGGAACGGACCAAGGCGCAGGTCAAGCGACCCCGGGGAAAAGATTTGAATACAAAAATGGCCATGAAGATTCTGGTTCTCAACTGCGGAGGCTCGTCGGTGAAGTACAAGCTCTACGACATGGAAAGCGGCCGGGTGGTGGCGCTCGGCTTTGCGGAACGGATCGGCCTGGCGGGCTCCGGGATCCGTCATCAGGCGGAGGGCGCGGCGGCCGTTTCCTTCGAACACACCCTGCGGGATCACCGGGAAGCGCTGGAAATCCTACTCGGGATGCGGCCCGGCGGTCCGCGTGCGGGCAGCATCGACCCCGCGGCGATCACGGCCATCGGTCACCGGGTGGTCCACGGCGGCGAATATTTCCGGACCCCCGTGATCATCGACGACGCGGTCCTCGTCAATCTGAAGGCGTGCAGCACGCTGGCCCCTCTCCACAACCCCCACAACCTGGCGGGAATCGAGGTCTGCCGGAAACTGCTGACGGAGGTGCCGCAGGTGGCCGTCTTCGACACGGCCTTCCACCAGACCATGCCCCCCCTGGCCTACACATACGCGATCCCGCATCGTTACTACGACACCTACCGGATCCGCAAATACGGCTTCCACGGCACCTCCCACCGCTACGTGGCCGAGCGCGCCGCCGAACTCGCGGGCCGTCCCCTGGCGGAGCTGAAGATCGTAACCTGCCACCTCGGGGCGGGGTGCAGCCTCTGCGCCGTCCGCGACGGGCACTCCATCGATACGACGATGGGCTTCACGCCGCTCGCGGGTGTCGTCATGGGAACCCGCTCGGGGGACATCGATCCCGCCCTCGTCCCGTTCATCGCCGACAAGGAAGGCCTGCCGCCCGCCGCCGTTATGGACATCCTGAACTCCGAAAGCGGGGTTTTCGGGATCTCCGGGATCTCCGGCGATTTCCGGGATCTCCTGAAGGCCGCGCGGGAGGGGAACGAACGGGCGACACTCGCCCTGGACGTCTTCACGTACAGCATCGCCAAGGGGATCGGTTCGCTCCTGCCGGCCCTGGAGGGACTCGACGCCCTCGTTTTCACGGCCGGCATCGGCGAGAACTCGCCCGACATCCGCAGGCTGATCTGCCGGCGTCTGGCATATTTCGGCATCACGCTGGACGATGGGAAGAATGCCCTTGCCCGAACGGAAACGGACGTCGCGACGACGGAGAGCCGGGTCAGGATCTACGTCATCCCGACGGACGAGGAGCGCATGATCGCCCGGGAAACGCGGAAGCTCATCGATCCTGGGCGGGGACCCGGCTGAAGGGCGGCAGCGGCAGCATCCCCCGCCGGGGAATCAAAGGGGTCAACCGGACAACGAACGAAATTCAACGCAATGGAGGTATCAACATGGCCAAGATCAAAATGACGCCCAGTGAGGCGATTGTGGAAACCCTGCTCGCCGAAGGCGTGGATCACGTCACCGGCATCGTCGGGAGCGCCTTTATGGACATGCTCGATCTCTTCCCCACGGCGGGGATCCGTTTCATCCCCGTTCGGCACGAGCAGAGCGCGGGGCACATGGAGGACGCCTACGCCCGGATCACCGGCCGGGCCGGGGTTCTCACGGGTCAGAACGGACCGGGGATCACGAACATGGTCACCTCGGTCGCGGCGGCCAACATGGGCCATACGCCGCTCGTCATCATCTCCCCGTCGGCCGGGACGCCGACCATCGGCTGGGACGGTTTCCAGGAGTGCGACCAGGTCTCCGTCTTCAAGGCCATCACGAAGGCCACGGTCCGCGTGCCCCATCCCAAGCGGGCGGCCGACTGCCTGCGGACCGCCTTCCGGATCGCGTACGCCGACCGTGGGGCGGTCCTGTACGACATCCCCCGGGACTACTTCTACGGCGAGTTGGAAGAGGAGATCCTTCCGCCCCACCGCTACCGCGTGGACGCCCGGGGCTGCGGATCGCTCGCCGACATCGAGCGGGCGGCGAAGCTCCTCATGAACGCGAAGAACCCCGTCATCGTCTCCGGACGGGGGGTCGTGGACGCGGACGCCCTGGACGTGATCAAGGCCATTGCCGAGCACCTGACCGCGCCGGTCGCCGTGACCTATCTGCACAACGACGCCTTCTACGGGGACCACCCCCTGTTCGTCGGCCCCATCGGGTACATGGGCTCCAAGGCGGCAATGCGGACCCTGGCCAAGGCGGACGTGATGCTCGCCGTGGGAACGCGCCTGTCGGTCTTCGGCACCCTGCCCCAGTACGACATCAACTACTTCCCGAAGAAGGCGAAGATCGTCCAGGTGGACATCAACCCGAAACACATCGCCCGGACGCACCCCGTCGAGATCGGCATCATCGGGGACGCGAAGGAGGCCGCGGTGGAGATCCTGAAGCGCCTCCGGACCGCGGACAAGCGGCGGAAGCCGGATACGGCGCGCCTGGGGAAAATCGCCGCGGAGAGGAAAAAATGGGAGCAGGAGATCGTCCGGTTGGCGAGGGTCAAGGGAACGCCGATCAACCCCCGCCGCGTCCTTTTGGAGATGTCGCGGATGATGCCGGACAACGCCATCCTGACGACGGACATCGGCAACGTGTCCTCGACCGCCAACAGCTACTTCACCTTCAAGGGCGGCCGGCGCCACATCGCGGCACTCACCTTCGGCAACACGGGCTTCGCCTACCCGGCGGCCCTGGGCGCCCAGCTCGCCCGCCCCAAGGCGCCGGTCGTCGCCATCATCGGCGACGGGGCCTGGGGGATGAGCCTCCACGAGATCAGCACCGCCGTGGAGCACAACCTGCCGGTCATCGCCTGCGTCTTCAGGAACATGTGGTGGGGCGCCGAGGCGAAGAACCAGGTGGACTTCTACAACAACCGCTTCATCGGGGTCGACATCCCGAACCCCGCGAGCTTCATCCCGGCGGCGGAGGCCCTGGGCGCCCGCGGCATCCGCGTGGAGCATCCGGACCAGATCGGGGAGGCCTTCAAATCGGCCCTCAAGATCCGCCGGCCCACCGTCCTGGAGTTTGTCGTGGACGGCCGGCAGCTCGCCCCGCCCTTCCGGAAGGACGCCCTGGCGCTGCCCACGCGGCTCCTGCCGAAGTACGCCCACCTGGACCACCACAACTGGCGGACGGACTACGACATGTAGCCCCCTCCCGAAACAAGGCCGCGGACCCGGCGGGGGTTGTTCCCCCGATCGGGTCCGCGGATGCTTCCCGCCCCAGCGGCTGCGGCACAGGCACCGGCTCCACGCTTCGGGTCGATAGGGTCACGTTCACTTGCCTGCGGGAAGAAGCGCCGCTCGAAGCCCCCGTGACGGTATGATCCCTGCAGCAAATGACCCAACGAAAAGATTGAATTGACATCCGGGGCGGGCTTCCCTATAGTGCCGCCGTCCACAGCCGAGACGTCGCCCTTCCGGGGAGGGTCCCGTTTTTCAGTGCAACGTCGCCATCACTGCAGATACGGCCTTTCGATCAACCCGAGACCCTCCGCCCCATGGAAAGGAATGCGCATGTTGTATGAATTCGACGGCAGAACCCCACAGGTCGCCGACGGCGCCTATGTCAGCGACACCGCTACGGTGATCGGCGACGTCGTGATCGGCCCCCATTGTTACATCGGTCACGGCGCCATCCTGCGGGGGGACTACGGCCGGATTGAGATCGGTCCGGGAACGGCAGTGGAGGAGGGCGTCATCATCCATGCCCCGCCGGAACGGGTCTGCCGGATCGGTGAAAAGGTCACCCTGGGACACGGGGCGGTCATTCACGGCCAGAGGCTCGGAGATTGCTCCGTCGTCGGCATGGGTGCGGTTTTGAGCATCCTCTCCGAGATCGGCGAATGGACCATCGTGGCGGAGGGGGCCGTTGTCAAGATCGGCCAGGCGATCCCGGATGGGATGGTCGCCGTGGGGAACCCGGCGGCCGTCGTTCGCGAGATCGCCGACCGGGACCGGGAGATGTGGAGCTGGGGCAAGCAGATCTACATCGATCTTGCGGAGAAATACCTGCGGGTCGGCCTTCATCCCGTTGCTCCGGACGGGCGGAACGGATAACGAGGCCCGCCCCTCTCGGGATGACGATGAAGCGAACGCGACTTCGTTTCGGCAGAAGACTTGGAGACGACCGTTTCAGCCCCTCGGGAGCCCGGCGAGCCGTTCCTTTAACTCATTCGCAATATCGCTCATTTCTGCGCGGCCAAATAGATTATTCATCTCTCCCGGATCGCTTTTCAGATCAAAAAGCCAAGGACGTCTGCCGCGTTCAAACTCAATGTATTTGAAATTTTCGGTACGAATGCCCCGGTATGATGGCGTGTTTTCCGGGTAATAGCGCCAGAATTCAAGAAGGCAGGCCTCTCTGGTTTTCCCGCGGGGGTTCCCGAGAACAGGGGCAAGGCTGATACCGTCCATATCTCCGGGAACCTCAAGGCCCGCCAGGTCAAGCATCGTCGGGGCAACGTCAATATTCAAGATCATCTGATGTCTCCTTCCCCCGGGGTCATGAATGATGACGGGTGCCCTCACGATAAAAGGAAGGCGGATTGAATCCTCATAGGGTTCGCGAATTCCGTGGCAATGATGGGTTCCCCACTGCATGCCATTGTCACCCATGTATACCACGATGGTTTTCTCGCTCAGGTTGTGCCGGTCCAGATAATCGAGAATTCGGACGATATCCCGATCCATGGCGGTAAGGGTTTCGCAGTAGCGTCGATACTGATCCTCATAGGAGCCCATCATGATGCCCTGGAAGACATTCCCCCTCGTTTTCCCAAACCATATCGGGTCGACGTTCGGCGGAAGCACCCGGCTCACATCCGCGTCATGATACATTCCAGCAATGTCCGCGGGCGCCTGAAAGGGCGGATGACCGGGCCGGTGCGCGAGATAGACGCAGAAGGGTCTGCCGTCATTTCGCGATCTCTGCTGGTCAATAAACTCGATCGCGTAATCCGTCACTTCCTCGGTGATATAGGGCTTGCGGGAAGGCACTTCGCGGCCATTGACAATCATCGGGCAGTTGAAGTAGGCACCCTGCCCCTCGCGATAGGTGTAGGCCACAAAAAGATCAAGAAAGGGGAGATGGGGCAAGCCGCCGGGCATGTGCCACTTCCCGATGAATGCCGTGGCGTATCCCTCACGACTCAGATATTCCGGGAAGGTCGTGAACCTGCCTGTCCAAGCGGTATGATTGTTCCTGACGCCATGCCGGTGGGCATAGGCCCCCGTCAGAATGCTGGCGCGGGAGGGGCTGCACAGAGCGGTGGTATTGAAGGCCTGCTCGAAAAGAACCCCTTCCCGGGCCAGCCTGTCCATTCCCGGGGTTTGAATGAAGGGATGATGCGCACAGCCCATTGTTTTTGCGTTATGATTATCGCCGAGGATAAACAGGATATTGGGCCTGTTACCACCCCGCCTGCCGCGAGATCGCACAAGGGGGATGCCCGCCTTCGCTTTTTCACCCAAGGGTCGTTCCGTGGCACCGAGCCTATCTCCCAGCAGGCCGTATGCCGCATATCCCGCAAAGCCGGCCCCGAGGACTCTTCCTCCGGCCTTCAAAAGATCCCGTCTGGTTAAAACAGGGCGTTTATTTTCTCTGTTCATCATCGTCCCCCGCCGAGCGGCTTGCGGGTTGCTCCACGTTGTTCCTACAAGCCGCTTCCAAAAAAGAACCGGTATCCTTCAAGAAAGATCACATAGATATTTTCGCCCCTGCCCCAGGCGTACATCAGGGCAAAGACCGTGAGGCTCCCGGCAATGATCAGCGCGGGAACTCTCATGGAGTATGCCTTTTCATTCCTTTGGATGCGGATCTTTCTTACAATGAGCGCCGCGACACCTAACTCGGCACACATCAGGACAAAAAGCCAGATGCTCAGAGGGCTGAGATACCAGTAAAGGCATTCAAGGACGGGGTGGGATTCCGTCAGGATGAGCACTTCCTTTGTAATCCACGCAAAAGGTGTGACAAATGAAGCCAGGACACTCTCCGCCAAAGAGGCCCCCCGAAGCTGGGAAACCGTATAGACATACAAAGCCCCGAAGGAAATCGAGACAAAATAGAAAAAGCCTGAAAGAGTCGCAACAACGAGGGTGAATGTTGTCCGGTCGGGAAACCTCAGGAAAAAGTAAACTGCGAACGAAAGCAGGGCCGCAACAAAAACGGGCAAGACCGGCATCCCTACGCGCAAAATAAATGATTTCCGTCCCATCGCCTCACCATCCCAATCGGAAACTCTCTTCACATTGATTTGCGGCGTCCATATAAGCTTATCGGCACGAGATGAAGTCACGTCGTTTATATTTCCGGGACTTCCGGCGGAAGAAAGCGGGTGGAGGAAGTCCCGCGGTCATACACAAACGGACACGGTTGATACCGAGACGGCGGAAGGAATGACGTTAAGTTTACCATGGACAGGCGAAGAAGGCCAGCGCGATTGTCGAGGCGGATAAAATCTTCTTGACACACACAAGAGACCCGAATACACTCCACTCTACACGAGTGAAATTCTTATCCATCCTTGGCTTTCCACCGCATGATGAATATGTGTTCATTTTATGAATCGGGATTCATTGAATGAGGGAATGGGGATGATACAGATCGCACTTCCCAACAAGGGCGCTTCGCGCGATGGGGTGATGAGGGAGCTCAAGGCCCTGCATTCCGCGGACAACGATTGGCGGACGGGGCGGATGTTCAGCCTCATCTACAACGCCGGGGCCGATGTGGAATCGGTCGCCCGGGAGGCCTACGCCGAGTACATGGTGGAGAACGCGCTGAGCCCCTTCTCCTTCCCAAGCCTCCTCAAGATGGAGACGGAGTTGCTCTCCATGATCGCCACGCTCTTTCACGGGGAGACGGCCGTGGGCAGCATGACCTCGGGCGGATCGGAGAGCATCCTGATGGCGGTGAAGACCGCGCGGGAATGGGCGCGCGCGAAGCGGCCGGGGATCTCCTCCCCCGAGCTGGTCATGCCGGTCACCGCCCACCCGGCGTTCAACAAGGCGGCCCACTTCCTGGGGATCAGGGCGGTGGCGGTCCGCGTCGATGGCGGATTCCGCGCGAGCGTCCCGGACATGATCGGCGCGGTCACGGAGAACACCATCATGATGGTGGGGAGCGCCTTCACCTATCCCCACGGCATGATCGATCCCATCGGCGAGCTTTCCGGCTTCGCGCTTGAAAACAACATCTGGTTCCACACCGACGCCTGCCTGGGAGGGTTCATGATTCCCTTCCTCGAAATGGAGGGATACCCGGTGCGCCCCTTCGACTTCAGGCTTCCCGGCGTCAAGTCGATCTCGGCCGACATCCACAAGTACGGATACACCCCGAAGGGGGCGTCGACGGTCACCTATCGCGACATGGATCTCAGGGAGTTCCAATTCTTCGCGTACGCGGACTGGCCCGGCGGTGTGTACGGGACGGCCTGCGTCTCCGGCGCTCGCCCCGGGGGGGCCATCTCCTCCGCATGGGCCGTGATGCGCTACCTCGGCCAAGAGGGGTTCCGCGGGCTTGCGTCGAAGGCCATGAGGGCCGCCAAGCGTCTCAGGGCGGGTATCGAGGCGATTCCCGGCCTCCATGTTCTCGGGAACCCCGACGGGACCGTCTTCGCTTTCGGGAGCGACGGGTTGAACGTCTACGACCTGCGCGACGCCCTCAAGCGGCGGAACTGGCACGTGGAGAGCCAGCACCTCCCGCCCTGCCTGCACCTTACCGTCTGCCCCGTCCACGAGGAGGTCGTGGACGCGTTCCTCGAGGATCTCGCGGAGGCCTGCGGCGAGGCGGCTTCCGTGAGCGAGAACGACAGGACCGAAGACGCGGTGCTCTACGGGGTGATGGGGACCATCCCCGACAGGAGTCAGGCCCTGGATCTGGCGGTAAAATACCTCAACGACCTGTACAGGATCAAGCCATAACGCACGAAATGCTCCTGATGATCGGGTTCCTGGTGATCGCCCACGCGGTGGAGTCCGTCCTCGGCTTCGGCGCCACGGTCATCGCCTTCGGCCTGGGGGCGCATTTCTTCCCTGCCGACCGGCTGGTGGTGATCCTGGTGCTCATTGCGCTTGTTCAGAGCGCCTACCTCATGGCACGATGGTTCCGCGACATCGAGTGGGGAATCGTCTTCCGGTCCATCGCTCCCGCCGCGCTCATGGGACTGGCGGCTGGCATCCTGATCCGCAGCATGGTCAACGAAGGGATGCTGAAGTTGATCCTGGGGGGGTTCATCGTCACCCTCTCGCTTATCGAGCTGCGCTTCCTCTTTCTGAAAAAGGACGCTCCCCCCCGCGATCCTTCGGCGGTCACGGGATCCCTCCTGGTCTTCGGCGGGGGGGTGTTCCACGGCCTTCTCGCGGTCGGCGGGCCGCTGATCGTGTACTACGCGGGAAGGAAGCTCGCCTCCCAGGAGTCGGTGCGCGGAACACTTGCATTCATCTGGATATTCCTCAACACGATCATGCTCGCGGGATTCATCGCGGACGGGAGCATTACCGCGGACGTTCTCTCTACCGCGGGTCTTCTGCTTCCGGGGGTGCTCGCGGGCATCCTCATCGGCAACAGGCTGAAAATCAGCGACAGGCTCTTCAAGACGGCAACGTACCTGCTGCTTCTCGTGGTCGGCGCAACGCTGGTCCTGCCATGACCCGCGGCGGCGCTCCGAAGACCTTCAACCAGGAGGCGCCATGAGCTTGATTCTTCTGAGTCTCACCTTCCTTCTGTTTCCCGCCGTGGTGATCTATGCGTGCGGCCGGTTCCCCGCGATCGACAAGATCGGAGCGGGCATCATCTGCTACGGTGCGGGCATCGCCCTGAGCCTCGCCGGACTCGTTCCTGCGGGCGCAAGGCCGGTCCAGGAGGCGTTCATGAACGTGTCGGTGCCGCTCTCGATACCGCTGATGCTCTTCTCCGTAGACCTCAAACGCTGGTCCCGCCTCGCCGGAACGACGGCGACTTCCTTCGCGTGCATGATCCTCGCCGTCCTCTGCGCCACGGCGGCGGGTTTTCTCATTTTCGAGGACCGTCTGCCCGAGGTGTGGATGATAGCGGGAATGTCCATCGGCGTGTACACGGGCGGGACGCCCAACCTCAACGCGATCGGGCTCGCGCTGAAGGCCCCGGAGCACATCATCGTCCTCGCGAACACCGCCGACATGTTGGTATGCATCCCCTGGTTCATCTTCATCCTTACCTTCGCCCAGCGGATCCTCAATCTCTTCCTTCCCCCTTTCGAGAAGCATCTCGCTTCCCCGGCCGCGGACGGTCGCAGCGCACCGGATACCGATTGGGAGACGAAAGACATCAATGACTACCGCAACATCTTCTCCCGGCCGGTCCTACTCCCGCTGACGGGGGGTCTCTGCCTCGCGCTCACCATCTTCGCGGCAGGCGTAGGCCTGTATTCAATCGCCCCGCGTGAGTACAACATGGCGGTCCTGATGCTGGCCATCACTACCCTTGGGCTTGCGGCCTCGTTCATCCCCGCGGTCCGGAACATCGACAAGACGTTCCAGCTGGGCCAGTATATCATCCTGGTGTTCTGCCTCGTGGTGGGCAGCATGGCGGACATCCGGCAGCTCGTGATCGCCGCCCCGCATATCATCCTGTACATGGCCCTGGTCGTGTACGGCTCATTTGCCCTGCATCTCTTCATGAGCCGGATTTTCAAGGTCGACACCGACACGACGATCATCACGGCCACCGCGGCCATCTTCAGCCCGCCCTTCGTACCCGTGGTCGCCTCGGCCCTCAGGAACAGGGAGGTCGTCATATCGGGCCTTACCGCGGGCATCATGGGATACGTCATCGGCAACTATCTCGGCATCACCATCGCCTACCTTCTGAGGGCCTGGGGAGGATAACCGCGGACGGGAGGCCTCGACCGCGCCCCTTGTCTTTCCGCCATGAGACAAAACGTTCCCGGGACAAAAAAGGGCAGGACCTGGATGATCCTGCCCCCGGGAACAGCCCGCCAAAAAGACGGCGTCCGGTTCAGTACTTCCCACCGATATAATCGCTCAGGTGATCGATCAGCGCATCCTTCTGGGCGATCTGGGCTTTGACGGCATCGCCGATCGAGATGAGGCCGAGAAATTTGGGCCCGTCGAAAACGGGCACATGACGGATATGTTTCCCGGTCATCAGCACCATGCAATCCTCCACCCGCGTATCGGGCTTTACCGTGTACATTTTCTCAAACGGCGTCATCACCTCTTTGACCCGGGTATCGAGGGAATTCTTGCCCTTGATGACGATTTTTCTCGCGTAATCCCGTTCCGTGAAGATACCGACAACCTTCTCCTTCTTGTCCATAACCACCAGCGCCCCGATTTCCTTCTCCGCCATGAGCTTCAGGGCGTCGAGCACCGAAGCCTCCGGAAGAACCGTCCACAATTGCTTCGATTTGCCCTTCAATAAATCGCTCGCTCTCTGCATTGTTCCATCCCTCCCCTTGAATTCAGAATGTTATCCGAAAAGCCGGTTCTTACTTTAAAAGAAAACGGGGAATTTGGCAAGCCTTTGTGTCATTCGGCTTGCCCGTTGGGAAGCGCCCAAGGAACGATGAGCGTTCTTTTCCCCCGCCAAACCGCCATCCGCGCCGTTTCATTTTGAGGTTGCCGCAGCAGACGATTTATGTCATGAATTGCGTTATCTCAGGAAAGGAGGATGAGCGTCATGCGAGCGAAAACGTGGTCCCCTTACGTTGCCGGCGCCTTGGCCGGTCTGCTGCTGGTCCTGTCCGTCTTCCTCACGGGGAAGTACTTCGGGGCCTCGACGACCTTCGTCCGCGCCGCGGGGTTTGTCGAGCAGTCCGTCGCGCCGGAAAAAGTGGCCGGCATGGAGTATTTCCTCAAGGAGAAGGCAAAGCTCGACTGGCAGGGAATGTTTGTCCTGGCGGTTCTCTTCGGTTCTCTCGCGGCGGCCTCGCTGTCCGGTGACCGGCGGGCGGTCCCGGTACCCGCGATGTGGGAGGCGCGCTTCGGGGCTTCCCGCGTCCGCCGCTGGACGCTGGCGTTCCTCGGCGGCGTGATCGTGATGTTCGGCGCGCGTCTCGCGGACGGGTGACCGAGCGGTCACGGTCTGAGCGGTCTGGCTCAGATAGCCATCAGCGGGTACATCTCTCTCGTCTGTTTCTTCCTGGCCGGCATTGTCGTGGCCAGAATCCTGTATGGAGGAGGTCAACGGCCATGAACGAACTTCTGACCGGCGCCGTCACGGGCCTTCTCTTCGGATTCATCATGCAGAAGGCCCAGGTCATCCGTTACGATCGTCAGTTGGGCGCCTTGCGCCTGCAGGACATGACCATCGTCAAATTCATGCTGAGCACCATCCTGGTCGCCATGGTGGGGATCTACCTGCTTTTCGACCTGGGGATGGTGAAACTCTCCATCAAGTCCACGATCCTGGGGGCAAACATCGTGGGCGGCCTGATCTTCGGTATCGGCTGGGGCCTGGTGGGCTATTGCCCGGCCACGGCCATGGCGGCCTTGGGCGAGGGGCGCTACGACAGTCTCTTCGGGCTTCTGGGAATGCTGCTCGGAGCGGGCCTCTTCGCCGAGGCGTACCCGTTCCTCAAGGCGACCGTGCTCACCTGGGGAAACTTCGGCAAGATCAGCATCCCGGCGGCCCTGGGTGTCAACCACTGGATCGTGATCGTCATCCTGGTCGCGGCCTTTGTCGGACTTTTCTACTGGTTCGAGAAGAAGGGGCTATAGGATCTGCCGGTCGGCGGAACCGTCGTTGCAACCGTTCCGCCGACCGGACCGTTTTATCGATTCTTCGGATCCCTCGGGTCTCCCTTGTAACCCAGGGCCTTCCAGTCAAACCGTCCGTTCTCGCCGTGGCAATCGCCGCACTTCAGCGAGCGGTCCCTGGAAACCACCATGTGGTGCACAGGCCAGATCATGGTGGTTTCCACGAAGCCGAACCGGCCGCTGTACGGCTGTCCGGCGGCCTTCATCCCGCTGGCAATGGCGCGGTCCCAGTCATACTTCTGCCAATAGGCGTCACTGCCCGGAGGGCCGAAAACCCGCACGTAGGCGATGGTGTTGTTCCCTCTGTCGTAGGCCTGCTTCCCCCTCATGATCTTGAACGGGTAGATCTTGGAATGGGGATCGTTGCGGCCGCCCGTGACGTGCGTCAGCTTCACCGCTTTGGTCGGATCGATCTTGTCGCCGGCATGGTAGCGTTCAATGTTTCCGTTGAACCACAGGTAGGTGGGCATTACGTCCTTATCCCACTTGAAGTCTCCTTTCATCTTGTCGTAGAGCTTCATGCCGTACTGGTCCTTCGGGATATCCTCCGCCTTGATGTCCTTCCCCGCCGTGGACCAGTCCCACCAGGTCTTGGTCGGCCGGGCCTTGGCGAAGGTAGGGATATGGCAGCTCTGGCAGGCCACCCTCTCGGTGTGCTTGTTCACCAGGAAGTTCCGGTGCACATTGCCCGTGTGACAATCGACGCAGTCGATGTGGCTCGGGTGGGTGTGGGTGAGGGTGACGGAGGCCGCTTCCCCCTTGAGGAAGTGGTCCTTGGCCTGATGGCACGCCTGGCAGGTCATCTTGCTCTTGCCCCCCATGTGGATGTCGATCTCGGGGGAAGGATGGGCCATGGAGGTGTCCAAGTCTCCGTGCTTGACGTGATCCCCCCCGCCACCGTAGAAGTGGCAGGCCCCACAGGTCGTGCGGCTCGTCGGGCCGACGGACTGGGCCACTTTCAAAAGGTCGGCGGGCGGCCATGGCGTGCCCTTGGGGAACTCCCTGGCTTCTCCCGCGTAGGCCGGGTGGCCCGCCGCGGTCGGAAATTTCTTGTAGGCACCGGTCGTGTCGTGGCAGACTAGGCAATCGACGTTTTCCGCCTTGCTGAAGTCGAAACTCTCATCCTTGAAGCCGTAGCCGGCGTGGCAACTGGTGCATCGCGGCCAGTTCCCGGGCAGCCCGATGCAGAAGTTGTTCAGCGCGTTCAGCTTGCCGATGTTGACCGTTTTCCCTTTCCATTTCTGTTCTTTTGTCCAAGTCCAGTGGACGGTTTTCATGAAGTCCCGGGTTTCCTTCTCATGACACTCGATACACTTTTTTGTGACTTCGGGTCCGCTCTTGAAGGGGCCCTTGCCGACCAGTTCGACATGGCCGGCCAAGGCCGCCGATGCCAAGACGATTCCGGAAAGCAATGAGAATGCGACAGCCCATCGGGACGTCCTCATAAAGACCCTCCTTCCGTTCATCGTTTCTCGAGAAGAATGACCCTGCTGGGTGTTGATCATAGAGAATCGACTGAGGGAAGTCAATCCGAAAATATCAGCTATTCCGGAGTCCTTCATCCAAACCGGCGGCGATCGTCGCCCAGAACGGGCGTTCCCCCGGCGGTTTTCTCCGGATTTTCTCCCGAAAGCCCCACACCGTCTTTTGTTCTCTCGTCATGCTGAAGGGCTTTTTCCGTTTGACATCCCCATCCCCCATACCTTAAGGTCTGAACGCCAAAAAACAAGCGTTGACCCGACAACGATCCGACTTTTTGAAAGGAGTCAAGCCATGAAGAAATTCGCCTTGTTCGTATTCAAAGGAGATCCCCTGTGCTTCATCCACGTGCTCTTGAACGCCATGGATATGAAAGCCAAAGGGCATGAGGCGAAAATCATCCTCGAAGGCGCCGCGGTCAAACTGGTGCCCGAACTTGTGAAAGCTAACAATCCGCTGAATGGATTGTGGAAAAAGAGTCTCGACGCCGGCTTGGTTGAAGGCGTCTGCAAAGCCTGTTCGAACAAACTGGGAACCCTCGAGGCCGCCAAAGCGCAAGACTTGACCCTTCTTGACGATATGTCCGGTCATCCCGGCATGGCATCGTACCGGGATAAGGGATACGAAATCATTTCCTTCTGATCCGCGGTGAAGCTTGCGTGTTCGGGTTTGACCCCGTTTGGATCTGCACGGGCACCCCGCCGGAGGGTATGGCCGGCGGGAAAAGCGGACGAGATCACGTGCGCGGGCCGAGCAGGCGACAGGGCAGGCCCTTCAGGTTGGGGGTCCCGAACTCCCGGCCCAGTTTTTCCACGGACGTCAGCAGGTTGACATTCGCTTCCCCCCAGTCGTACTGGCGGGCGGGGTCGCCCTCCGGGAACCACCATCCCGGGGAGGCGCAGATCACCCTGGGATCGAGGCCGTCGGTGAGCCGGGCGCGCTGGGTCATCGCACCGTGCCTCGTCTCGATGACAACCCTCTCCCCGTCGCCGATGCCGTGGCGGGCGGCCGTTTCGGGGTGGATCTCCACCGTCGGATGGGGCCGTCTTTCCCTGAGTCTTCGTATCCAGCGGTAGGATGAGTGCAAAAAATAGCGGCTCTTGGCGCTGATCAGGAGCAGCGGATAATCCGGATCGTCCTCCTCGGGAAATCCCGAAAATTCGGGCAGGGCCGTAAGCCCGAACTTCCCCGCGGTGCTCAGGCGCAGCTCCACCTTCCCCGTCGGCGTCGAAAATCCCTTCTCTTCGTAGGCTCGGAAGCGGTCCGGCCCCTTGAGGTATCCCCTCTCCACGAACTGCCGGTAGGTCAGTCCCGCCGGGCGGACGACGTCCTCCAGAAACGCTTCGTGGTCCTCTGGCCACAGCTCGGGGGAGGAGACGCGTTTTCCCAATTCGTTCAGGATTTTCATGTCCGGCCAGCAGCCCTCGGGCGGCTCGACGATCTTGGGACGGGCGAAGATCACGCCGTGGCCGAGACCGTAGTGCCCGATGTCGTTCATCTCGTACTGGTGGGCGACGGGCAGGACGATGTCCGCCATGGCCGCCGTCGGCGTCATGAAGAGATCGGCAACGGCCACGAAGTCGAGGCGTTTGAAGGTCTCGAAGGTGCGCCGGCTGTCCGCCCAGGCCACCATCGGATTCGTACACATCCCGTAGAAACCCCGGACGGGATAGGGCACGTCCTTAAGAACCGCCTGGCGGAAGAAGGCCGGGGCGACCGTCATGAGCCGCGGGATGATGCCGTGGTGGGCGCCGATCATCTCCTTGCGCTTGTCCGGAATGAGGTCGGCACGAACGAACGGTCCGAGACCCATGATCTTCGGGTCCCGGGCGTTGACGTTGCCCCCGGAGACGTCGAGATTGCCGCAGACGGCCATGAGACAGACAAGCGCGCGGATCGCGTCGAAGGCGTTGACACTGTGTTCGACGGCATTGCCCCACTGGAGGGCCGCCGGTTTCGCCGCGGCGTACATCCGGGCGGCCCGGCGGATCTGCTCGGCGGGCACCCAGGTGATCTCCGCCACCCTCTCGGGGGGATACGCCTTCACCTGCCGGACGAGATCTTCAAAACCGTAAGTGTACGTCTCGACAAAGGCCTTGTCGTACAGGGATTCTTCGCAGATCACGTGGAGCATCCCGAGGGCCAGGGCCGGATCCGTACCGGGCCTGAGCGGGAGCCAAAGGTCGGCCTTCTCGGCAAGCTCGATCCGCCGGGGATCCACAACGACGAGCTTCGCGCCGCCCTTCACCCGCTCCAGGAGCTGAACGGCGATCTGCCCCTCTTCGTGGGTGGAGGTGAGATTGCTTCCCCAGAGCAACATCAGTTCGGTCGGATGATGGAGGTCCGCCACGGGGTAAAACCCGCAGGTGTGAACGCCCGTGATCTCCCGGGGGGCATGGCAGACATCCTGCGAAGCGACAACGTTGGGGGATCCGAAGAGGTTGGCCAGGCGGATTAAAACGAAATGTTCGAGCCCCTTCGGCATGCCGACACCGAAACCCACGGCCCGGGCGCCGTAGGTCTCCCGGATGCGCCGCAGATTCTCGGCCGTCTCCTCCAGGGCCTGCTCCCAGGAAATGGCCTGCCATTTCCCTTCGCCTCGCCCGCCCACCCGTTTCAGCGGTTGCTTCAGGCGGTCGGGATGGGTGAGGCGCTCCGCCGACACCCGCCCCTTGAAACAGGTATACCCCCGGTTCAGGTACCCGTCCGGATCGCCCTCGATCCGGACGATTTCGTTGCCCCGGACCCCGACCCGGAGACCGCAGCCCCCGTGGTCCATGCGCGCACAGTGGGTTTTCACCCAGCGAAGCTCTTCTGACATCTCTCTCGAACAGTCGGTATCCACGGCGGTCTCGGCCCGGATGCCAAGCCAATCCTTGCCCTTGAACAGCCGGCCCAGGGCGTACCCGGGACGTCGACAGGCTGACCGGGCTGCAGGGGCCGCCTCAGGCGGCGAAGGTCAGTTTCGTCCCCGACATGTTCAGGATGAACTGCTCCGGCATGGTGTTCTCCATATAGAGGATCGCCTTCCGCCCGGTGCAGTGCGTCGGGATGACGTAATCGGGGGCGAGCTTCCGGAGCTCCTCCGTCGTCCGGCCGACGATCGGCTCGAAAAACGGTCCGGACAGGTGGAACCCGCCCATGACGACGTGCACCTTCTCGATCCCCGTTACGTTCTGCGCGTGGCGGACCGTGTTGACGACGCCCGAATGGGCGCAGCCGGACAGGACGATCAGGCCCTTCCCCTTCAGATTCATGACCACCGCGGTGTCGTCCTCGATCGGGTCCCACTTCTCCACGGCATCCTCCTGGAAAAAGGCGATCGGGAAGCCCTTCTCGAAATCCGTCACCCGCTCGATCTCCCCAAGAAAGCCGACATCGCCGTCCAGGAGCGTGACGGGCGCCTTCGTCTCGACGACGTTCACGCCGGCCTGTTCCAGGCTTTCCCGGGTAATGGTGGGAAAGTCGAACTTGAGCCCCTCGCCGTACTTCACGTAGCGGGGGGTCTTGAAGATCCCCGGGTGGACGTAGAAGGGCAGGCCCTTCTTCCCGATCATCGCCGTGAGCGCGGCAAAGCCGCCCATGTGGTCGCTGTGGCCGTGGGAGAGCGCCAGGGCCTCCACCTGCGTGAGGTCGGCGTTCAGGGCGCGGGCGTTATAGGCGGCCCCCTCCTCGGAATAGCCGAAATCGAAGAGCAGCGTGCGGGTCTTCCCGGCGGCGGTTGTCTTCACGAGGGCGGAAAATCCGTGCTCCGCCAGGATGGAGTTCCGGATCTGCCCCTCCTTGATGGCCATCGCCCGCTGTACGACGGCGCTGTTGTCCATCATCGTGATGTCGATGGTGTTGTCCTGCAGGGTCAGGATCTCCACCCGGTCCAAGGCATTCAAGGCAATCTTCTTCAAAATGTTGGTCTCCCTTCTTTCGTTGAAAATGGATGACATTCAAAGCACGAACACCACGGCCGCCAGCACGGTCGTGTAGCCTTTGCTCTTCACGATGCTCGACTGGGTGATGTTCTTCGTCGCCACGATCTTGCCGCTGATCCGGAAAATCTCCTTCTTTTCGTCCCAGCTCTCGTCCACGTTGAACGCGATACCCAGGGTCGAGGCCAGCATCGCCGCCGCCAGATCCTCCGCGTAATCCCCCGCCTGCCGTTCCGTCTGGCCGAAGGCGTGGTGTTCGCTGATATAACCGTACGCCTGCCGGTCCTTCGGAATGGCCAGGCCCACGGACGCCGCGAGGAGCCGCCGCGGCTCGTTGCTGCAGCAGCGGCTCATGACGCAATACGTGATGGCGCCCGGTTTGATCTCCTGCAAGCCCTGCGGCCGGGTGATGAGCCGGCATCCCGGCGGCATGATGCTCGACACCTGGACCAGGTTGCACTTTTCGATTCCCGCGTCGCGGAGGGCCAACTCGAAGGAGTGAAGCTCCTCCCGGTGGCTCCCGACGCCCTTGGTCAGAAAGATTCTCTTCGGCACCATGGTTCGCTTCTCCACTCCCTGCGTCTTCGTCACCGCGCCGCATCCGGCCGCGCCCTTCCTACGGGACCGCGCTTTTCTTGCCATTCCTCGACAGCCCACCGGAGCGTCAACGAGGCCAGATAAGCGCAATGTTCGTGATCCTCCGGCATGCCCCCGAGCTCGGCCAGAATCGCGTTTTCGTCGATCTTGAGCGCCTCCGCGACGGTTTTCCCCTTCGCCAGGGCCACCGCGGCATGGCACGCCGCCCGGCTGAAAAAACATCCGCTCGTCGTGAAGCGGGCCTCCGCGATCACCCCGTCCCGAATCGCCAGGAACATCTCGGTCGAATCGCCGCAGAAACCTTCCACCCGGCCGTGGGCGTCCGGGTCGTCCATGATGCCCACGGCCTCGGCGCTATTTCCATAATACAGCAACTTCTCCCCGTAACGCGGCTGATCTTCAGTTCTGGCCAGGCCCAGCCTCTCCTCGGCAGACATCAACTCCTCTTCCACGCAACCTCACTCCCGCATCGGCGCGCACGGGCGGTCTCACCCGTGCGTCGTCTTCATGATTCGCTCTGACCGTTTTCAATCGAACGCCATCTTCGTTTTCCAGACTTCCCAGACCTTGCCGACGAGTCCCGGACCGGGCTTCAGCGTGAGTTTCCCCGGCTTCCAGCCCGAAGGCATGGCTTCCGTGCCCTTGCTCTTGCGGACGTGCTGGAAGGCCTGGAACTGGCGGATCGTTTCGCCCACGTTGCGCCCCACCGGCGGCGTGAGCACCTCGAATCCCTGGATGACGCCGTCGGGATCGATCAGGAACCGTCCCCGGGCCTCCACGCCCGCATCCTCCAGATAAACGCCGTAGACGGAGCCGACCCGGCCGCCGCCGTCGGACAGCATCGGGAAAGGCACGCCGCCCTTGACCATCCTGGACAGCTCATGATCGTTCCACATCTTGTGGACAAAAACGCTGTCCACGCTCATGGAGAGCACCTCGACGCCCAGCTTTTTGAATTCGGGATATTTTTCGGCGACCGCCGAAATTTCCGTCGCTCAGACAAAGGTGAAGTCCCCGGGGTAGAAACACAGGCTGACCCATTTCCCCAGGAATTCGGACAACTGAACGGAGATGAACTTTCCCTTGTGGTACGCCGGCGCCGTAAAATCGGGTGCCTTTTTGCCGACCGTAATCATCGCTTTGACCTCCTTGATCATTGGCTGCTGAGGGGAATCCTTGGACGTGTCCGCTTTTTCGCCGACCGGACCGCCGGTCGGCCGGGCGCATCCCGCCTTGATTTCCTTTCCCATACGCGATGTCCTCCCTTCCTTCAATTTTGCCTCGGCATCCTCAAACCGGAAACGGGGACAGGCCCTGACTCCGGAACATCTTCGGGTTCGTATTCCCTTGACTTGAAGAATCGTTCCCCGCCGTTGACATACGTCCCGACCCGCCCGGCGTCAGGAAACCGGCCCATAGACGTATCGCAAGGCGCCCCGCCCCATCACTCGTCCCCACATGACGCGCTTCCACACCGCGCATCCCTTCCGCAGCAGGTCCGGCCCGTTTCTTCGAGGGCGCACCCGCCGCCACGACCCGCCTTGCCATGTCCGGATCCTTTCAGGATAAAGCCCGTCCCGCCGCTGATCAACCGGCGAACGCCGCCCCCACACGCCGGACATTCCACGAGAGGCGCCTCCGTGATGGCCTGCCGGCGCTCGAACTTCAAACCGCACTCAGCGCATTCATATTCATACGTGGGCATGCTTCAAACCCTTTTCCACGCTTCTGCTTATAATCCGGTTCCTGCCGTTAGGGAAGCGTTTTCCGTTGAAGTCCGGCTCAGTGATCGCAGACATTCGGACCCGTGGCGAGGGTTCCGTTCATATAGGCCGTGACCACCTTCTCCGGCGTATCGGCCGGGGCGCCGCAGACGACCTGAATGCCGTTCTCCGTAAAAAGTCCCTGGGCGCGGGAGCCCATCCCCCCGGCGATGATGATCCGGGCCTCTTTTTCATGAAGCCATTTGGGAAGCAGGCCCGGCTCGTGGGGGGGCGGCGTCACATCCTCCCGCCGGAGGATCTTTTTCCCGTCCATGTCCACATCCAGCAGGGCAAAAACCTCGCAATGGCCGAAATGGGCGCACAACAGCCCGTCCGAAACGGGGACGGCGATCTTCGTCACGGCAGCGGCGGTCCGCGACGCCATCGGCAAGACGACCGGCGCGGGCTTCTTGTCCTTCAGATTCAGGATGGGGTCGAGGGCCTTCATGAACGCCTGGGCCGTCTCCGTTTTGTTCTGGAAATAGATGAACGGGTTGCCGTCGTCGGATGCCTCGACGATCGCGGGATCCAGCGGAATTCGCCCCAGAAAGGGAACGCCCATTTCCCTGGCCATGGCCTCCCCGCCGCCCCGCTTGAAGACGTCGATGACCGTCCGGCAGTTCGGACAGACCAGTCCGCTCATGTTCTCGATGACCCCGATGACGGGGAGCTTCAACTGCCGGCAGAAACTGATGGATTTGCGAACATCCGAAAGGGCCAGGTCCTGGGGCGTGGTAACGATGACGGCCCCGTCGCTGTCCGGCAGCAGTTGCGCCGCGGAGAGCGGCTCGTCGCCCGTGCCGGGGGGAAAGTCGATGATGAGATCGTCCAGTTCGCCCCACGCCACCTCGGACAGGAACTGCTTGATCGCCCCCATCTTCATCGGGCCGCGCCAGATGACCGCCGCATCACGCTCCGGCATGATGAAACCGATGGACACCACCTTGATCCCGTAGAGATACTCCACCGGAACAATGGATTTTCCGTCCGACCGCAATTGCCCCTGCTCCAATTTGAGCAGTTTGGGAATGCTCGGGCCGTGAAAATCGAGGTCCAGAAGTCCTACCTTCCGGCCCTCCAGGGCGAGGGCCACGGCAATGTTGGCCGCGACGGTGCTCTTCCCCACGCCGCCCTTTCCGGACAGGACCATGATCTTGTGCTTGATCTGGTTCATCCGCTCCGTCAGGGCTTCCTGCTCCCGCCGTTCTTTCCGATCCTGGGCGTCGGGGCGCTGTTGATGCCCCTGACGGCCCGTTTCCTTGCCTTGACAATCCATGACGCGGTACCCCTTTCCTTGCATTGCGGGTCCGGGAGGAATCCCTCCTCAAGGACCCGGTTCATTCATTGTCCCTATGGCGCCCGGCGCCCGCGCCGCACCGCCTCTTGCTCATCGACCTCCTCATGCCATCCGCTTCTGGGGCGATCGATCCGGTGGAACCTGGCCGCGTAAGGCTTGATATCCAGGAGCGGCGTTCCATCGATAAAGTCCGCCCCGTCGAGGTGCAGGACATGGCCCTCACGGCGAAGCAGCGCCACGAGACTCATGCCGATGGCGTTGGGCCGGCCGGGGTGGCACGTGGCAAAGACGCCCCGTTCCCTGTCCTGGAGGAACGGCTTCACGATCAGTCCGGCCGGCGCCGCAAGGTGCAGGTGGTAGATCAGAAAGACATGTGAAAAGCTTTCGATGTCCTGCAGACCCTCGGCATACTCGGGAAACACCTCCGCACGGCCCCAGGCCCCCTGCGCATAAACGGGCTGGATCGGCGTCTCCTCCGCGAGGGTATGCCCGCTGCGGAGGAGGCCGATCGGCGTAAACCGGATCGCGCCGCTCATGCCCAGTGGCCCTCGACATCGGCGGCCCGGGCCTCCGTGAGCACCCCCGAGCGGTACTGGTCAAGGGCTGCGGCGACCGTTGGGGCGTCGGAGGTCAGGATCACGACACCGGCCGCACTCAGAACGCGAAACGCCTTCGGGCCGCAGTGGCCGGTCACGACGGCCTTCGCCCCGGTCCGGGCCACCGCCTCCGCGGATTGAATCCCGGCCCCCTGCGCGGCGTTCAGATTCTGCTTGTTCTCGACGATTTCAAAGGTCCGACCCTCCAGATCGTAAACGAGAAATCTCGGGGCCCGGCCAAAACGTCTGTCCAACGGGGCCTCGAGATCGGTCCCCGATGTCGTAAAAACAATCTTCATGGATTCTCCCTTTCACTTTCATCCAGGCGGTGTCTGATGAAATTCAATTCGGACTGCATTCCGGACCCGGCGCCGCATCCTTCCGCGCGTCCGGTCACGACGCCCATTCCCATGGGATCCGTTCGATTCCCTCCCGGCACATCCTACAACCCGTTACTCCCGAATGACCGGTTATGGCCTTGTCATGACGGTCCCGCACTTCGGGCAGTTGCGGCTGGAGCAGGGCACACCGCGCTCATGCGGCTCCGTTTGCCCGCACTGCGGGCAAACGCAACGTCCGACAGTCCCTGCCGCAAAAGCGGCGGCGGTGCGACCCGCCCTTCGCGCTCCCCGACCCTGTCCATTTCGACCGGGGCCGATCGGTCCTGTCCCATCTCCTCTTGGCATCGCACTTTCCTCGTTCGCCCCCTGCCCGGCCCCCGCCGCATGCATTCGCGGAAGACAGCCCATCCGCAGATGATTCCGGCAACCCGGCAGGGCAAACCGAACCTGCCCCAGCCGATCGCTCCGATAGGCCCCAATCACCTCTTCAACGCGGCCCCGTACAAAAGGCAAAACCGTGATCCCTGACGATTCCAGCAGGCGCTTCAGGGGCATGGAGATCGCCCCGCAGATCAGCAGACCGACCCCGTTTCTCTTGAGCCGCAGGGCCTTCCCCGACCCATCCGATCCCCCCAGCTTCATTAGGGTTCTTCGGCCGTCGCCCTCGAGAACATCCTCGATAATCAGGATGTCCTCGGCCGCGTCAAAGACGGTCGAGATGGAATCCTTCCAGATGGATAAGGCAATCTTCATTCGGGTTCCCCTAACCCGGATTCATCGTGCGTGACGGACCCGCTTGAAAACCTTCTGCAAGGGGAACATCAAGATCTGTGCCATAGAACCGGCAATCACCAAAACACAGCAATCATCGATACAAATACCGGATCGGGGAAAAGGCGGGCAACCATGAAGTTGCGTGATTGCAACTGCGCGGTACGGATGAGGTGCGTGATTGCAACTCAAGGAGCAGGCTATTCGGGGGTGACGATCCGCAGAGCCTTGATCTTCCGGTAGAGGGTGGTCTTGTGAATGCCCAACTGCCTCGCCGTCCGCAGACGATTCCAGTCGTTCGCCCGCAGGGCGTTCGTCAGATGGATGGCCTCCATCTCCCGCAGGGAAAGGGGTTCCGGCCGAGGATCGCCGCCGCCCATCTTGAACAGGGATTCCGGAAGGTGGATCTTCTCGATCCGCCCGGCCTTGCAAAGGATGAAGGCCCGTTCGATGATATTGCCCAACTCCCGGATATTGCCGGGATAGTCGTAGGCCATTAGGCAGGCCAAGGCCTCCTCGCTCAGCCCCTCGATCTCCTTCTGCTGAAGGACGTTGAACCGGCGGATAAAGTGATCCGCCAGGAGGGGCACATCCTCCATCCGTTCCCGGAGGGGCGGGAGGGTGATCTTAAAGACGTTGATCCGGTAAAAGAGGTCTTCCCGGAACAGCCCCTGCCGAACCCGTTCCTCGAGATTTTTGTTCGTCGCGGCGATAATCCGGACGTCGTGACGGACGCTTTCGGTGGACCCCAAGGGTTCGTAGGTCTTCTCCTGAAGGACGCGCAGCAGGCGAACCTGCATGGCCGGGGTGATGTCCCCGATTTCATCCAGAAACAGCGTTCCCTTTTCCGCCAGGCGGAACCGTCCCGCCTTGTCCCGCTTCGCATCCGTGAAAGCCCCGGCCTTATAGCCGAACAACTCCGATTCCAGCAGGGTGTCGGGCAGGGCCCCGCAGTTCACGGCGACAAAGGCCTGTTTTTTCCTCGGACTCAAGTTGTGAACGGCCCGGGCAAAAAGTTCCTTTCCGGTGCCGCTTTCCCCTTCGATGAGGACCGTACTGCCGCTGTCGGCGACATCGGCGAGGATGTCGAACAGTTGAAGCATCCGGTGGTTCTTGGAAACGATGTCCTCGAAGGCGTATTTCCCTTCGATGGTCTTCCGGAGGTCTTCTTCAACACTGATGTCGCGGAACGTCTCCACGGCGCCGAGAACGGCTCCGGCGGTTCCTTTGAGGAGGGCGGTGGAAATGCTGACGGGTCGGCGGCGGCCCCTGGAATCGATGATATAGACCGTCCGGTTGATGATCGGCGTACCCGATTTCATCGTCTTGCGGAGGCAGCAGTCCTTTTCACAGATGTTCGCCTTCAGGACATCCTTGCACTGCTGTCCGATGGCCTCGTCCCTGGGAACGCCGGTGATCTTTTCCGCCGCCCGGTTGAAAGACGTGATCCGCCAATCCGAGTCAACGGTAAAAACCCCGTCGGCAATGGAATCCAGGATGACGTCCTGTCCATTTACAGGATCCACGGCAAGCTTGTTCCGGGATGGATGCTTCTTCATCTTGTGGATCGGGAATCCTCTATCAATGTTCGTCCACCTGGTTCCGACACGAGGGCAATGCAACCTTTACCGCGTTCTCCTTGTCGGCGGCAAATTGCATCTTGCGCCGGACGCCCGGCAGGCAGTGACGCATACGGTCCTGAAGGTAGGCACATGCGTGTCATCTGTCAAGCGATAAAAACGGCGGGGGTTTTCCTTGTTGACATCTCCAGCCCATTTCTTGTAGTTTTTAAGGCATAGGACACGTTTTGCCGTTGGAGGATTGACGGACGTCGTCTCCATGCCGGAAGGAGGTTCCATGACCGCACCGCTCATCATCGCCATGGCCCAGGGAAAGGAAGTCGTCCTGCTGCCGAACATGACCAACCGGCACGGGCTCATCGCCGGCGCGACCGGCACGGGGAAGACCGTCACACTGCAGAAGATGGCCGAATCCTTCGCGTCCATCGGCGTCCCCGTTTTCGTGGCCGATATCAAAGGGGACCTCTCCGGCATCGGCGCGGCCGGCCAGGCCTCCGAGAAGATGCTCAAGAGGCTGGAGGCCATCGGCATCAAGGAATTCGTCCCGCGTGCCAATACCGCCGTCTTCTGGGACGTGTACGGCGAAGCCGGACACCCGGTGCGCGCCACCGTGTCCGACATGGGGCCGCTTCTGCTTGCGCGGCTCCTGAACCTCAACGAAACGCAGTCCGGCGTGCTGACCCTGGTCTTCAAGATCGCCGACGACAACGGCCTGCTCCTGCTCGACATGAAGGACCTGCGGGCCATGATCCAGTTCGTGGGCGACAACGCCAAGCAGTTCACCACCGCATACGGAAACATCTCCGCCGCGTCCGTCGGCGCCATTCAGCGCGGGCTGATGACGATCGAACAGCAGGGCGGCGACAAATTCTTCGGGGAACCGATGCTCGACATCGCCGACCTGATGCAGACCGACGGCGAGGGCCGCGGCGTGATCAACGTGCTGGCGGCGGACAAGCTCTACAACAACCCCCGGCTTTACGCCACCTTCCTGCTCTGGATGCTGGCCGAGCTCTTCGAACAGCTGCCCGAGGTGGGAGACGTGGAGAAGCCCAAACTGGTTTTCTTCTTCGACGAGGCCCACCTGCTGTTCAACGACGCGCCGACGGCGCTGCTGGAAAAGATCGAACAGGTGGTGCGCCTCATCCGCTCCAAGGGCGTGGGGGTCTACTTCGTCACGCAGAATCCCCTGGACATCCCCGAAACTGTTCTCGGACAGTTGGGAAACCGCGTCCAGCACGCCCTGCGCGCCTTCACGCCGCGCGACCAGAAGGCGGTCCGGACGGCGGCGGAGACCCTGCGCCCCAATCCCGCCTTCGATGCCGTCACGGCGATCACTGAACTGGGCGTCGGCGAGGCCCTGATCTCCTTTCTCGACGAGAAAGGCCGGCCGGCGCCGGTGGAGCGGGCGAACGTCATCGCCCCCGGTTCGCGTCTCGGCGTCCTCGACACGGCCGAGCGCTCGGCGGCCATCCGGAACTCCATCCTCTACGGGCACTATGAAAAGATCCTCGACCGGGAATCGGCCTACGAAAAATTGCGTGCATCCGTTCAGGGCGCCGCAACGCCCGCGCAACCGCCAGTGACGGCGGGCGACCCGGAGGCGGCCGCCCCGGGCGGCGGAGGCGTGCTGGGCGGCGGCATCGGCGACATCCTGTTCGGACGGACCGGCCCTCGCGGGGGGAAAACCGACGGCCTGGTTCAGACCGCCGCCAAGAGCGTGGCCCGGACGATCGGCTCGTCCGTGGGACGGGAAATCGTCCGCGGCGTCCTGGGCTCTCTTCTGGGGGGCGGTCGACGCCGTTGAAGACATCGGGAATTCAATCGGCTTGCCCCGTTTCGGGTGGGGCCCTCAGGAAATCGTCCGCCACCGGGTGAACGATAGCGGACATCCCATGCTGACCGTTCTGTTCACGATTTTTGCCTCGTCCTTCGTCGTCGCGCTGTCCGGCGCCCTGATGCCGGGGCCGCTCCTGACCGCGACGATCAGCGAGAGCTCGCGGTACGGATTCATCACGGGGCCACTGATGATCGCCGGACACGCCCTTCTGGAGCTTGCGCTCGTCGGAGCCATCCTGCTTGGGCTGGCGCCGTTTTTCCAACGACCGGAGGTCTTCGTGGCCACGGCCCTCAGCGGGTCTGTGATTCTCGCCTGGATGGCCTTCGGGATGTTCCGCTCCCTGCCCGCACTCACCCTCTCCCGGAAGCCTGACCCGCGGCGGCGGAATCACCCCCTGATCAGCGGCATTCTGATGAGCGTGGCCAACCCGTACTGGATCATCTGGTGGGCGACCATTGGCCTGGGGTACATCCTCTACTCCTGGCGGTTCGGCCTCCGGGGTGTCGTTTTTTTCTTTGCCGGGCATATCCTCGCGGACCTCGCCTGGTATTCCCTGGTCTCCGCTACGGTGGCCGGGGGGCGACAGTTTCTCACCGATCGCCTTTACCGGGGCCTGATCGCGGCCTGCGCCGCTTTTCTCGTCGTGTTTGCCGGGTATTTCGCCTTTGCGGGGCTTGGAAAGCTGAACGCGATCCTCTGATGGGGGTCCACTGACCGTTGCGAGGCGATACGGGGGATGGCCGTCAAGATGCGGCGACGGTGGCCGGACGGGGACGGCGGCGGCGATGCCTCCGTTGTTTTGCCGGGGTCTCGGCGACCGGCGCTTCCTTTCCGGTCGGGGGGGCGTCCCCGGACAGGAAGGCGTCCCACCAGGCCACGACCGGGCGGCGCTCCGCGCTCGTTTCCGCCGCCAGGCGGAGGTAGCCCAACCCGTCCGCAAACTCGGGCCGATGGACCATGCGCGCCGGGCGGCGCGGGGGCTGGCGTTGCAGCAGGGGCTGAAGGGCAAGGATGGCGCGCAGTTGACTGCCGATCCGCCCGGGCACGCTGACGGTCCGGCACAGCGCCTCGAAAAAAACGGCGCACGCGGCATCCAGGGCCTGCTGGCGTGGAACACCGTCCCGGTGACGCGCCAAGGCCGCCTCTTCCAGATCGGGTCCGAAAAGAGCCGCGAAGCAGAGCGGTGCGTTCGGGGGCGTCCCGTTCCGGCAGAGCCGGTCGAGCCCTGCCAGATTGGCCTGCACGATGGACCGCCGGCCGTTTTCATCCCCCCCGCCGCCGAGGCCGGGAAACAGGGCGGGACCGAGACCGCTTTCTTCCAGAAGAGGGAAAACCGGACCGGCGGAACCCAGCAGAAAGAGCTTCAGAACCTCTTCATAAAGCCGCGCCGACGAGGCGCGGGTGATGGTGGGAGACAGTTCGCACAGGACGTCCCACGTCGCCGGTTCGATGACAAACCCATGGGAAGCGGCAAAGCGGACCGCGCGGAGCATGCGTACCGGGTCCTCCGTGAAGCGGACGTAAGGATCGCCGATGGGACGGATGAGCCGCTGTTCGAGGTCGACCAGCCCCGTGGAATGGTCGATCACGGAAAAATCGGCGATATTGTAGGCGAGCGCATTGATGGTGAAGTCACGGCGAAGGGCATCCTCCTCCGGCGTGCCGAAGACATTGTCCCGGAGTACCATGCCGTCCTCGTCCTTGAGATGACGGGGTGGGCGGTGATCTTCCTCCGTCTTGCCCGCCTCCCCCTCATCGACCGGGGCGGCCGAGCGGAAGGTGGAAACCTCGATGATCTCGTCCTGGAAGTGGAGATGGGCCAGCCGGAAGCGGCGACCGACGAGGCGGCAGTTGCGGAAAAGCCGCTTGAGCTGACCTGGAGCGGCATCGGTCGCGATGTCGAAGTCCTTCGGGGTTCTTCCCAGGAGGAGGTCCCGGACGCAGCCCCCGACCAGGTAGGCGACGAACCCGTTGTCCCGGAGCCGGTAGAGCGTGCGCAGGGCGTTCGGGCTGATCTGCCTTCGGGAGATGCGGTGCTCCTTTCTGGAAACGATGCGTGGCGGCATGGGCGGCACCATAGCACACCCCGTCGAAAAAGCAACATCCAGGCATGCGGGGCGACGGCCCCGTCCGCGACAGTCCCGCCGCACCCCGCATTCACGACGAACCGGGATTTCCGGGTGCAATTTCCGGGTTGGCAAAGTCTCCGAGAGCTGATAGGGTTCGCCAAGTGACGGGCGGACGGTAAGAACAACGCATCGCGAGGCCCTGCCATGAATCCCTTCCAGTTGCACGCATGCCTGGCCGAGGCCTTCCGCAACGTGGAACGGCACCGGGACGCGGCCGATCTCATCCGGGAGTATTCCGTCAACCGGCGGAACATCCGGGAGGTGGCGCTCGACGCCGTGGATTTGGGCGACTGCCGGCAGGTCCTGGATCTGGGCAGCGGGTTCGGACCCTTCATCGACGTCCTGAAGGGACGCCTCGCCCCCGGGACCCGTGTGACGGGGGTGGACGTCTTCGGCGACTACGGCGCACCTTTTCTGTCCGCCTGCCGGGATGCCGGGTTTCAGGGAAACTTCCTCAAGGAAGGCGCATCCGTGATCGAGACCTTTCCCGAACGCGCCTTCGATCTGATCGTCTGCAGCTACTCCCTCTATTTCTTCCCGGACCGGGTTCCGGACATCAGCCGGACGCTCAGCGACGTGGGAACGTTCATCGCGATCACCCACGACCGGAACAACATGCGGGAGCTCATCTCCACCGTCAAGGCGATCCTGGCCGAGCTCGGCCACCGCCCGGACGATCCTCTGCCCGTGGAAAACATCCTCGGCCGGTTCACGGCGGAAAACGGACGGGCGCTGCTGCAACCCTGGTTCGGCGAGATCCGCGCGATCGATTACCCCAACGCCCTGGTGTTCGAAGCGGAGAGCCAACCGCAGCTCCTCCGCTATTTCCGCTTCAAGAGTCCGTTCTTTCTTCACGGAACCGCCTTCACCACGGAAACGGTGGCGCGACACCTCGAGGCCCGCCTCCGGCCGCGGGACCGGTTCGTCCTGTCCAAGAACGATCGGATCTTTCTCTGTTCCTCCCCCCGCCCGGGAAACGCCTCTCGGCCGGACGGGGGCAACACCAGAAACCCGTTAGGGGCGATTCAGGCGCCGGTATGACGAAGACATCGAGAAATTACTGCCCGCACTGCGGAAAGGCGATGGGCCGGGCACGTGAAGAGGGGGTGCTGCGCGACTTCTGCGCCACCTGCATGCGTTTTTTTTACGACAACCCCCTGCCCGTCGTGACCGCCCTCGTGGTGACGGACCGCCGGCTGCTCCTGGTCCGGCGGGGAAACCGGCCCTACCGGGGACGCTGGTGTCTCCCCATCGGCTTCGCGGAGGTCGGAGAGAGCATCGAGGAGGCCACACTCCGGGAACTGAGGGAAGAGGCCGGGATCGAGGGCAGGGTCACGGGCCTCGTGGACGTGGACTCCGTCCGCAGCGGCTATTACGGCGACCTGATCGTCGTGACCTTCGAAGTGGAGGCCCGGGGGGGAACGCCGGCGCCGGGAAGCGATACGACGCAGGCCCGCTATTTTCCGCTGAACGCCCTGCCGAAGCTGGCCTTCTCGTCCAACCGCAGGGCGGTCGAAACCTACATCCGGCAGATGGCCGACACCTGGGCCATCGCCGATTCCTTTTCCCGGGCGATGGGAAACGAGGCGGGGCGGGAGAGGACCGACCTCCTGTCCGACGCCCTGCTCCACGTCATCGAGTGGAATGCCGAACAGATCGTGCATCTGTGGATCGCCGACGTGACAACGAACCGTTCCACGCCCGCGTACCACGCGGTCGATCCGGCGCGCCTTTTCCGGCGGGCGCACCGGATCGTCTCCCAGTTCGGCCGCTGGCTGGGGGGGGGATACGACGATGGAGACATCATGAAATTTTACATGCAGCTAGGCCGCGAGCGGCGGGAAGAGGGCTTCCCCCTCTCGGAGGTCCTGAGCGCCCTCAGCCTGATCCGCAAGCACATCTGGACCTTCGCCCTGTCCCGGGGGGTCTGGAACCGGACCCTGGCCATCTACATGGCCCTGGAACTCGACCGCCGCATCGTTATCTTTTTCGACAAGGCGACCTTCCACGCGTCGCGGGGCTACGAAGGGGCGACGGCCTCTACGTAGCCGCCCTAGCCGGGGCCGGGGAGACGCCGACGACTCGTGCCTCTCCCCGGCGCCGAGGCCTCTCTTTCCGACCGATTACCGCTTCCCCCAAACCAGACTGGGCTGGCGCCAGCCGGTCACCGGAACGAAGATTTTCTTCGAGGCGTCCGCCTGCAGGATCCGGTAATAGTGGGCGCCCTTGCGCACATTCTTGCCGAACTGGATCTTTCCCAGTCCGCCCGTGTCGAAATTCCGGATTTTTTCGACCCGGTCGATCAGGCGCTCGCGCGTGAGGTTCTTCCCGCAGTCCTCCATCGCCTTGGTCAACAGGAGGAGCGGATTCCACAGGATGGGAATCAGGGGCTCGTTCAGCATGCTCTCCAGACCGGCCTCGGTGAAGCCCTTCTCGATCTTTTTCCAGCCGGGTCCCCCCTCGTGGCGCAGACCGAGGTTCCCGATGTGGTAATGCCCGTTGGCCAGGGCGCCGGCCATGAAGGTCTTGGGATCGACGGACACGTAATCTCCGAAGAACACGGGCTTCCAGCCGATCTTGTTGGCTTCCATGAGCAGGGCGGCGTAGACCGGCGCATAGCCGACGAAAAGACAATGGGTCACGCCTTCCGCCTTGAGCTTCATGGCCTGGGCGTTCAGGTTCTTCGTCCCCCGCTTGTAGGGCGCCTCCACGACCTTGAACCCGTATTTTTTGGCCGCCATTTCCATTCCGTCCAGGGTGTCCTTCCCCCACTCGTCATCCTGATAGCAGAGGCCGATCTTCGGGTTCTTGGCCTTCAGGTCCTTGAAGACGTAATCGGCCATCAGGATCCCCTGGTCCTGGCCGTTGCAGGCATACCAGAAGAGGTAGCGCTGGGGCGGGTCGAACATCGTCTGCACGGCCGCGGCGGTCGTGTAGACGGGGATCTTCTTCGCCTGAATGTCGGGGAGGATGGCCGTGCA
Source organism: Syntrophales bacterium (assembly GCA_023230905.1). Classification (GTDB taxonomy): domain Bacteria; phylum Desulfobacterota; class Syntrophia; order Syntrophales; family UBA2251; genus UBA2251. The sequence goes on from JALNWL010000001.1 coordinate 39,825, forward strand.
GGGCGTGGAGCCGTAGACCGACACGATCATGAACACCTTGTGTTGATCGACGAGCTTCGTGAACGCTGTTTTCGTCAGGACCGGATCGTACTTGTTGTCCTCCACGACGAGCTTGAGCTTTCGCCCGTGGATGCCTCCCCGATCGTTCACGTCCTTCATCCACACCTGCAGGACGCCCGTGGCCAGTCTGCCCAGATAGGCGGCCGGCCCTGACAAATCCTGGAAGGTACCTAAAAGAATGGTGTCCTTGGTGACCCCCACTTCGGCCCGGGCGATGCCCCCACCGAGCGCTCCGAACACGAAACAGATCATGACAATCCCAACGAGCGTCCGCAACTTTTTCATGATGCCCTCCTTTTGCTGCCGTCGACAAGATTCATAAACCGCTTCGTCACCGTACTACCGACCCGTGACGTCAAGCGACCTTCGCGCATCGACAAACATTACCACTTCCGTCGCAACGGAGAACGCGAGGCCCGGTTCCCGGGACGGCGACGTGCTCCGGAATGACGAAAGGCAGGGTTTTCCGGTGTCTTGCTCCCTCAACGACTTTCGCCCTTTTACCGCTCAATACGTGTACGGCCAAGTCTTCCAGTAGCGCTTGACGCGGATCCAGATCCCGAACAGCCCCAGCGGTTCGAAGAGGAGGAAAAAGATGATGATGAGGCCGTACACCATGACCGACAGCCCGCCGATCCGGGGCGCCAGGTCCGGATAGGCGGACACCAGCGGACCGGAGACCGCATTGATCGCCTCGGGCAGGAGCACCATGAAGATCGCCCCGAGGACCGACCCCAAGACGGTGCCCATGCCGCCGACGATGATCATGGCGATGTACAGGATCGACTGGTTGAATGTGAAATGGTCCGGACCGATCAGGTGCAGAAGATAAGCGTACAGGGCGCCCGCCACGCCGGCCATGAACGAACTGATCGCAAAGGACATGATCTTGTATTTGGCCATATGGATCCCGATGATCTCGGCCGCGATGTCCCGGTCGCGGATGGCCACGAAGGCCCGACCCGTCCGGCTCATCAGGAGATTCTTCGTGAAGACCGCCGCCGCGACGGCGAGCACCAGGACGACGTAATAATAGGACTGGTAAGAGTTCAGAGGGAATCCGAACAGATCCGGAGTCGGCAGGGCGATGCCCTTGTCGGACTGGGTGAGACTCTCCCAGTGGTAGATGACGTGCTCGACGATGAACTGAAACGCCAGGGTGGTGACGACGAGATAAAGCCCCTTCAGGCGCAGGGCGGGAATCCCGACGATCAATCCCGCGAGCGCCGCCGCCAGGCCGGCCAGCGGCAGCGTGGCGATCAGCGGAAGACCCGTCCGGACAGCCAGGATCGCAGCCGTGTAGGCCCCGATACCCATGAAGGCCGCATGCCCCATGGACAGCAGCCCCGTGCAGCCCGTCAACAGGTTCAACCCCAGGGCGCTGATGATCGAGACGCCGCAGATGCACGCGACGAAAACCCCGTATGACCCCATGAACAGGGGAAAGGTCAGTAGAAACGCACCCAGCAGCACGAGCGAGATCCTGGCCGCCGGACTCGGGAAAATCCGGAGATCCTGCGGATAGGACCGGATGGTGAATCGCGTCACAGCCATGTCGGTTTTTTCTCCCCGCTTCCGGCGCCCCGTCAGACGCGCTCGATTTCCTTCGTGCCGAACAGACCGTAGGGACGGATCATCATGATGATCAGGGCCAGGACGTAGGCGGTAATTTCATTGATGCCGCTCCCAAGATAATCGGCCAGATAGAAACCGGCCAGGTTTTCCGCAACGCCGATGATGAGCCCCCCGAGGATCGCCCCGTGCACGCTGTCCAGTCCCCCCAGGATCAGGGCGGGCAGGGCCTTGAGTCCCGTGTGGCTCATGATGGGATCGAGGTAGGTCAGGCTCGCCATGAAGACGCCGGCCACCGTCGCCACAAGGGAAGCGATCACCCAAGAGGCCGTGAACACCCCCTTCACGTTGATCCCCATCAGAAACGCCGCCGAGGTGTCTTCGGCCGTCGCCCGCATGCTGATGCCGGACTGGGAGTACTTGAAAAAAAGGAAGAAGCCGACGAGGAGGATCATCGTCGCGACGATGGTGTAAATCTCGGCCTGGTTGATGGCCACGCCGAAGATCGTCAGGGGGTCCTTGGGAAAGGGCGCCGGGAAATTGTACTCCTCATACCCCCAGACCAGCCCCGTCATGCCGCGGATGACGTTGGCCAGCCCCAGGGTCACCATGATCACCGAAAGCACCGGCTCTCCGACCAGGGGACGGACCACCAGCATCTCCAGCAGTGCCGTGATGAGGGCCATCAGGACCAGGGCGGCGAGAAACGCCCCGATAAACGGCAGCTTCAGGACCGTGATGAAGGCAAAGGTGAGATAGGCGCCCAGCATCATCAGCTCCGGCTGGGCGAAGTTGAAGATGTCGGTCGCCTTGAAGATGAGAACGAATCCGAGGGCGATGCAGGCGTAGACACTCCCCCAGGCCAGACCCGTGATCGTGAGCTGTATCAGGATGTTGGACGCCATGTTCCTCCCCTTTCACCGCCGGGGCGCGATCGGCCGGCCCGGGGTTAATTGCGGTACATCTCCTCGATGATCTCTCCTAACTTTTCGTAGAGGGTCTTGCGACGCAGCTTCAGCGTCGCCGTCAGTTCATTGTCATCGTGATCCAGCTCCTTCTCCAGCAGACGGAACTTCTTGATCGTTTCCACCTGCGAGAAATCCCGGTTGGCCTCATGGACCTCCTGCTGAACCAGCTCGCGGACCTCCTGAAGCTGGGCCAGGCTCTTGAAGGTCGTATACGCCAGTCCCCGGTCCTGGGCCCATTTGGCCACATTGTCGTACTCGATCTGGATCAGCGCCGTCAGGTAGGGTTTCGCGTCCCCGATGACGATCGCCTCGTTGATGTAGGGGCTGCACTTCAGGCGATTCTCGATCTCGGAGGGGGCGATGTTCTTGCCGCCGGAAGTGATGATGATCTCCTTCTTCCGGTCCGTGATCTTGAGCCGTCCCTCCGGATCGAGTTCCCCCACATCCCCGGTGTGCAGCCAGCCGTCCACCACCGTCCGCGCCGTCGCCTCCGGATCCTTCCAGTAGCCGACAAAAACGTGGTTGCACTTGAGCAGGATCTCACCGTCCTCGGCGATCCGGATTTCAACCCCGCGGATCGGCTTTCCTACGGTCCCCAGCTTCACGTCCCCCGGCAGGTTGGCTGTGCCGATGCCCGTTTCTTCGGTCATCCCCCACCCCTCGAGCACCGGAACACCCAGAGAATGGAAGAAGAGCAGCACCTCGGGCGATATAGGCGCCGCCCCGCTCAAGGCCAGCCGGGCGCGCAGAAGCCCCAGCTCCTTCCGCAGATGACGGAAGAGCAGCCGTTCCCCCAGGCCGTGCGAGAGCCTGAGCGAAAAGGGAATCGGCCCGCGGGACAGGCGGGCCAGCGCCATCTCCCGTCCGACGGGCATGAAGAGGCGGTAGGCGGTCGCCTTCGCCCAGGTGGAGTCCTTCATCTTGATGACGATCCCGGCCATCATCTTTTCCCAGATCCTCGGCACGGCGAGATAAAACGTCGGAAAGATTTCCCGCATGTCCTGGGTGACGGTATCGACGCTCTCGGCGAAATTGACCGTCGCACCGGAATAGATGGGCAGAAAAACGGACATCATGCGCTCCGCCACATGGCACAGGGGCAGGTACGAAACGATCTCGTCCGTGTCGTATTGGGGCAGGGTCTGACTCTGGGCCTTGAGAAACTGGGCCACGTTGTCGTGGCTGAGCATCGCCCCCTTCGGGGGACCCGTCGTACCGGAGGTGTAGACCATGATGGCGACATCCTCCGGGCGGACCTGATCGACGGTGCGCCAGTACCGCTCCGGGTCTGCCGCCTCGATCCGGCCGCCGATCCGCTCCACCTCCTCGAAGGAGACAATCATCGGATCCGTGCCGCGGCGCAGGCCCTTCATGTCGATGACGATGATCTTTCTCATGAAGGGCAGTGCTTCCCGGACCTCCAGGACCTTGTCCACCTGCTCCTGGTCGTCGCAGACAACGAAGACCGATTCGGAATGACCGATGACGTACTGGGCCTCCCGGGAAGGATTCGTGGGGTAAACGCCCACGGCCACCCCGCGGGCGCTCTGGGTGGCCAGATCCGCGTAAAGCCACTCCGGAAGGTTTTCGCCGAAGATGCTCACATGATCGCCGGGCATAAGACCGAGGTCCATCAGCCCCAGGCAGAAGTGCCGCACATGCCGGCTGTAATCGTTCCAGGAAATCTCCTGCCAGATGCCGAATTCCTTCTCCCGCAGGGCGACCCGGTCGCCGTACTTTCTGACCCGGGCGAGAAAGATGTGGGGAACGGTATCCTCTCTCATCCCGCCCCCTCCTTCTTGAGAAGCGTGGTGGCGTCATCCCCGAGGTAGGCCTTCTGGACCTCCGGGTTCCTCTGCACCTCGCCGGTCGTCCCCTCGGCGATCTTGCGGCCGAAATCGAGGACGCAGATCCGCTTGGAGATGTCCATCACCACGTCCATGTCATGCTCGATCATCACGATCGTGGTCCCCAACTCCTCGTGAATGTCCAGAATGAAGCGGGCGATGTCCTCCGTCTCCTCCTGGTTCATCCCGGCCATCGGCTCGTCCAGCAGGAGAAGGCGCGGCTCCTGGACCAGGGCGCGCCCCAGTTCCACCCGTTTCTGAACCCCATAGGGCAGGCTGGACACGAGGTGCTTCCGCCAGCGTTCCATTTCGAGAAAATCGATGATCTCCTCGACCTTTCGCCGGTGGACGGCCTCCTCGGCCGCCCGATAGCCGAAGACGGCGTTGTGCCAGAATCCGTGCCGGAAATGGTGGTGGCGGCCCAGCATCATGTTGTCGATCACGTTCATCCGGGCGAACAGCTCCACGTTCTGGAAGGTCCTGGAAATGCCCAGCTTGGCGATCTGATCGGGCCGCCAGTGCGCGAGGTCCCGGTCCGCGAAGAGGATGTTCCCACCGTCCGGCCGGTAGAAGCCGCTGATGCAGTTCAACAGGCAGGTCTTGCCGGCACCGTTGGGACCGATGACGGCGACGAGCTCGCCCTCCTCGACATTCAGGGAAACGCGATCCAGGGCAACGATGCCTTTGAAATGGAGGCTGATCTCGCGGATCTCCAGAAATCCCATGGGCCTCCTTTAGGAAAGCCAGCGCTTGCGGCGTTTGTAATGCTTGACTTCGGCAAAGCTCCGCCGTTCCTTTTCGTCCTTCATGCCCAGGTAGAACTCCTTCACGTCCTCGTTTTCCATCAGCTTCCCGCTCGGGCCGTCCAAAACGATCTTGCCGTTCTCCATGATGTACCCGTATTCAGCCACCGCGAGGGCCATGAAGGCATTCTGCTCCACGAGGAGGATCGAGACCCGCTCCTCCCGGTTGATGCGCCGGATAATGTCGAAGATTTCCGTGACGAGCAGGGGGGCGAGGCCCAGGGACGGCTCATCCAGCATGATCAGGGACGGCCGGGCCATCAGGGCCCGCGCAATGGCCAGCATCTGCTGCTCGCCGCCGCTCAGGAACCCCGCCTGGATCTTCAGCCGCTGGCGGAGGGGGGGAAAGTAGCCCAGAACACGCTCGTAATCGCGGGCGATCTCGGCCTTGCCGTCTCGGCGCGTGTGGGCGCCGACCCGGATGTTCTCGTCGACCGTGAGTTCGGCAAAGATGCGCCGCCCTTCGGGAACCTGGGTGATCCCCATCTGCACGATTTCCTGCGGATCCATTTTATGGATGGGGTGACCGTCAAACTCGATCACTCCCTTCTTGATTTCGCCGTCCTCGTAATCGAGAAGCCCCGAGATGGCCTTGAGGGTGGTCGACTTCCCCGCCCCGTTGGATCCGAGAAAGGCCACGATCGCCCCCTCAGGAACCTCCAGGGAAATCCCCCTCAGGACCAGGATGATGTCGTTGTAGATGACTTCGAGGTTGTTCAGCCTGAGCGATCCCACGTCCGGAGAAACCTCCTTCGCCGCAACGGACGGCCAAAGACAGGCCCACACTTCCGAGAAACCTCTAAACGGCTACAACATCTTTACATTTCTGGAGACTTCCCCCCGTGAATGTCGGCGGAAAGCACCGTCAGGAAAAAACGGGAGGAAATGACAGGCCCGAACAGACGGGGGGCCGGACAAACGATCGGCCTGAACACCCCCGCCGTGGGCGCCCGGGTGACCGGTCCGGCGGGGCGCCGGCAGCGTCCCTGACCCAATCATCCCGGCACGAACAACGCGCGAACGGTTCACGGATAACCAAAATTCATCGGGATGTCAATACAAAAAAGGGGCCTGATTCGCGGGCGTGGGTCAGTGGATGTCATCCGATGCGCCGGTTGACCGATCATCCCCTTACGTCCGTCCCACGGTCGTCCCGCGGTCGTCCGGCCGGTGTCATCGTCATCGGGACCCTGACCGCCGCATCGTCGTCTCTTCCGAGAAGACAACGCCCCCTGCGACACGGGGCTACGACGGGGCGGCGGCGGTCTCTTCGAACACATAACGGACCGTCAGCTCCAGATCCGGACGCAGGGAATTGTACACGGAGCAGTAGGTCTGCCGCGACAGGGCAATGGCGCGTTCGACCCGCCGCGCGTCCAGGTTCTGACCGGCCATGTGGAGCGCCATCTCGACGCTCCGGAAGTACTGGGGCGGTTCAGGGTTCCGCTGACCGGTGACATCGACCCGGAAAGCGGTGAGCGCCACGCGCATCTTTTTCAGGATCGACACGATGTCGATGGCCATGCAGCCGGCGAGCGACAGCAACAGGGCCTCCGTCGGATTGCAGCCCCACTGGGATTCGGCGTCGAACTCGATCTCGTAGCCCTGCGGCGTCGTCCCCGCAAAGACCAGCTCCCGGTTCCAGGCGAGGGTCGCCTTCACCCCGGGGGTAATCCCGGCCTTGTACCCCTGAAGCGCATCCCTCAATTCGCCCTTGTCCTGTTCCCCCATGCCGATCCTCCTGACCCCGTGATATCCCTTTATAACCCCGAACGGACGAGAATTCAAGACAGGGGGAGCGGCGGACATGTGAAAAAAATCTGGAAAAATTCCCCGGTATTGTTTAAAGAAAGCCGTTAATCGAAAGGCCAGGGACACACCGTCCGAAGGAGAACCGTCATGAGTCAGGAAAAAAACGTCTATCAGTTCCGCGGGGGCTCGAAATACGTCCTCGACGAGGAGCTCGCCCGGATCGTCAATGTCTCCATGGCGCTGGAGATGCCGCTCCTGCTCAAGGGAGAGCCGGGCACCGGCAAGACGATGCTCGCCCACGCCATCGCGGAAAGCCTAAAAATGCCGCTGATCGTTCTGAACGTCAAATCCAGCATGAAGCTGATCGACGCCCTCTACCAGTACGACACCCTCACGCGCCTGAACGACAGTCGCTTCGGCGACTCCAAACGGGACGTGAGCAACATCGAGGACTACATCAAGATGGGCAAGATCGGCCAGGCCTTCACCGCCGAAACGCGCACCATCCTCCTGATCGATGAAATCGACAAGGCCGACACGGACTTCCAGGACGACATGCTGGACGTCCTGGACCAGATGCAGTTCGACATCATCGAGATCGACAAGACGATGACCGCCCGGCATCGTCCGGTCATCGTCATCACCTCGAACGCCAAGAAGGACCTCTCCGTCCCCTTCCTCGGCCGCTGCAACTTCCATCACATCGCCTTTCCCGACCCGGAGATGATGCGCCGGATCGTCAACGTCCACTTCCCCAACTTGAGCGACGATATGCTGGATGCCTGCATCGCCGCCTTCTACCGCATCCGGGAATTCAAGGGGATCGAAAAGAAGCCCGCCACGCGCGAAC
>JALNWL010000002.1 GCA_023230905.1 Syntrophales bacterium
AGGGCGAATGGAATGCGATCAGGCGGGGGGAAGACCGCCGCGGAACATGAAGTAGGCGGCGCCGACCAGGCAAAGCCCCGCCCACAGGTAGTCCCATTTGAGCGGCTGCTTCATGACGAGAAAGACGAATCCGGCAAAGACCGTCATGGTGATGATCTCCTGGATCACCTTCAGCTGACCGAGGTTGTAATAGTGGAACCCGATGCGATTGGCGGGGACCTGGAGGGTGTACTCGAACAGGGCGATGCCCCAGCTCAGCAGGATGACGACCAGGAGCGGCCGGCCGTTCATGTACTTGAGATGGCCGTACCAGGCGAACGTCATGAAGAGGTTCGAGAAAAACAACAGCACGACGGTTTTGTACACCGGAAACGGACCCCTGCGCAAGGTTTTCGTCCGCTCGCGTGACCCCGGCCGCGTCCTTCCGGCGGCGTACGTGCACGGCGCGTTGAGGTATAGACAAGAAGCCTCGGGAAATCAAGGAAAAATACGCCCGGCCCCGGCTCGACGCCGGACGGTCCGTCTTCGGATCCCCGATGGTAATGTCGGGAGTTTTGAGTCAGAGTCAAGCGGAGGTCTTGACAACGGCACCGGGATGCGTCTATTTAAAGCAAGTGGGTCCGTCGGAGCGATCAAGATTCCGGGATCCTGACCATGAGCCGCGTTGCCCGGACGTTCGCGAACCGGGAAGGGAGGCAGCATGTCCTTCAGACCCGCATGGTGGCTGGCTGTTCTGGCCAGGATCTGGCCCTTGACCTGGATCAGTGCGCGCATGACGCGATGGCCCGTCGTCGGCCGGGTGGTCGCCTGGGGCAGCCTGCCCCTTTTTGCCGGGAAAAACCTCAATATTACCTACCTCCCCGTCAACGAAGAGGTCGGAGGCACCGCAAACACGCTCCTGCCCCGCCAGGTCGTGGAGGCGCTCATCCGCCGTTCCGCCCATCGGGTCATCATCAACCGCTGCACCTGCCGGGACGCGAAATCGTGCCGCCGCCATCCCGTCACGATGGGCTGCACCCTCCTGGGGGAGGGGACGAAGGAGATCGATCCCCGGATCGCCCGCCACGCCACCGTGGAGGAGGCCCTGGCGCATCTGGATGACGCCCTTCGGGAAGGCCTCATCCCCATGACCGGACGCGTCCGGATCGACAACTTCATCTGGGGGGTGAAGGACCGAGGGAAACTGCTGACGATCTGTTACTGCTGCCGGTGCTGCTGCACGATCATGAATTCCGGCCGTTATCTGCCGGCTGAGGCCCAGGCGGCCATTCATCCGCTGGCCGGGCTTACGATCAGCGTCGATCCGGACCTGTGTGTGCGGTGCGGCGCCTGTGTGGAGGAGTGCTTCATGGGGGCGATCCGCCTGGAGGACGGGGAGATCGTTCACGACGCGGTCCTGTGCAAGGGCTGCGGCCGCTGCGCCGCCGTCTGCCCGCAGGCCGCCATTCGCGTGGTGGTGGCGGACGTGAACCGTGCCGTGGCGGAACTGATGGGGCGGATCGACAGCCTCGTCCGCTATGAGTGAGGTGCAGCGGTCACCCTCCCCGTGATGTCGAAGGCGCCTCCCGTTCTCCGGAGCCCCGCACCCGCGCTCCCCGCGCTCTCTTGACACGGCTGCATCCAAGACTTAATATAGAGCCACGCCTCAGCGAGTGACGCGTCCACCGGTTTACATCCTGTCAATGGCTACGGAAGAGATGAAGGAGGGGGTCATGAGAGCATTCGCGGACAAGTTGATCGACATCCTGGAACGCCACACCGAAGAAGTTGCGCGACAATGGAGCAAGGCCGTACGCTCCAACCCCCGAACCCCTTTCTATCACGCGCTGTCGGAAGAAGACTACGTCCAGTGGGGGATCAGCTTCTACGAGAACCTGCGGAAGCTGTACTTCTCCGCACGCCCCTACCCGGAGGTGGATGAGTTCTTCTCCCGTCTCGGGCGGGAGATGTTCAACAAGGGCATCCCCCTGGAGGAGGCCGTTTACACCCTCATCCTGCTTCGCCGCCACATCTGGCTTTTCGCCGATTTCAACGTGGTCTTCGTGACCACCTTGGATATGCATCAGGCGGTGGAAAGCATCAACCGGACCATCCAGATGTTCGACCAGGGGATCTTCGTCGTGACCCGGAAGTACGGAGAACTGACGAAGTCCCGCTGAACGTCCGGGGCCATCCGATGCCCGCGCGCGGAGGGCCTTTCGCTTTTGCCGAGTGACCTCTGGCATAGAGTAAACCCGGTGCCCGCGCGCCCGTGACCATCCTGACGTTTGTCGTTCCGGTGCCGTTATCCCCGCGCCAGAAGGTCGTAGAGGCGGATCAGTTCCCCCACGCTCCAGGCCTGGTCGATGCACCCGTCGGGACGGTGAGGGGCTTCTCCGCTGAAGATTTCGGAGATACCGCCCACGCCCGCCTCGGGCAGGTGCGCCTGCAGAAATGAACGCAAATGGCGGAGGAGAACCGTCCGGGCGGCGTGCCGGTTTTCGGCCACCCGCAGGGTCGCCTCTCCGAAATGGCCGAGGAGCCAGGGCCAGACCGTTCCCTGGTGGTACGCCCCATCCCGTGCGGCCGGATCGCCGCCGTAAACGCCCCGGTACGCGGGATCCTCCGGCGAAAGGGTGCGCAGGCCGCACGGCGTGAGCAGATGGTCGGTCACCGTGTGCACCACGGCCTTCCATTTGAACGGGTCCAGGGGAGAAAAGGGGAGGGAAACGGCCAGGATCTGGTTGGGACGGATGGCGCGATCGAGCCGGTTCCCGGCGTAGACGTCGCCCAGGTAGTGTTCCGACTCGAGCCAGAAGGTATCCTGAAACGACTGGCGGATCTTGCGGAGCATGCCCTCGAGATCGATGTCCTGCTTCCCGAATCGGTGGGACAACTGTTCGGAGAAGGCGAGGGCGTTGTACCACAGGGCATTGATCTCCACGGCGCAGCCGTCCCGGGGCGTGACCGGTCGGCCTCCGACCTGGGCGTCCATCCACGTGAGGGCGTCCCTCCCGTCGCCGGCGTGCAGCAACCCCCGGTCGTCCATGCCGATGTTCAGGCGCGTGCCGTCCAGGAAGTGCGTCAGGATCCGCGTCATGACGGGCCAGAACCTCAGGCGGACGCGTTCCGGGTCCCCCCCGTAAAGGAGGTACTGCTGAACCGCCCAGAAAAACCACAGCGAGGCGTCCACCGTGTTGTAGGGAGGATCGCTTCCGTCTTCGGTGAAATAATTGGGCAGGAGGCCGTCCCGTTCGTGGTCCCCCAGGGTGTCCAGGATTGCGGCACCTTCCTCCATCTGGCCGCGGCAGAAAGCGATCCCCGGCAGGGCGATGAGGGTGTCACGACCCCAGTCTCCGAACCAGGGATAGCCGGCGATCACGGCCGGCCGGCCGGCCGGGGTCGTCACGAGGAATCGCCGGGCGGCCCTGAAAAGCCGCTCCCGGCAGGAACAATCTTCGGCCGCCAGGCCGCCGGCGGACGAATCCTCCGGTCCGGGTGGGGGGGCGATCCTTCCCGGCTCTGAAACCTTCCCTTCCGTCGTCGCCGTCCGCCGCCCGTCCGCTTCCCGCTGCCAGAGGCGGTGCAGCGCCGTGTTGCCCGGCGTCGTCGCCGCGCGTACGAGAATGGCCTGGCCGGTGCGAATCGGCACTTCGAGGATACCGGGCGTGAACAGATCCTCATGCCCGTCATAGCCCCGTTCCTGCTCCCGGACGTATTCAAAGTTTTCATACCAGGCGGGGGCCTCGATGAAGCGGCCCTTCCGGTTGGTCTGGAGATACAGGGGGGGCATGCCCTGATAGGGGTTCATGAAAAATCCATTGGGTGCCGGCTGTACCTCGGCCCGCAGGAAGGGGTTCCGGCGGCTCAGTTCGTGACGGCCCCGGTAGGCGAGGAAGGGTCTCAGGCGCAGCACGGCGCCGGCCGGAGCGGCCTCCAGGTTGTAATGGACGAGGACGGCATCCTCCCCGGCGATCATCAGGACGGATTTGCGCAGGCGGATCGTTCCGCCGGCCGGGGTGTCCCCCTTGATTCCCGCGGTCGTCCCCGGGCCGGGGAGGGACGCCGTGTAAAGAAACGAGGGATAACCGTCCAGGATAAATTCCCGGAGCAGGACCTCGTCGGGGAAAAGGGTTCCCGGGTACTGATGGCAGGACAGATAGATCTCCCGATCCCGCAGCCGCAAGGAGTCCTCGAATTTGGACAGCAGGACATACCGGCCCGGGGGAGACGCGAGGTTCGCGACGAGCAGCCCGTGATATTTACGGGTATGGCAGTTAAGCAGGGTGCTGGAGGCGTACCCCCCCCGTCCGTTGGTCTCGAGCCATTCCCGTTTGAGGAACGATTCGTTCGCGCCGGGTTCGGTCCAGGGAGGGAGTGCGATGTTCATCATGACGGGATGTCCTTCTGAAGCCGGCCGATCCGGGAGGCGTTACGGCAAGGGAAGCACATCGACGCCCGGCGGCGGTTCGAAGCGGAACAACCGATCGGGGAGGCGCCGGTCGGTCTGGACCTGGGTCAGCGAAAGACGGGTGACGTTTCCGTAGGCGTCCAGAAAGCGGCAGCGGATGACCAGGTGACGCTCCGGATCGACCGTTACGACGATATCCGACGCCCCCGTGTCCCGGCCTTTCGGGGTCAGGAGGAGCAGATAGTTCCCTTCCCGGTCCTTCCCGGATGGCTGGGCGAAACGGATCTCGAAGTCTTCCTGCAGCCGCGAAAATCCGGAAAAAAGCCGAACGGCCGTCTGGGATTTCAGCAGCGCCCCCGTCTTCTGCGTATAGGCGGCCTGGTCCTCGGGGATATACAGCCAGGTCTGCCGCTGATTGATGATCAGCTTCTTGACCCGGGGTTTGTGATAATGCCAGAGCATCCGCTGGGGCTTTTTCCAGTAGAGAGTTCCCTCCTCACGGTCCGTCCGCTGCATCGCGCTGAGCGTGATTTCCTGCGCAAAGCGCGCCCGAAGATCGGTCATGCCGTCGTATTGCCGCTGAATGCCGGCGATGACCTCCGACAGGGGCGGGAGGTCCGCCCCGGCGGGGCTGGCCCCGATCAGTGACAGCACCGTCATCGAGATCACCAGCAGGGCCCGTTGAAGGGTTCTTGTCCCCCGAGCGTTCACGTCCTGGTCCTTTCATTTTCGGGCCGTCAAATATCGTGCCTGCGTCTTCGAAAAACGGCCCTTTCAGGCCACTTTTTTAATTAAAGTTAATATCCCATGCCCGAAAGAGGCGATAAATGAAGGAATTTCAGGATATATAATCTAACTCATCGATAATATTGGAAATTGTTGTTGCCCAAACCTTATGCAATGTGGTAGAAAAGTGTCGCAATTGCAGACTTAGGGCAGTTATAAACATCGTTATCCACAACCTTCTCCACAGGATTGTGGATTTCTTGCCAAGTCCCTGTATCAACGGCCGTATCGACCCCGGTATGAGGAGCGCACTGGGGGTCGGTCTGTCATTCCCTAAGCGATCTGGATCCGCCAGCCGAAGGGATCGTCCTTCTCGCCATATTGAATCTGAAGGATCTCGTTGTAGAGCCGCTCCGTCAGGGCGCCGGTCTTGCCGCCATTGATCACGTGCTCCTTGCCCTGGTAGTAGATCTGGCCGATGGGGGAAACGATCGCCGCCGTTCCGGAGGCAAAGGCCTCCTTCAGGACGCCGCTGCCGGCGGCCTCGATCACTTCCGCGATGGCCACGGGTCGCTCCACCACACGGCAGCCCCAGTGGCGGGCGATCTGGAGGATGGAGTTGCGCGTGACGCCGGGGAGGATCGATCCGGCGAGCGGGGGGGTGACCAACTCGTCCCCGATGACGAAGAAGATGTTGCTTGTTCCCACTTCCTCTGCGTATTTCCGTTCGATGGCGTCCAGCCACAGGACCTGGGTGTAACCCATGTCCGATGCGATTCGGCTGGCGTAGAGGCTGGCCGCGTAGTTCCCGGCGGCCTTGCAATTCCCCATGCCCCCCCGCACGGCGCGCACGTAGTCCTCGCTGACGAAGATCTTGGTCGGCGCGAAGCCTTCCGCATAGTAAGCGCCCACGGGACCGACCACGATGAAGAGAAGGTATGCCCCGGCCGGATGCACGCCGAGCGCGGGCTCCGTGGCGATCATCGTGGGGCGGATGTACAGGGAGGCGCCCCGGCTGTGAGGGATCCAGTCCTTCTCCACGCGGACCAGCTCCTTCAGCGCGTCGAGAAACAGGGCGGGGTCGACGGGGGGCATGCAGAGCCGCTCGGCGGAGGCGTTCATCCGACGGATGTTTTCCTCCGGACGGAAGAGGTAAATGGCGCCGCCCTGACCGCGATAGGCCTTCAGCCCTTCGAAGATCTCCTGCCCGTAGTGCAGGCACATGGCCGTCGGGTCCAGGGAGAGGGGCTGGTAAGGTCCGATCAGTGCATCGTGCCAGCCGAGCGCGGTGTCGTATTTCAGGGTGAACATATGATCGGTGAAGAACTTTCCGAATCCCAGCTTGGATTCGTCGGCCGGCTTCGCTTTTCTTTTTTCGGGGGGAAGCTCCCTGATCGTGATTTCCATACACATTCCTCTTTTCTTCGAGATCTCCCTGGCTGTGTGAAGCTACACGGTTCCCTGCATACCACTAAATCAGCGCGCGATCAAGGGTCCGATAGTGGATGGCCTCGGCGACGTGGGGTGACCGGATGTCCGCTTCGCTCTCGAGGTCGGCGATGGTCCGGGCGACCTTGAGGATGCGCGTGTAGGCCCGGGCGGAGAGCCCCAGGCGGTCGACGGCCATCTCCAGGAGGCGCTGCGACTCGGTGTCGAGGGCGCAGAATGCCTTCAGTTGCGGGTCGGTCAGGCGGGTGTTCGTGAAGAGGGGATGATCGGGGAGGCGCTCCCGCTGGCACCGGCGGGCCGCCTCGATCCGCGCCTTGATGGCGGCGGAGGGCTCGGCCGTTTGGCGGGCCGCCAGCTCCCGGTACCGGACGGCGGGGACGTCGATGTGGATATCGATCCGGTCGAGCAGGGGCCCGGAGATCCGCCCCTGGTACTGGCGGATCTGCCGCGGGCTGCACCGGCACGCCCGTCGGGGATCCCCGTAGAATCCGCAGGCGCAGGGGTTCATGGCTGCGATCAGCATGAAGCGGGCGGGATAGGTCGTCCGCATCAGAGAACGGCTGATCGTGACCGTCCCGTCTTCCAGGGGCTGGCGCAGCGACTCGAGGGTGTTCTTCCGAAACTCCGGAAGCTCGTCGAGAAAAAGCACCCCTTGGTGGGCGAGGCTGATCTCCCCCGGGTGGGGAACGTGCCCGCCGCCGACCATCCCGGCATCGGAGATGCTGTGGTGCGGGGCGCGAAACGGCCGGGTCGCCAGAAAGGCCTGCTTCCGGTCCAGAAGGCCCGCGACGGAATAGATCTTCGTGGTTTCAACGGCCTCGGGGAACGTCAGGTCGGGGAGAATGGTCGGCAGCCGCTGGGCGAGCATCGTCTTTCCGGCCCCCGGTGGACCGATCATCAACACGTTATGCGAGCCCGCCGCCGCCACTTCCAAGGCACGCTTGGCCTGCTCCTGACCTCTGATATCCTTGAAGTCGAAGGGGTATCGGTGGCTCTGGCTGAAGACGGCCGCCGCGTCGACGACCACCGGTTCGATCGCCCTGCGGCCGGAGAGAAACTCGACCACCTCGGCCAGATTCCCCACGGGCATGACCCCGACATCCTGAACCATGGCGGCTTCACGGGCGTTTTCAACGGGGACGATGATGCCTTTTTTCCCCGAGGCCCGCGCCTGGAAGGCGGCGGAGAGAACACCGGGCACGCCCTTGACCGATCCGTCCAGGGACAGTTCTCCCAGTAGGAGATAGTCCTGCGCCGGTTGAGGCCCTAGGGTCCCATCGGCGGCCAGAATGCCCACGGCCATCGGCAGGTCGAATCCCGTCCCCTCCTTCTTGATGTCGGCCGGGGCCAGGTTGACCGTCACGTGGGTCTTCGGGAACGGGTAGCCCGAATTCTTGATGGCCGCCTTGATGCGGTCCTTGCTTTCCCGGACCGCCACGTCGGGCAGGCCTACGGTGGAGAACTGGGGCAGGCCGGGAGAAATGTCCACCTCGACGGCCACGGGGTAAGCGTCCACGCCGATGATGGCGCTGCTGAAGACCTTGACGATCAAGGGGGTTCCTCCTGCATCGCGATGAGGACGGAAGACCAAGGATGATGCAGGTACCTATAGAAGATGATTTGTGTTTTGGCAAGAAATATATTGGGGAAAATCTTTTTCCCATCCACCTTGACGACGCCGGGGGGCTGTGCTAAGTTTCGCCCCACACGTACGCGGACCCCTTCTTTACCCTTCGACGCAGCCCCGTTCCCGGTAGGCAGGGGGAGGGGCGGTTCGGCAAATCTCCGCCTCCGCGGCGACGGGACGCAGGTGCCTGTCCCGGCGGGGGGAAAACGGAAAGGCCATCATGCCAACGTTATCTCATCTGGATGAACAGGGTCGGGCGCGGATGGTCGATGTAAGCGTCAAGGCGCCCACCTTGAGGCAGGCGACGGCCGGGGCGTCGATCCGGATGCGGCGCGAGACGGCCGCCCTGATCGTGGCGGGTCAGATGCCCAAGGGCGATGTCTTTCAGGTGGCCCGGATCGCCGGCATCATGGCGGCGAAAAGAACGGGGGACCTGATCCCCCTGTGCCATTCCCTGGAGCTGACGGACGTGGATCTGAGCTTTGCCGTGGACGCCCGTGAAGGGACGGTGAGCGTCGAGGCTACGGCGAAGACGATCGGAAGGACGGGGGTGGAGATGGAAGCCCTGACGGCCGTCAGCGTAGCGGTCCTGACGATTTACGACATGTGCAAGGCCGTGGACCGGGGGATGGTCATCGGGGAGGTCATGCTGTTGCACAAACGCGGCGGGAAGAGCGGAGAATACCGGCGGGGCGGCGCCGGAAAAGGATCGGACCGGGAATGAACGGGGACACGCACAGAATCAGGCGGTCGTTCGTGATTCCCCTGACGGCGGTCCTGATCCTGATCATCGGCCTGCTGGCGCTTTCTTTTTTTGCCGGGACGCCGACCGAGCGGATCTTTCTCGCGCTGGTCCTGATTCCCCTGGCCCTGGTGTGGAGCGAATCCCTCTCCCGGCGGGTGTCGATCGGGGCGGATGGAATCACCCTCCGAAAATTCCTGAGGCCCAAGACGCTGCGCTGGGAAGACATCTCGCATGTTGGCTGCCTCGTGCTGCGTAAGAAGGTGTACCTCCTGCTGACCACCGGTCGCGGGTTTCACATCCTCTCCAACGAGTACGAGCGATTCGCCGATCTCGCCCGGGGGATCGCGACGCATCTCGACCGGGAGAAAATCGAAGCGGAGGTCCTTCAGCAGGCGGAAAATCCGACGCGGAACCCCGCCAACATTGCGGCTGCCTGGGTGGCCGCGGCGGTACTGGCGGTCCTCGTCTATCTCAAATTGTTTCCGGCATAGGGCTGGCCGGGCGGATCCCATTCGGAAAGGCGCCGCTATGAAAATGAACACATTACGAGTCGCGAAGTCGTCTGAGGCGGCGAAGCTTCCCTCCCGGGTGGAGAACCTGCTGGAGAAGAAGATGCAGGACATGACGCTGCTCCTGTGCGACGAGGGGAACGGCCGCAGCAAGCTCTACGAAGAGGTGATGGCCATGGTGGAGCGAAGCCTGTTCAAGATCGCCTTGGAGCGATCGAATCACGTCAAAAGCGCCGCCGCCACCTATCTGGGCATGAACCGCAACACCTTCCAGAACAGAATGAACAAACTGGGGATGAACGGACAGCCGGATTAAGGGAACGGCCGGCTTTGCGCGTGACGCGATGACGTCGGGATGAACTGCATGCAGGAGCAGAACCGTTTTTCCCCCCAGGTCGAGAGACTGCTCGCCCGGGGCGTGCGCATACCCCTCCCCCAGACGGTGGAGATCGGTGATGAGGTCGATCCCGGGCGTATTTCGGGCGATGGTGTCGTGCTCCATGCCGGAACGCGGATCTCCGGCGCCCGGACCCTGATCGCCGCCGGATGTCGCCTGGGCCAGGAAGCCCCCGTCAGTCTCAACGATTGCCTGCTTGGGCCCGGGGTGGAGCTCAAGGGGGGATTTTTCAATTCGTCCGTGTTCCTGGAAAAGGCCAACCTGGCGAGCGGCGCCCAGGTGCGAGAGGGGTGCCTCCTGGAGGAGGAGGCGAACGGCAGCCACACCGTCGGCCTCAAGCAGACCCTTCTGTTTCCCTTCGTCACCCTGGGGAGCCTGATCAACTTCTGTGACTGCCTCATGGCGGGAGGGACCAGCCGAAAGAACCACAGCGAGGTGGGCAGCTCCTATATCCACTTCAACTACACGCCGCAGCAGGACAAGGCGACCGCGTCCCTCTTGGGGGACGTCCCCCGGGGCGTCATGCTGAAGGCCCCCCCGATCTTTCTGGGAGGGCAGGGCGGGCTCGTGGGACCGGCGCGCATCGGCTACGGGACCGTCATCGCCGCCGGGACGGTCTGGCGGGGCGATTGTCCGGAGGGCGGCGCGCTCCTGTCGGCGACCGGCCGCAATGTCCGCCGGCCCTTTACGCCCGGCCTGTACGGCGACGTCCGCCGCCGCGTTCTCAACAATCTTCATTATATCGCCAATCTCCTTGCGCTCCGCCAGTGGTACCTCCACGTCCGCAAGCCCTTTTTCCGGGGACAGGACCTGGGGGCGGCGCTCTTCGACGGGGCGATGCAGGTTTTGGAGTTGGCCCTGGTCGAGCGCATCGCCCGCTTCGAGGCCCTGGCCGAAAAGATGGAGACATCGATCCGGTGTCTGGAGTCCCGGGTGGATGAGACGGCATGTGCGGACATCGTCCGGCCACAGCGCGCCCTCCTGGGTGGCTGGCCCCGGCTCAAGGCGTTCCTGACGTCGGGCGAAGAGGCATCGACGGCGCCGGAGAGGCGCGAGGCGTTCGTGAAACGCATCGCCGAGGCGGCTGGAACATCCGGATATCTCGCCGTCGTGCAGTCCCTGGAAGCGGCGACAGCGGCGGCCGGAACGGCCTGGCTGCAGGACATCGTCGACACGGTCGTGGACCGGTCTCTTGCGATCCTTCCGGAGTGCCGCTGAAGGAGGGATACATTTTTGTTGTGCCCGTCCCTGGAGGGACAATTTCGTTTCGGGCACACCCCGCCTCCGGCCTTGATTTCCCGCGTTCAAGACAGGGCCCCGCAACGGTGGCCGCAAGGGGTGCTCCACCTCCGGTCGCGCCGCCCGTCACGGCGGGTTCGCGGCTGCGAGTGGTACGTGTCTTGCTTTGCTGGATCCAAAGATTCGCTGACGGCCATGTTCCGCAAAGCGGCCGGAAATGAAAAGGACAGAGGGACTCGCGTTGATCACCCGTATCGTTCGTCGGCTCAAGGCGTGGCGTGTTTATGTCGGACGAAATCCCCAAGGCGTTTCCGCCCCCGCCATCATCCTCCTCCCCGTTTTCAACGGGGTTTTTTTCTGCGGTTTTGCCGGCATCCTGGCGATTCGTTCGCACGAGCCGCTGGAGGACGATGCTCGATCCCCCGGCCGGGACGTCCTGCCGCGCTTGACGCGGATCGCGCTCGAGCTGAAGGGCAACGGGCTTGAAGCGGTTCTCGAAGGAAGTGTGAGCCCGGGGGAATATCTGGCGCCGGAGGCGGGCGATCGCGGACCCGATGGTCAGAGCCCGGCCGGTCTGGAGCCGCTGGTCCGGTGCTTGAAGGAAACACGCTTCTTTCAGGCGCTTTTTTTTGATTCGGATCGTGTCCACGCTCTGAGCCGGCTGGTCGCGGATCTGAAGGCGTTCCTGGCCGATGAGGAGCGCCTGCTGGAGGATGCCGCCGGACGGTTCCGGACGGAGACCCTGGAGATCGTCAACAGCCGGCTGGTTTCCCTCAAGGATGCGGTGTGGTCCCTGGAAAAGGACGTCCTGGAGAATGTCGGTCGGATCGCGGCCCTGGCCGGTGCGGGCCGCGACGTCGACGTGGCCGCGTTTCGCAAGCTCCACTACCTGAACTTCCTCCTGAACGGTCTCGACCGCCTGGAGGTGCGCGGACGGGATTCGGCGGGGATACAGATCTCCTTTTCCTTGTCCGATCCGGAGGACTGGCGCCGAATTCGGCGGGAGTTGAAGGCGCGGAACCTCGACGAGGCGTTCCGAAAGCGGTCGGCGCCGGGAGATCTTATCCCGGGTTCCATCTCCGTGTTTCCGCCCGA
Source organism: Syntrophales bacterium (assembly GCA_023230905.1). Lineage (GTDB taxonomy): Bacteria > Desulfobacterota > Syntrophia > Syntrophales > UBA2251 > UBA2251. The sequence continues at coordinate 12,178 of JALNWL010000002.1, forward strand.
CGGGGACACGGATCCCGCAGGCCAAGCGGGCAGGACCGTTGCCTTCACGTTCAAGACGGCCTCGATCATCGGGGAACTGGGGCGGAACGTTCGGGACCTCCGTCAGGCAATCGCCGGGGACGAGATCTTTCAGCTCATCGTCCGTCACCCGAGCGCGGCGGAGCTTTCCATGGCGCATACGCGCTGGGCGTCCGTCGGGTCCATTACCGTCGAGAACTGCCATCCGGTCAACAACTTCGCCCCGTCGGGTTCCGACGCCGGGACGGAAAGAACCCGTCCCCGTCCGGGGCGGTCCGTCGGGTCGATCAGCGTCGTCTTGAACGGCGACATCGACAACTACGCCGCGTTGAGGGACGCGCTGGAGGCGCGGGGAGAGACCGTTGCCGCGGAAGTGACTACCGATACGAAAATCATTCCCCTCGAGATCGAGCGGTATCTGCGGGGGGGGGACAAGCTGACCGAGGCCTTTCGCCGCGCCGTCGCGGGCTTCGAAGGGTCGCACGCCATCGCCATGACCGCCGACTGCGCGCCGGGAAAGGTTTTCCTCGCCCTGCGCGGCAGCGGCCAGTCCCTCTATGTCGGCCTCGCCCCCGACCGCTACCTGTTCTCGTCGGAACTGTACGGTCTGGTGGAGGGGACCTCCACCTTTCTCAAGATGGAGGGGGAGGCGCCATCCCGCGGCCGTGGGGCGGCGATGCCGGCGGGACAGATCGTCATCCTCGACCGGGATTCGCCGGGCGGACTGGCCAGCCTCCGGGCCCTTCGTTATGACGGAACGCCCTTTCCCCTGACGGAAGACGATCTCCAGCGGGCGGAGATCACCACCCGGGACATCGACCGGGGGGCCTACCCCCACTATTTCCTCAAGGAGATCGAAGAGTCCGTTCTGTCGGTCCGGAAAACCCTCCTGGGGAAATACCGCCGCACCGCGGATGCGAAGACGGGGCCGGAGGTGCGTTTCAATCTGGGCGTGGATATTCTCCCGCAGCCGCTCCGCGGGCGCCTCGAACGGGGAGAGCTCGACCGGATCGTGGTGATCGGCCACGGCACGGCGGCCGTGGCCGGCCAGGCCGTCGCGGATGCCCTCGCGCGCGATCTGAAGGGAAGCCGGATCGTCGTCGAAACCCGGCTGGCCTCGGAGTTGAGCGGGTTTTCGCTGGAGGATGAGCTCGCATCCGCACTCGTGATCCCCATCACCCAGTCGGGGACGACGACGGACACCAACCGCGCCGTGGCCCTGGCGCGGGAGCGGGGGGCGGCCGTCATCGCCATCGTCAACCGTCGTCAGTCGGACATCACCACGAAGGCCGACGGCGTTTTCTACACGAGCGACGGCCGGGACATCGAGATGTCCGTGGCCTCGACCAAGGCCTTTTATTCCCAGATTGTCGCGGGCCGCGTCCTGTCCCTCTGCCTGGCCCAGCTTCTGGGCACGCTGACCGACGCCGCCATCGACCGCGAACTGGCCGTCCTGGAGCGGGCGCCGGAGATGATGCGGCGGGTCCTCGAAAGAAAGGACGAGATCCGGGCGGCCGTCGATCGGCTGGCGATCCGGAAATCCTCGTGGGCGGTGGTCGGCAGCGGTCCCAACAAGGCCGCCGCCGACGAGGTCCGGATCAAGTTGAGCGAGCTGTGCTACAAGACCATCTCGACCGACGTTGTGGAGAACAAAAAGCACATCGACCTGTCGGCGGAGCCGCTGATCCTCGTCTGCGCGGCGGGGAGTCCTGAAGCGGTCATGGGCGATATCGTCAAGGATGTGGCCATCTTCAAGGCCCATAAGGCTACCGTGGTCGTCTTCGGCGACGAGGGGGACGACCGCTTCGACGACACGGCGGACGCCGTCATCCCCATTCCGCGGGCCCCGTGGCCGCTGCCGGTCATCCTGAATACCGTCGCCGGCCACCTGTGGGGCTACTTCGCCGCCCGCCGGATCGACGCGGACGCCCTGTTCCTCCGTGAGTTCAGGAGCCGGCTGAACCGGCAGATGGCGCAGGGCCGGCGGGAGGGGCAAGCCCTCTTCGAGATGATGGCGGATCGGGCGTATCGCCAGATGGTGCGCGCCTTTGCGGCCGGTTTTCAGGAGCGCCGCCGGGCCGGATCGTTTGCCCTCCTGAGCGTCGGGACCATCGCCGACCTCGTCCTGCTTTTGAAGTACGCCCTGGGCAAGCTGCCTCTGGACGATTTCTGGGAGGATTTTCCGGGGGAGAGGGAGACGGCCTCGCCCGTCGATCTGCTCGACATCGCGCTCGGCCACGCCGTCGACGAGCTGTCCCGGCCGATCGATGCGATCCGTCACCAGGCCAAGACCGTGACGGTCGGAACGAGCCGGAAGGAGCTGTTCCACCGGGGGGTGATCTTCGATCTCCTCAAGGAATTCGGCTTCTCGCTGAAGGGGCTGGTGAGCAAGAACATCCCGGATATGGTCCGGATTCAGAAGGCCGTGGCCGCCGTGACGGGCTACACCTTGTACGACATCGAGCCCCTGGACGGCGAGGGGCGTCCCGACGAGCGGTCTCTGATCCGCATCCGGCAGCGCGGCGGCGTCGCCCTGAACATGGCGTCCCGGGCCGAAGGGGCGGCCGCCCTGATGGGAACCAAGCGCACGATTCTCAACACCGGGAAGATTTATGCGGGCTACGGAAAATCCGACGGCGCCCCGCTGGTGATGATCCCCCTCTGGGGGGAAACGCGCGGGGTGCGGCATCTGCTCCTCGTTCACGTGCGCTTTGCCGACGCGCTGTCGACGCAGGAGAAGCGGGAGATCCTGGGGGTCCGCTACCAGGATCTGAGGAACCTCGTCAACGAGTACAACCTGCCTTGGGAGGATCGCTACCTCGAAGACCTCCCGATCGGCGTTCTGCTGGATGAAGCGGTCGAGGTGGTTGCCGGGCAGATCCGCGCCCGGGTCGGGCCGGCTGCGGGGGCGGGAAAAAGACAAACATTCAGGCAAGAGGAGTCTCTATGAAGACAAAGTTCATCTTCATCACCGGCGGGGTCCTCTCCTCTCTGGGGAAGGGCCTGGCCGCGGCGTCCATCGCTGCCCTGCTCGAGTGTCGGGGCCTGAGGGTGTCGAACCAGAAGCTCGATCCCTACATCAACGTGGACCCCGGGACGATGAGCCCCTTCCAGCACGGCGAGGTCTTCGTCACGGACGACGGGGCGGAGACGGATCTCGATCTGGGCCATTACGAGCGTTTCTGTTCCACCCGGATGAGCAAGGCCAACAACCTGACGACGGGGCAGGTGTACTTCTCCGTGATCACCAAGGAGCGCCGGGGAGACTATCTGGGCAAGACCGTCCAGGTCATCCCCCACATCACCAACGAGATCAAGGACTTCATCCGCGGGACCGCGGCGGGATACGATGTCGCGATCGTGGAGATCGGCGGCACCGTGGGCGACATCGAGAGCCTCCCCTTCCTGGAGGCCATCCGCCAGTTCCGCAACGAGGTCGGCCGCCAGAACGCCATCTTCATCCACCTGACGTGGGTGCCCCTCATCAAGACGGCGGGCGAGGTGAAGACGAAGCCCACCCAGCACAGCGTCAAGGCCCTGCGGGAGATCGGCATCCAGCCGGACATCCTGCTGTGCCGGTCCGAGCAGTCCCTGACGGAGGACATCAAGGCGAAGATCTCCCTGTTCTGCAACGTCGAGGTGGGGGCCGTCTTTGCCGCCCGGGACGTCTCCTGCATCTACGAAGTGCCGCTGAATTACCATCGCGAGGGGGTGGACCGTCAAATCGTCGATCTCCTCAACATCTGGACGGGCCAGCCCCATCTCGAGGCCTGGGAGGACGTGGTGAACAGGATGACCCACCCCACCCACGAGGTCACCATCGCGATCGTGGGGAAATACGTGAACCTGACGGACTCCTACAAGAGCCTGAACGAGGCCCTCATCCACGGCGGGATCGCCAACGACTGCCGGGTGCAGCTGCGCTTCGTCGATGCCGAGCGGATCGAGAAGGACGGCGCCGGCCACCTGCTGGACGGCGCCGGCGGGGTCCTTGTCCCCGGCGGGTTCGGCGACCGGGGCATCGAGGGGATGATCCTGGCCGCGCAGTCCGCCCGGACCCGGCGGATCCCCTACTTCGGCATCTGCCTGGGCATGCAGATGGCGGTGGTCGAGTACGCCCGGCACGTCTGCGGTCTGAGCGGGGCGAACAGCTCCGAGTTCGACGCCGCCACCCTGCATCCGGTCATCGATCTCCTGCCCGAACAGCGAGCTGTCAAGGAGATGGGTGCCTCGATGCGCCTGGGGGCCTATCCCTGCGTGCTCGATGCGGAGTCCCTGGCCTTTGCCGCCTACGGTGAGGGCGAGATCAGCGAGCGCCATCGCCACCGCTATGAATTCAACAATGACTTCAAGGATCTGCTTGTTCAGAAGGGGCTGAACATCACCGGTGTGTCGCCGGACGGGCGCCTGGCAGAGATCGTGGAATTGGGCGACCATCCCTGGTTTCTGGGCTGCCAGTTCCACCCGGAATTCAAGTCCCGTCCCACGGCGCCCCACCCGCTGTTCAGCCGCTTCATCGCCGCGGCGCTGGCGCACAAAGGCATCACGGACTGATCCGTCGACCCACCGCCGCAACGGGCGCGGACGGAGCGCATCGGCCTGTCCCGCCCGGGCGGGGAGACCATCGGGATCCATCGGCTATACGTCGTAGTGGCCGGAGGCCTCCGGCTGGTAAAGAGTTTCGGTGATCCGGAAGGTCTTCGTCCCCGACGGGACCTCCCATTCGATGATGTCGCCCACCCGATAGCCCAACAGCGCCGTGCCGATCGGGGCGAGCACGGAAACCCGGTTCTTCTCCAGGTTGGCATCCGCGGGAAAGACCAGCGACAGGACCATTTCTTCCCCGGAGGTTTCGTCCCGCAGGCGCAGTTTGGTATTCATCGTGACCACGTCGGCCGGGATATCCTTCGGATCGACGATCACGGCCCGGTCGAGTTCCTTCTCCAGCCGGTCAATCTGCGCTTTCCGCTTCGGCGACGACGAACGGTGGGTCTGAATGAGGCTCTCGAGCCGCTCCATATCGAAGCTGGTCATATACACGGGGCGTTCGGCCATGGATCTTCCCTCCTGGGGTCTTCGGTTTCGTTTGGGGGCGCGGCGCGGCGTGCCGGCCTACAAGCGTTGACGTTTGATGAACGAGACGGCGTTCCGGAACAGGGCGAGTCCCATCCCCGTTTCCGGCAGATCTTCCCGGGTCCAGCGGGGGTGGTTCGTACGATGGAGGTAGGCCTCGGGGTGGGGCATCATACCGAAGATGCGGCCCGAGGCGCTGCAGATGCCGGCGACGGCGTCGACCGAACCGTTGGGGTTGGCGGGGTAGTCGAGCGTGGCGGTGGCGGTATCGGCCGTACTGTACTGCAGCGCAATGCAGTGCTCCCGGTGAAGCCTCGCCAGAACTTCCGCGCTTCCGGGGATGAACTTCCCTTCCCCGTGGCGGACGGGGAGGTAAAGGCCGGTCAGGCCTTCCGTATAGACGCAGGGGGAGGCGGGATCGACCTTGAGATGGACCCATCGATCCTCGAAACGACCCGAATCGTTGTACGTCAGCGTGACGGTCTGGGCCCGCTCCGCCGCGTCGAAGGCGGGGAGCACCCCGAGCTTGACGAGGAGCTGAAAGCCGTTGCAGACCCCCAGGATTAACTTTCCGTCCTCGATGAAGCGGGAAAACTGGTCGTAGAGTCGCGTCTCGGCGTTCGTCGCTCCCGCGCGGCCGCGGATTTTTGCATGCAGGATCCGGTTGGCCCCGGCCTTGGCCGAACCGAGGTCGTCCCCGTCCAGGAATCCCCCCGGCAGATTCAGGAAATGATAGTCCTCCAGGCGCTTCTCCCCGCAGAGGAGTTCGCTCAGGTGGACGATCTCCACGACCTCGGCGCCGGCGAGACGGCAGGCGTGGGCCATCTCCATCTCGCAGTTGGTGCCGTTGCCGGTAAGGACGATGCATTTGACCGTTGGGGCCATATCGTTTGCTTCTCCACCCTTTGAGACCCTTGAGAATCGCGCTCCCTTCGCGCGCCAGACCTCTTTCGACCCTGTCCCGCCGCGGGGCGCCCCTTCAGAAATTCAACGGGCGCTGCCAGGCGGCCTTGAGGGCGCCGATCTCCTCGCTCAGGAGGGCCTCCCCCCGCAATCCCCACAGGCGGAGACGCCCGTCCGTCGTGACCGTGCCGATCCGGGCGGCGGTCTGCCCCCGAAACTGTTCTATGAAGGCCGACTCCCGGTCCGGGGAGACCGTCACGAGGAACCGGCTCGGCGTTTCCGAGAAGATCAGGACGTCGTTCCGCCCGACGGCCTCCGCCGGGACTTTTGCGAGATCGACGTCCATTCCCATCCCCCCGGCAAACGCCGTCTCGGCCAGGGCGACGCCCAGGCCGCCGTCCGCGCAGTCGTGGCACGAGGCGACGAGACCCAGTCGGATAGCCCGGGCCAGCACGTCGTAGCGGGCCTTGGCCGTTTCCGGACGGACCCGGGGGACGGTGTTTCCGACAAAACCGTTCAGGGCATACCACTCCGATCCGCCGAGTTCATTGTAGGTCATTCCCAGGATATAAACAAGGTCGCCCGGTTTCTTGGCGTCCATCGTCACCGCCCGGCGGACATCGTCGATCCGCCCGAAGACGGAGAACAGCAGGGTCGGCGGGATCGAGATCTTCGTGTTGCCGATGGCGTAGTCGTTTTTCATGCTGTCCTTGCCGGAGATGCACGGCACGCCGTAGCAGGTCGTCACGTCGTAAAGGGCCTCGTTCGCCCGGACGAGCTGGGCGAGCTTGTAGGCGCCGTCCGGCGTCTTTTCGGATTCCACCGGGTCGCACCAGCAGAAGTTGTCCAGACCCGCCAGGTGGTCCAGCGTTCCTCCCACGGCAACGGCGTTGCGGACCGCCTCATCGATGGCCGCCGCCGCCATTTGGTAGGCATCGAGATCGCTATAGCGGGGGCAGATCCCGTTGGCCACGACCACACCCGCGAAGCTGTCGAGGAAGGGCCGGATCACGGCGGCGTCCGATGGACCATCGTTCGCGGCGCCGACCAGGGGCTTGACGACACTCCCCCCCTGGACCTCGTGGTCGTACTGGCGGACGACGGACTCCTTGCTGCAGATGTTGAGCCGCGCGAGCATCGCCTTCAGGGCCGTCCCCAGGTCCGCTGGCTCCGGGAAGTCCGGCTCCGCGTGGACCGGCGGCGTCCAGCAGGCCGAGAGCTTGAGCTGGGGGACGCCGTCGTGGAGGAAGTCCATGTCGAGGAATGCCACGGTTTTGTCGCCGTACCGGATGTGAAAGCGGCCCGAGTCGGTGTAGCACCCCAGGTCGGTGGCCTCCACGTCCATCTTCGCGGCGAGCGCCAGGAAGGCGCCGATCTTCTCCGGAGGCACCGCGACGGTCATCCGCTCCTGGGATTCGGAGATGAGGATCTCCCAGGGGTCGAGGCCGGCGTACTTCAGGGGCGCCTTCGCGAGGTCCAGGTCGCAGCCGCCGGCGAGTTGGGCCGTCTCGCCCACGGAGGAGGAGAGCCCGCCCGCGCCGTTGTCCGTGAGACAGCGGTAGAGGTTGCGGTCCCGGGCGACGAGAAGGAAATCCGTCATCTTCTTTTGGGTGATCGGGTCGCCGATCTGGAAGGCCGTGACGGGGGAGCTCTCGTGAAGCTCCCCGGAGGAAAAGGTTGCCCCGTGGATGCCGTCCTTTCCGATCCGGCCGCCCGTCATGACGATCCGGTCGCCGGGGAGGATCTCCTTGACATGGGTCGGCTGTCCGTCGAGCCGGGCGGGCATGACCGCGCCGGTGCCGCAGTAGACCAGGGGCTTGCCGAGATAGCGGTCATCGAAGACGAGGCAGCCGTTCACCGTGGGGATGCCGCTCTTGTTGCCGCCGTGCTCCACGCCCTCGCGGACGCCCTCGTAGATGCGCCGCGGGTGCATGATCCGGGGCGGCAGGGGTTGCGCGTAATCCGGGGGCGCGAAGCAGAAGACGTCCGTGTTGAAGATCAGTTTTGCCCCGCGGCCCGTGCCGAACGGATCGCGGTTGACGCCGACGATGCCGGTGAGCGCCCCGCCATAGGGGTCCAGCGCGGACGGGGAGTTGTGGGTCTCCACCTTGAAGACGAGGTTCCAGTGTTCGTCGAACCGGATGACGCCGGCGTTGTCGACGAAGACCGACAGGCACCAGTCGCTTTCGCCCATCCGCGCCCGGACGGCGCGGGTCGCCCCCTTGACGTACGTGTCGAAGAGGGAATCGATGACGCGGACGCGGCCCGTCCCGTCGTCGTAGCTGATCCGGGCGTTGAAGATCTTGTGCTTGCAGTGTTCCGACCAGGTCTGCGCGAGGCACTCCAGCTCCGCGTCGGTCATTCGGGCGCCCAGCCCGACGCGTGCCCGTTCTCGAAGGACGTCCGGATCTTTCAGGTGGTCGCGGAGCTTGCGCATTTCTTCCAGGTTCAGGGCGAGCACGCGGGCGCTGCTGATCTCGAGAAGCGCCGCATCGTCGACGTCGAGGTCGATTTCCTCCAGCCGGGGTCGGTCTTCGCCCGCGACCTTCGGTGCGCAGGGGGCGACGCCACGGGCGGGATCCCAGGTCTTTCCGTCGAAGATGTGCGTCCGGTCGATGAGGTCGTTGGCGAGAAGGTCCGCGGCGATCCTTTCGGCCTCCGCCCGACCGAGCGGGCCGTTCAGGATGTACTGCCGCGAGGTGTAGACCCGCACGAAAACGGCGTCTGCGCGGCCGAGGAGGAGACGGATGGCCTCGCCCGCCGTCTTGCCGACGTTGTCCGTGACGCCGGGGCGGAAGCCCACCTCGACGAGCCAGTCGAACCGATCGGCGAGGGCGCGATTGACGCTCCAGGTCTGGATGATCGGATCGGAGAGCGGCCCCGCGGCCGCCGCCTCCAGTTCCGCCGTCGTCAGATCGCCCTCGATGGTGTAAACGTCCACCGTCCGGACCCGATCCACGGCCAGACCCAAGTGTTCGACGATCCGTCTCCGGATCTTTTCACCCAGGGCGTCCCGGATCCCTTCCCGAAACCCGATTTCGATGCGGTTGAGCATGGCTGTTCCCGTCTCACGTAATGCGGGCTTTTTATCAGAAAGCCCAGCGTAAAGCAACGTCGGAATCTGCCGATATTGCTCGGCAGAAGCCTTCTCAAAGTCTTTTGTTGATGAGATCCGGGAAATATGCAAGATGGGGGCCGCGGCTGGCCGCCGTGCCCGGGCGCCGCCGCGGAACGGTTCCGTAAGGGGGGAATCCCGGGGTCTGTCGGGAGTTCTGCTTCCCCGGGTCAACGCTCACACACAGGTCAGGGGGGTCGCTTGCGAACAACATTGATCAAGATTGACGGGGAATTCAGGCGATACTGGAAGCATTACGTGCTACAGAGCCTTTTGGCGACGTTGTCCGTGTTTGCTGTCCTTTATTTTCTGAGCCTCCAGCATGCGGTCATCATCGCCTCCATCGGCGCTTCGGCGTTCATCGTGTTCGCGATGCCTGACTATGTAACCGCCCAGGCGAGAAATGTCATCGGGGGGCAAGTGGTCGGCCTGTTCTGCGGATTCTTGTTTTCCCTGATCCCCCACCCGGTCATGTTCTCGTCCATCCTGATCTACTCTCTTGCCGTCGGGGCTTCCATCTTTGTGATGGTCGTCACGGATACGGAGCATCCCCCGGCCGCCGGAACCGCCCTCGGTGTGGCGATGACCGGTATTTCCCTCCATGTGCTCATTGCCGTTGTCCTGAGCATCGGCCTCCTCTCGTTGATCCGCTGGCTGTTCAAGCCATACCTGAGAGACTTGACCTGAAGGCGGATTTCGACCCGGGGGCGCGAGCGTCCATCGCTCCTCGCCGACAAAGACCCCGGGTGAAGCGCGTCAGGTCCGCGTGGCGCTGTCCGGTTCGTCCGCCGGAGGCGCCACCACCCCCTCCCCCTCTGGAGGAGTTGTCGGGAGTGCCGTCTCGGTTTCGGTGGCGACGGTTTCCGGTGTCATCCCCGGGGTCGCTTCCGGAGGAACAGGTGGGGGCGCAGGCGGTTCCTCCTCCGCTTCCGGCGGGGCAGGCGGCGGTTCCAGCGTTGCTATCCAGAGGGGATGGCGGCGCCGGGCGTAGTCCAGACGCACGGTTCCCGTGAAGATCCCCCGGATCATCGGCCAGTTCGGACGCAGCAGCAGCGCCCCGATGTGTGCGACGAAGGCCAGGATGAACAGGACGAAGAAGGCGTTGTGCAGCCACGTTGCCCAGAGGACGAGCGTATAGTCGAGGTCGGGCGCGAAGACGTTCTTGTAGGTCTTGACCAGGCCGGAGAGGATCAGAACGGCGATGATCACGGCCATCCCGAGGTAGGCGAGGCGCTGTTCGGGGAGGTATTTCCCGAAGGGCGGCTCCTCCCCCTTGCCGAAGAAGGTTTTGATCACGGCGATGGAGGCGCGCAAATCACCTTTTTTCGGCATAAGCCCGGCCTCGCCCCGGAGGGCGTGGTAGGCCAGGTGAAAGCACGCGGCGGCGATGAAGATCACCGAGGCGGTGTAGTGGACGTAGATCGAGGTGATGAAATCCCCCGACCAGGCGAGGCCGGGAAGGGTGGTGATCCGGTAGCGCGCGGCCATCGGGAGTTCGAACATCCCCGACAAAAGGAGGACGAGCCCGGAGAGTGCGATCGCCCAGTGCTCGGCCATTTCGAGTCCGGAGTGCCGGACCACGCGGTTTTCCGCTTCACGGATATCCTGGGACATGGCCTATTCCTCCTTTCCCGATCGGTCTTTGCGTCTGGAGATCGCGGCGAAGACCCCGACGATACCCGCCGCCACGCCCAAGGCCGGGGCCGCGAGGACGACCTTGCCCAGGCCGTCCGAGCCCGCCATGCGCCGTGCAACCGGCTGAAGGTGGGGTCGGCCGGGACCGGTCTGAACGGCGGCGTTCAGGTCGGCGAAGGGCACGGGGGAAATGTAGAGGGTCGAGGTGCCGCCGTTTTCCTCCTTGCCGTAAAGGTGGCCCCCGATCCGTTTCGCCAGCGCCTCCGCCCGGGCGAAAATCTCCTCCCGCGGCCCGATGGCCATGGCCTGCCTTGGACAGGCCGCGATGCAGGCCGGTGTCTTCCCCGCTTCGATAAGGTCATTGCAGAGATCGCATTTGTACATAACCCCGTTTCCCATCAGCGTCGGCAGGACCTTGAGATAGATCCCGATCCCGGATTGTCGCTGCGGGATCTCCCAGGGGCAGACCGTCTTGCACTTGGCGCCGCCGAAGCAGGTATCCTGGTCGATGACGACCGCTCCGTTTTCGAACTTGTGGTTGGAGGAAAAGGGGCAAAGCGTGGCACAGGCCGGGTTGTCGCAGTGCATGCACCGCCGCGGGATGAACACCGTCGTCTTCCGTCCGCCCGTATCCACTTCCGCCTTCTGGATGTAAATGAGGTTGTACGGCGTGAGACGGTCCGACACCGCCTGTCGCTTGGACCAGTCCTCGACCTTGCGCGTCGGAAAGGGAACGGGGATCGGATCCACGGGCGGCGGGACAACGCCGGCCTTGGCCGTCTTGCAGGCGGAAACGCAGGCCGCGACGTCCCGCCCGTCGCAGCCGTTGCAACGGGTCAGGTCGATAAGCGTCGCGAGCCTTCCCCGGCCGGCCATCGCCTCGCGGGGCGTTCCCAGCGCGCTCGCCGCGCCGATCAGGGCCGCTCCACCCGTGGCCGTGAGAAAGCCCCGCCGGTTGAGTTTCAAGGATGCCTTCATGCTGCCCTCCTTTTCCCGAGTGAAGCGGCGGCGGATCAGAACCGCGCCGCCGACGACGGATGAGGTCCGTTCGGCGTCGAACTCCCATCATCCCCTATTGAGGAGTTTATACGCATCGGGAGGGGGATTGTCAAACGGGATCGATGGCCGTCGCACCGAGGCACGTACTTTTCACTTGAAAAATGTACCGGAACAGGGATAGGGGAGGGGACAGCAAACATCGGAATGCCCAAACAGGACATGCAGGGGGGTGACGTCATGAGATCCTACGTCGTTTTTTCATCCATGGGGCCCGACCGCCCGGGTCTGGCCAAGGAGTTTGCGGAATTCTTCACGGCGCGCGGCATCAACATCGAGCGCGCGCGCGGCTGCGTCCTGGGGGGTGAGTTCGGCATGATCATCCTCACGTCGGGGAAAACGGACGACATCGAACGTCTGATCGGCGATCTGGACACGCTCCGAAAGAAAACGGGGCTGGACGTCTACGTGCGGAAGACCAAGGCGCCCAGTCACCGGGAGGTCCTGCCGTCGATCCCCTACAAGCTCATCGCGACGGCCATCGACCGCCCGGGCATCATCCACCAGATCAGCAAGACGTTCCAGCAGCGCGGGATCAGCATCGACGACATCGCAACCAACGTGGACAACAATCCGGTGACGGGCGCCAACGTGTTCCAGATGATCTGCTACTTTTCCCTGCCGCCCGCGGTGAAGATCCTCGAACTGAAAAACGACCTCAACCGCATCAGCGACGAGTACAACATCGACATCCGGTTCGACGCGGTGATCAACAAATAACCATGGGAACTTCGGAAAAACCATCCGTCCCCGAGCGGCTCCGGCCGATCCGGGACATCGCGTCCACCATCGGTCTTCGGGAAGAGGATCTGGAATATTACGGCCGCTACAAGGCGAAGGTCCGCCTCGAGGCGATCCGGCGCTTTCCTCGCCGGGACGATTCGAACCTGATCCTCGTCTCGGCCATGACGCCCACACCCGCGGGCGAAGGCAAGACAACGGTGTCGATCGGCCTCGCGCAGGCTTTGGCCCGGTTGGGGAAGTCCACGATCGCGGCGCTCCGGGAGCCGTCGCTGGGGCCGGTGTTCGGCATCAAGGGGGGGGCGACCGGCGGCGGCCTGTCCCGCGTCCTGCCCGTGGACGACATCAACCTCCACTTCACCAACGACTTCCCGGCGGTGGAAAGCGCGCACAACCTCCTGTCGGCCCTCGTGGACAACGCCGTCTTCCACGGCAATCCCTTAAACATAGACCCCCGAAAGATCACCTGGCGCCGCGTGGTCGACATGAACGACCGGTCGCTCAGGGACATCGTGATCGGCCTCGGGGGATCGACGAACGGCGTTCCCCGCGAGACGGGGTTCGACATCGTCCCGTCGAGCGAAATCATGGCCATCCTCTGCCTGTCGAGGTCCTATGCGGAATTGAAGGACAAGATCCGCAAGATTCTGGTGGGCTTCACCTATGACGACAAGCCCGTCATCGCGGGCGACCTCAAGGTCGAAGGCGCGGTCACGGCCCTACTGAAGTACGCCCTGCTTCCCAACCTGGTGCAGACGACGGAAGGGGTGCCGGCCATCATTCATGGCGGGCCCTTCGCCAACATCGCCCAGGGGACCAACAGCGTCATGGGCACCGATCTCGCGCTCCGCCTGGCGGATTACGTGGTGACGGAAGCGGGCTTCGGCTTCGACTTGGGCGCGGAGAAGTTCTTCGACATCGTGGCGCCCTACGGCGAACTCAACCCCCGGATCGTCGTCCTGGTGGCCACGGTGCGCGCCCTCAAGTACCACGCCGGCGTGGCCCGCGAGGACCTGAACGCACCGAATGCCCGGGCGGCGGTCCTGGGCATGGCGAATTTGAGGAAGCATTACGGAAATATCGACAAATTCAACGTCCCCTGCATCATCGCCCTGAACCGGTTTCCGTCCGACACGGACGAGGAGGTCCGGGCGGTGGTGGACGCCGCGGAGCGCGAGGGGATGAATATCGCGCCGGCGGACATCTTCCGGCTGGGCGGCGAGGGCGGCCTGGATCTCGCGGAAAAGACGGTCCGGCTCATCGCAGGCGCGACCGGGACGTTCCGCACCCTGTATGACTGGGAGCAGCCGGTGGAGGACAAGATCTTCACGATTGCCAGTGAGATCTACGGCGCGGTGTCCATCGACTACCGGCCGCTGGCCAAGCGTAACCTGGACCTCATCCGCAGGTTCGGCTTTGACAAACTGCCCGTCTGCATCGCCAAGACCCAGCAGTCCCTGTCGGACAATCCGAGTCTCCTCGGCATGCCGCGGGACTTCATTGTCACCGTGCGGGAAATCAAGATCGCCTCCGGGGCGGGGTTCCTGATCCCCATCACCGGTGAGATCCTGCGCATGCCGGGCCTGTCGAAATCGCCGGCCGCGTACCACATCGATATTGACGACGCCGGAACTATTTCGGGGATCGTCTAGGCATTCCCCCAGCCCCGCCGGGCTTATCGTCGGCGGACCACAGGAGGCGGACGATGGCGAAGCTCAACGTCGGTGACGCGGCCCCGGCCTTTTCCCTTAGGGATGCGGCGGACATCGTGGTGAAACGGTCGGACTTCAAGGGACGGAAGCTTCTCGTCTATTTCTATCCCAAAGCCGGGACCTCCGGGTGAACGAAGCAGGCCGAGGCCGTGCGGGACGCACGGGCCGAACTCGACGCCCTGGGAGCCGGCGCCGTGGGGATCAGTCCCGATTCCGTCGCGGCGCAGAAGACGTTCAGCGACAGGCTGAAGCTGAGTTTTCCCCTCCTGTCCGACCCGGACCACGCCGTGGCGGAGGACTATGGCGTCTGGCAGGAGAAATCCCTTTACGGCAAGACGTATTTCGGAATCGTCCGCTCGGCCTTTTTGATCGATGCCGACGGGAAGATCCTCGCGGTTTGGTACAAGATCAGCCCGGCCGATACGGTCCCGAAGGTCCTGGCGGCCTTGAGGTCGGGATGAGCGGTTCGAAGGGCTGATCCCCGAACTGAACGAAAAATGAATGAAAATTGTTGACAAGAAAAAGGATTTTATTTAGCGTGACAGCCATCGGACGTCGGAGGGAGCACTTCCGGTCGCCGTCCGGTCGGGCGGCGCGTTTCCAAGCCATGGATGGCGGAGCCGCCGGGGGGGGCGAGAGAGGGAGGAGGCACCCGCCTGCACGGTTCCCGGGTTCAGAGGCTATTGACTGAAAACCAGGTAAAAACGTGATGAAAAAAACGAAGGTCTTTCGGACCGATGTGTTTATCGGTGTCATTCTCACCCTGTTGATCCTCGGTGTGTATGCCCTCCGCTGGTCGCCGGTCGAGTTTCTGGAATACAAATTCTACGATCTGGGGATCAACCTCCGGGAGGGGCCGACCGCCTCGCCGGTCGTCGTCGTTGCCATCGACGACAGCAGCATCAACGCCCTGGGTCGCTGGCCGTGGCCGCGGAGCCATATCGCCCGGATGATTGACCTTCTCCAAGGATACGGCGCCAAGGTCATCGGCCTCAATATCCTGTATTCCGAACGGGACACAAACCGGGGATTGCAGGCCATCCGGGATGTCACTGCCTCCATCGAGGCGAAGCCGGGGCTGCAGAGCAGTGCATCGGTCGCGGAAATCTACGCCACGCTGAAGACGGCCGAGAAAAACCTGGACCATGACGCGGCGCTGAGCACGGCGATCGCGGCTTCCCAGCGGGTCGTTCTGCCCTTTTTCTTCGTTCTCGGCGGTCCCGTCCTGATGGACAGCGCCGGCATGGCCGAGGCGCTCGCGCGCAACTCCGTTTCTTTTGCCAGTCCGCCCGACTTGGTGACGGCCCGGGAACTCATCCCGCCCGTTCCCGAATTTTCAGACCCGGCACTGGCCCTGGGACACATCAACCTCGCCGCTGACAGCGACGGCGCCGTGCGAAACGATTGCCTCCTGATCGACTACGGCGGCCGGGTCTTCCCTTCTCTGAGCCTCCAGCTGTCCCTCGAGTACCTCGGGTATGATCTGAAAGATATGGTGATCGGCGAAGCGCTCACGTTTCGGAGGATCCGCATCCCGATCCACGAACAGGGTCGGATGCTCATCAGCTACAGCGGCAGTTATGAGGCCTATCCCTTCGTCGAGGTCCTCAACAACCGCGTGGCGCCCGAATCGTTCCGCAACAAGATCGTCATCATCGCCCCGACGGCGACGGGTCTGGGGACGATGCAGGTGACGCCCATCGGTACGACCATGCCCTCCGTGCTCATCACCGCGAACGCCATCAGCAACATCCTGAACAACGACCATATCGTCCGTCCCGGTTGGGCGACGCTGCTGGAGATCGGCATTCTGATCCTGTTCGGTTTGTTCCTGGCCTTGGGGATCCCCCATCTGAAGGCGGGAATCAGCGCCCTCATCTCGTCCGTCCTGCTCGTGGCCTGGCTGGTGACGGCGGCCTATTTCATGCTGGCGGAGGGGATTTGGCTCAAGGTCTTCTATCCGACGCTGCTTCTGCTCGTGGGATACACGATCGTCGTTTCACGGGGATACCTCTTCACGGAGAAATCGAAGGAGCGGATCGAGGCGGACAGCGTGGAGACGAACAAGATGCTCGGACTCTCCTTCCAAGGGCAGGGCATGCTGGACATGGCTTTTGAAAAGTTCCGCAAATGTCCCGTGGAGGATGAGGCCGTCAAGGAACTGCTCTACAACCTCGGTCTGGATTTCGAGCGGAAACGGATGTTCAACAAGGCGGTAGCCGTGTACGAACACGTGGTAACGGCCGGGAGCTTCAAGGACATCGAGGAGCGGATCAAGAAACTCAAGGCCGTGGGCGATACGGTGATCTTCGGCGCGGGCGGTGCCCGGAAGGATACCACGGTCATCGTGGAAAACGCCCAGACCCGTCCGACCCTGGGCCGTTACGAGATCATGAAGGAACTCGGCCGCGGGGCCATGGGGACCGTGTATCTCGGAAAGGATCCCAAGATCAACCGGGAAGTGGCCATCAAGACCCTGCGCTACGAGGAGTTCGACGAGGAACAGCTCGCCGACATCAAGTCGCGGTTTTTCCGGGAGGCGGAGGCCGCCGGCAAGCTGGCCCACCCGAACATCGTCACCATCTACGACGTGGGCGAGGATTACGAGATCGCCTACATGGCCATGGAGCTGCTGGACGGCGCGGATCTGGCCAAGAACTGCCAGAAGGATCAACTCCTGCCCCGGGCTGAAGTCGTCCGCATCATCTCCTCCGTGGCCGGCGCGCTCGATTACGCCCATGCCAGCGGAATCGTGCATCGGGATATCAAACCGGCGAACATCATGATCCTGAACAACGGGGAAATCAAGGTGGCGGATTTCGGTATTGCGCGGGTCATGGCGAGTTCCAAGACGCAAACCGGCGTCATCATGGGGACGCCAAGCTACATGTCGCCGGAGCAGATCGCGGGCCAGAAGGTGGACGGCGCCTCCGACCTCTTTTCCCTGGGGGTTGTGTTTTTTGAGCTTCTCACGGGCGAGAAACCGTTTGCCGGCGACAGCATCGCCACCCTCATCTTCAACATCACGACGACGCCGCCGCCGTCGGTGCGAGAGATGGCTCCGGATTTGCCGGAGCAGTTCGAAACGATCATCGGCAAGCTCCTCGCAAAGGACAAGTCGCAGCGTTATCAGCACGGGAAGGAGTTGGTCGATGATCTTCAGGAACTGATGAAGGTCGTCTCATGAAGGTATTTGAGCTGCGCGCCGCCGGGCAAACGGATGTCGGGCGGGTTCGGGCGAACAACGAGGACGCCTTTTGCCTCCTGCCGGAACAGGGGCTGCTGGCGGTGGCGGACGGCATGGGCGGGCACGCCTCGGGCGAGGTGGCGAGCAAGATGTCCATGGATCTGATCCGGGGCTATTTCGCCGACGCGGGTACGGGGCCGTCCCCCCAGGTCGGGGACTACGACGAGGATCGTTCCGAGTTGACCAACCGGCTCGGTTCGGCGGTTCGTCTGGCCAATATGGCCGTCTACGAAGCCTCCGAGAGCAATGCCCAGTGGCAGGGCATGGGAACGACCGTCGTGGCCGCGCTGATCCGGAAAAACAAGCTCAGCATTGCCCATGTCGGAGACAGCCGGCTGTATCTCATCCGGTACGGGAACATTGAGCAGCTGACCGACGATCACTCCGTGGTGGCCGAACAGGTCAAGCGGGACCTGATCACCCGCGAGGAAGCGGATCGATCGGAAATCAAGAATATCCTGACCCGGGCCCTCGGGACCGAAGCCGATGTCGAGGTGGATCTGGAGGAGATGACCCTCCTGGCCGACGATGTCCTGGTCCTTTGTTCCGACGGCCTGAGCAACATGGTTTCGGATGACGACATTTTGACGATTGTCCTTTCCACCCGCGATCCGGCACTTGCCTGCCAGACGTTGGTGAAGATCGCCAATGAGAACGGCGGCAGGGACAATATCACCGTTGTCGTGGCTTATCTGGCCAACACCGGTTGGCTTGCATCATTCATCAATTTCTTCAGGGGGCGCAGGAGGTGAAGCATGGCGAAGATCCAGGTCAAGTTTAAGGATGCCGTCATCAAGGAGGTGCCATTGACGCAGGACATCCTGACCATCGGCAGGAAAGAAGGAAATGACCTCGTGATCGACAATCAGGCCGTTTCCGGATCCCATGCCCGGATCGTGAAAGAGGAACAGGATTTCAGCGTCGAGGATCTCAACAGCCTCAACGGGACCTTCATCAACGGGAAAAAGGTGTCCAAATATATCCTGAACAACGGGGATGTCATCCTGATCGGTAACCACACGCTGGAGTACTTTTCCGAAAAGCCGGGAGAGGACCAGGTCAAGAAACCGGCGCTCCGGGGCCATTCGATGGACGAAACGATGGTGCTGTCGCCCACCGAGCAGAAGAAGATCCTGGTGTCGACGGAAAAGCTCGACGTGCTGGGGGGCTTTCTCATCGTGCAGGGGGTGACGGAGAAGAAGGATTATCTCCTGAAGGACCGGATCACCACGATCGGCAAGGACGACGGGGCCCTGATCAAGCTCAAGGGGTTTTTCGCCCCGAAGGTGGCCGCCCTCGTGAACCGTCGAAAGGACGGGTATTTCATCAATCCTTCGGGCGGCAAGGACCTGAAGGTGAACGGCAAGAAGGTCGAGCAGCGCTGTGATCTCAAGGATGGAGACATGGTGGAGGTCGGCGATCTCAAGATGCAGTTCTATCTTAAGGAGTCGTGAGGTTCACGCGGGCCCATGCCGTTGAGAGATGAGCCTTGTCAGGGCCAGTGCGGTTTCGACGACGGGTGCGCGGCATGCCGGGAGGAACAGCGCAAGGCCTCTTTGGAACGACGCCGGCGGACGACCGCGGAGCGTGACCCCGAGCCGCGGGAGCGGCCGGGTTCGCAATAGGGACGCCTTTGGAAAAGATCCGGGTCGGTATCAGCACCTGTCTTCTGGGGAAGCATGTCCGGTATGACGGCGGTCACCAAGAGGATCGCTACCTGACGCACACCCTGTCCCGCTATTTCGACTGGGTGCCGGTCTGCCCGGAGGTCGAGTACGGCCTCGGCGTCCCCCGCGAGGCCATGCGCCTCGTCGGCGATCCGGAGCGGCCCCGCCTGGTCACGATCCGCACCGCCGTGGACCACACGGACGGCATGAAACGCTGGGCCCGGGAACGGCTCTCCGCCCTGGAGCGCGAGGGTCTCGGCGGCTTCGTTTTCAAGAGCAAATCTCCGAGTTCCGGCATGGCGGCCGTGAAGGTCTATCCGGACACCGGGGGCTCGCCGGTCAAGAAGGGCGTGGGCATTTTCGCCGCGGCACTGATGGAGCGGTTTCCGCTACTGCCGGTGGAGGAAGACGGCCGCCTGCATGACCCGTCCCTCCGGGAGACCTTCCTGGAGCGGATCTTCGTCTACCACCGCTGGCGGGAACTCTGGCGGGACGGGGGCCGGATGGCGGACCTAGTCCGGTTTCACGCCGAACACAAGCTCCTGCTTCTCTCCCACAGCCCGAAACACGTCACCCTGCTGGGCCGTCTGGTCGCCAATCCGGAGCGCCGTCCGCTGCGGGCGCTCCGCGAGGCCTATCTGCGGGGCATGATGGAGGGGCTGAAACTGCCGGCGACGACGCGCAAGAACACGAACGTCCTCGATCATATGGCGGGATACTTCAAGAAGCGATTGACGGCGGACGAAAAGGAGGAACTCCGAAACGTCATCGACCGGTATCATCGGGGACTCGTGCCCCTCGTCGTTCCCCTGACGCTCCTGGGTCACTACGTTCGGCGGTATGACGAGCCCTATCTGAAAAGACAGGTTTACCTGAACCCCCATCCGCTGGAGCTCATGCTACGAAACCACGTCTGAGCGTCAGCCCATCTGCCCCATCTCCGGATCGCGGGCAAACGTCAATTCCCGCACCCGGACCTTCGCGCCGTCCGCGCTGATATCTTCGAGCCGGATCCCCCGCTCCCGGAGGCGCTCCGGCTGCTCCAGGATCCGGGCGGCGGCGGCGCGGTCCAGGACGTAAATCAGGTCTCCCCCCCGACGGGCGTAGATCTGCCCGTAGGAGATGGGGACGAGCGGCGTCGGGTCGTTCAGGAGAGAGTCAGCGACGGGCGCCGTCTTGCGCGTTCCGTTGGCGAGGAGGAGAACGGTGCCGGCGCGGTAGACGAGCTCCGCGCCCATGGAGACGGCGTAGCAGGGGCTTTCCTTCCGGGAGCGGAAGTGCCCGTCGGCAACGGCGTTGGCCACGGTGTTGTCGTCCAGACGGACGAGGAGCATGGTGTTATCCTCGAAGGGGATGCCGGACTCGTGAAAGGCGACGTGGCCTCGACCGCCCACGCCGATGACGTGCAGATCGATGCCGCCGTCCGCCTCGATTTTTTCGCGGTAGGCGTCGAGAATCTCGCGGCGGATCCACTTCAGGTAGTCCGAGCGCGCATCGGCGCGGATAACGATGGCCCGGCCCCGGTCTTCGCCCTGTTCCGACCAGTCTTCGGGGTGGTCCGCCAGCTCCGCCGCCAGCCGTTCCTGATCCACCAGGGTGCCCCAGGGGACATATGTCGCGCCAAACTTTCTTTGCAGAAGCCCGAAGAGTTCCTGGATCATGAAAAAGCTGTAGCCCTCCGGATGGAGGGCCCTCTGCTGCGCGTTTTCCCCCGGAAGACCGATATACTCGTCGAGGTTGAACGTGCGGATCCGGGCGGCGTCGATGTTCCCGGAGTTGACGGCCTTGGCCAGATGCTTGTAAAGCCCGGTCGGGCTGTTTCCCGTGGCGAGGCCCAGGATGCAGGAGGCCTTCTCCTGTAGCCGCTCCTGGATCCGCTGAATGACGATCTCGGCGGCCACTTCACTCATCTGGTCAAAGTCACGGGTGATGATGACCGTAAACGGCATGATAAAGTACCCCCCCTCGGTTCGTGCGGATGTCACCCCTCCCCGCCCGGTGCGCCCCGGACGATGGCTGAGAACGTCCGGACGGTGCCCGGGCCCCGTTCCGGATCGGCTATCCGATGGCGGCCTTTACGGCGTCGGCGATCTGCCGGCAGGCCCGGTCCGTCTCTTCCGGCGTCGGCCCCTCCACCATAACCCGGCACATGTTTTGGGTGCCGGAATATCGGACGAGCACGCGCCCCTGGCTTCCCAGGCCCGCCTCCACCTCCCGGATGACAGTCATGATTTGCGGAACCGTCGCGATCTCCGGACGAGACTTCGTATCCACGTTGATCAGGGACTGCGGAAAGACGGTCATGACCCGGGCCAGTTCGGAAAGGGGTTTGCTCTCCTTTTTCATTGCGGCGACGACCTGCAGCGCGGTCAGAATGCCGTCCCCGGTAGTGTGCTCCCTGAGATAGATGATGTGTCCGGAATCCTCGCCGCCGATGGCGGATCCGCGGGCCTGCATCTCTTCCAGGACGTAACGGTCCCCCACCCTGGTCATGATCGAGTCGATGCCGAGCTTTTCGAAAGCCACGGTCAGCCCGATGTTGCTCATGACGGTCCGCACGACAAGGTTGTTCGTCAGGGTCCCTTCCTTTTTCATGACGTATGCGCACAGGGCGATGATCTGGTCGCCGGTCAGGACCGTGCCCGTCTCGTCCACCGCGATGCAGCGGTCGCCGTCGCCGTCGAAGGCGAACCCCACGTCGGCCTTTTGTCGCAGGATCTCCTGGGCCAAACCTTCCGGGTGCTGCGAGCCGCAGGTCGCGTTGATGTTCCTCCCGTTGGGCTGATCGAACAGGGTGACGACCTCCGCCCCCAGTTCCAGGAAGGTTTCCGGGGCAACGCGATAGGCGGCCCCGTTGGCGCAGTCGAGGACGATCTTCATGCCTTCCAGGGTGTACTCCTTCGGAAAGGTGTGCTTGAGAAAGACGATGTAGCGGCCTCGGGCATCGTCCATCCGGTACGCTTTGCCCAGTTCGGTCGGAGACGGATGGAGTTTGTCCAGGTTGTTCGCAAAGATCATGTCTTCGATGGCCGCTTCCTTTTCGTCGGGGAGCTTGAAGCCCTCGCCGGAGAAGATCTTGATGCCGTTGTCCTGGAAGGGGTTGTGGGAGGCGGAGATGACGATGCCGGCGTCGACGCGCATGCTGTTGGTCAGGTAGGCGATGCCCGGTGTAGGGAGCACCCCGACCAGGATGGCATCCACCCCCATGGAACAAATCCCGGATACGAGTGCATTCTCAAGCATGTAACCGGAAACCCGGGTGTCCTTGCCGATAATGATTTTCGGGGCATGCCCTGCCCGCTTGAACTGCAGGGCTGTGGCCCGGCCGATGTTCAGGGCCATTTCCGCGGTCATGGGGTATTGATTGGCGACCCCCCGCACGCCGTCCGTTCCGAACAGTTTTCCCATACCCCTCCTCCTTGGTGGGCCTTTTTGCGCCGCTGGGATCGGGCCGCCGCACGGTGGCGTGCTCCTCAACGCATTACGGTTCTTGCCCCGCCGGAATCATTCAGAAAAGCGTCACTGTCTACCCCTTCCCGGGCGGAATTGCAACCGGAAAATGAAGGGGGCGCCGCCCGTCGGATTTCGGGTTTCCGCCCTCGGCGGAAGGGGTCCAACCTTTTCACGGGCGTCCGCGTTTCATGTCATCCAGTCTCTTGAGTTCGGCGACGAATTGAGATAAGGAGACGGTCGAAGCGCGCGGTGGACTTTCTCGTGTTTTTCGTGAACGTCCCCGCGTGTCAAGCCGGAAAAGGGGGATTTGCATGCAGAAAAAGGTCACGGTGGTCGGTGCCGGGAATGTGGGCGCCACGGCGGCACAGCGTCTCGCGGAGAAGGCGCTGTGCGAGGTCTGCCTCGTTGATATCGTGGAGGGGGTTCCCCAGGGCAAGGCCCTCGATTTGACGGAGGCCGCCCCCATCGAGCGTCACGACTGCCGGATCGTCGGGACGAACCGTTACGCGGATTCGGCCGGTTCGGACATCGTCATCGTGACGGCCGGCATCGCCCGGAAGCCGGGGATGAGCCGGGACGACCTCCTCGCGACGAACATGAAGATCATGCGGCAGGTGGTGACCGAAGCCGTCCGCCATTCTCCGCACGCCATCCTGATCGTCGTGAGCAATCCACTGGACGCCATGTGCCACGTTGCCCTCGAGGCCAGCGGTTTTCCACGGGAGCGGGTCGTGGGCATGGCCGGCGTTCTGGACGCGGCGCGGTTCCGGGCCTTCATTGCGATGGAGCTCAAAGTTTCGGCGGACAACGTTCAGGCCGGCGTTCTCGGGGGACATGGAGACACGATGGTCCCGCTGCCCCGGTAGTCGACCGTGGCCGGGGTGCCCATCACGGAACTGATCCCGGAGGAGAGAATCGCCGCGCTGGTCGAACGAACCCGGCAGGGGGGCGCCGAGATCGTCCAGCTCCTGAAAACGGGCAGCGCCTACTACGCCCCCGCCTCGGCCGCCGTCGAAATGACGGAGGCGATCTTGAGGGACAGGAAAAAGATCCTTCCGTGTGCCGCGTATCTGGATGGCGAGTACGGGATTCGGGGTCTGTTTATGGGGGTGCCGGTCAAGCTGGGCGCCGGGGGGATCGAACAGATCATCGAGCTCAAGTTGACCGAAACCGAAACGGCGGCGCTGAAGCAGTCGGCGGCCACCGTGGCGGAACTCCTGGCGGTCATGAAGAGGCTCGGCGTATCGTGACGGGCAAGGGGGAAAACGTTTGATTCTCCCGTGATCCCGGGTTCTTGAAAATATATCCGCCCCGGGCGGAATTTATTGCTTGACAGGCGTTGGTTTTATCACTATGAGTGTGTCGATTGACTGATCAGTCACTTCATGGACGGGGGACCCGCTTATGGATGAAGCAACCACCCAGAAGAAGGACATCATCCTGAACGCCGCCATCAAGGTCTTTGCCGAGAAGGGGTACTACTCCAGCCGGACCCTGGATATTTCGAACGAGGCCGGGGTGGCGTACGGCTCTCTGTACCACTACTTCCGAAGCAAGGACGACATCCTCATGTCCATTTTTCAGGAACGTTGGAATCTCCTGATCGCCAAGGTAAGGCAGGTGCGAGAACAGGGGTCCGGCCCGGAGGAACAACTGGGGATGGTGATCGACTTCATCTTCCGCAGTTACCGGCAAAACCCCGATCTCCTCAAGGTCATGATCATGGATGTTCCCCGACTGGACAAATTCTACAACCCGGAAAACTGGAAGCTCTACAACCTGTTCTTCCGCGGCCTGATGGAGATTTTTCACGAGGGGCAGGAGCAGGGTGTCTTCGCCGCGGATGTCTCGCCGATCCTGGCCACCATCATCATGCACGGGGCGGTGGATGCCACGATCCGCCAGTACGTCTACAATCCGGAATTCAACAAGGAGGAATTCCCCGTCGAGGAAGCGCGGGGTCAGATCATGATGGTCCTGCGGCGAGGGTTTTCCAAGAAGGTGGAGGGCGAAAAATCTTAAGAGAACGATCGGCCGGGCCGGGGTTTCCGGCGGAGAGCCGATTCGCGTGCAGGATCGGAACGTGCGAGGGCCGGGGTTCCTGAAGCCCGATGTCCGGTACCCGGGGCCAAATTTTTGAGGGAGGTTTTCATGGGGCAGAATTTTTACAAGCGCGACGACCGGGACGTCAAGTTCGTCCTGAAGGAACATCTGGGAATTAAGCGTCTGCTCGAATTCGAGCCGTATTCGGCCTTTACGATGGAGGATTTCGACATGATCCTCGACCAGGCCCAGAAGATCGCGGCCAATGATATCGCGCCGACCTTTCAGGACGGAGATCGCGAGGGATGCCATTTTGACCAGGGCAAGGTTACCGTTCCCCGGTCGTTTCACGATTGCTGGAATGTCTTCAAGGAGGGTAGCTGGTTTGCCCTGCCGCTCAAGCCCGATTACGGCGGACAGGGTATCCCCCTGATCATCGCCGAAGCCGCCCAGGAATTCTTCATGAGCGCCAACTTCGCCTTCGGCTGTTTCTCCGGGATGGGCCCCGGGAACGGCGCCATGATCGAAAACTACGGGTCTCAGGCGATCAAGGACCTGTTCTGCGCCAAGATGTACGACGGGACCTGGGGCGGGGGCATGTGCCTGACGGAACCGGCGGTGGGTTCAGACGCCCACATGGTCTCGACGAAGGCGATTCCCGACGGGTCGAACTACAAGATCCAGGGGACCAAGATCTTCATCACCTCCGGGGAGCACGACCTGACGGAGAATATCGTCCACCTGGTCATTGCCCGGATCGAGGGGGCGCCGGCCGGCGCCAAGGGGGTTTCCCTGTTCGCCGTGCCGAAGATCTGGGTGAACGAGGATGGGAGCCTGGGGGAACCCAACGACGTGGCCTGTATCGGGATCGAGCACAAGATGGGCCTCAACGGCTCGGCGACCTGCGTCATGAATTTCGGCGAGAACGGCCGGTGCCGCGGCCATCTGGTGGGGGAGGCGGGCATGGGACTTGCCTACATGTTCCAGATGGTCAACGTCGCCCGCATGGCCGTGGGACTGGAATCGGTGGCCTTCGGGGCGAACATCTACGCGAACGTCCTGGCGTACGCCAAGGAGCGGGTCCAGGGGACGCCGTTCGGCAAGGGTGGCGCCAGGGTGCGGATCGTGGAGCACGCGGATGTCCGTCGGATGCTCATGAATTTGAAGTCCCTGACCGAGGGGATGCGGGCCCTGGTCTACAAGACGTACTTCATGGAGGATCTGGCCAAGAACAGCCTCGACGAGGCCGAGCGGAAGCGGGCGAAGGGTCGCCTCGAACTCTTCACGCCGCTCGTCAAGGCGTACTGTTCGGACCGGATCTTCGAGATGGGCCGGGAGGGGATCCAGATCCTGGGCGGGTACGGCTTCACGAAGGAGTACCCGGTGGAGCAGTACACCCGGGATTGCAAGATCTTCTCTATCTGGGATGGGACGAACTTCATCCAGTCGGCGGACCTGGTCGGCCGCAAGCTCAGCATGGGCGGCGGCGCGGTCTTTAAGGGCTGGATCGATGAAGTCACGGCCTTCATCGGGACCCACAAGTCAGAGACGGCCTTCTCCGGGGAGTTGGAAATTCTGGAGGAGGCCCTTCAGACCGTGGCGGGGCTCGCCCTAGACTACGCGAAGTATCTCAGCGAGGGCAAGCTCGATCTGGTGCCGTTGACGTCGACCCGTTTCCTGGACTGCGCGGCGGAGGTGGCCATTGCCCATCTCTTGCTGGAACAGGGAATGATCGCCCTCGGGACGCTTGAGCAGGGTCAATGCGGGGGGGCCGACCAGGCGTTTTACAGGGGAAAGGTGGAGACGGTGCGTTACTACTGCCGCAATTTCCTGCCCCAGGTTTTTGGGCGCGCGCGGATCATCCGGATGGAAGATACGACGGCTGTTGAGATTCCGGAGGATTACCTCTAGGCATAAACCGATAGGGATTGAAGGAGGCAACACAGGATGGAGAAATCGTATTTTGAGGATTACACCGTAGGCGAAAAGTTTATCTCTCCGGCGCGCACGATCACCGAGACCGACATCACGTTGTTCGCCGCCTTCACGGGGGACTGGCATCCGCTCCACACGGACGTGGAATTCGCGAAAAAGACCTTCTTCGGCGAGCGCATCGCCCACGGGATGCTGAGCCTGTGCGTCGGCAGCGCCCTGATTTTCCGACTGGGACCCTATGTGGCCCTGCCCAAGTCGTTCATCGCCTTCTACGGGATGGATTCCGTCCGCTTCGTCGGAGCGGTCAAGATCGGGGACACCATCCATTGCGAAGGGGAGATCATGGATCTCCAGGCCAAGGACGACAAGCGGGGCGTCATCGTTTCCAAGAATTCGATCAAGAACCAGCGGGGAGAAGACGTCGTGATCTATACGACCCGGGCCCTCGTCGGGCGCAAACCCTGAAAGGTAAAGTCTTCAGCGCAAACGGAAAGATCGGGATCTTCGAAGATCTCGCGGAGTGAGAGGATGGCGGGGAAGGGATCGATATTCCTCAATCAGGGGCGCCGGGCCGTGCGGTGTGGCGGATTCCTGGGTGCGCGGTTGCGTTCCGGGTCCGGACGGCCGGACTACCTGATGGGGGTCGGGGACTGCATGCTCCTGGACTTCCGCAAGGGATTCTTCGCCGTCGCCGACAGTTCGGAGCGTAATTCCTCGTCCTCGCGGGCCTTCATGCTCCGGTTTGCCGGCCTGCTGGAGGGATTGGACGGCATCGGCGCCCCACGATCCTTCGACGATGCGCAGCAGGCGGCGCTCAGAGAGGAGGTGGAACGTCAATCCGAGAAGATTCTGGGGGAGATGTCCTTTACGGACAGTTGCACCTTCACCGGCGTTCTGATCCTGAAGTCGGCGACGGGATGCCGGGGCCTGCTTCTTCACACCGGCGACAGCCTCCTTCTGCATTATGACCTGGGCGCCGCGACGGCTCTCCAGGTCACCCGGAGCAATTTCTGGATGGTGGGTCGGACCCCTCGGTTTTTCCAGGTGGAGTACCTATCCTTTTCGGATGAATCCCGGTTGCTTCTTTCCACGGACGGCTTTACCTATCTCAGAACGCCGCCGCCGGAACGCCGGGAGGATTTTATCCGCGGGCTTTTCGAAGAACATCCGGTGGAGGATATTCCGGATATTCTGATCGACGGTTACGACGCCGGGGACATCGCCAAGGATGACCTGGCCCTGATCAGCCTGCGACCCGCGGGGCTCTGTTTCCACGATCAACGCATCATTCTCGGGGGGACCACGAGCCACGTCGAGCGGAGCTTCCGGGAAGGACAGACGGATGGCCGTTACGAGGATCTTTATACGCCCGTGCTACAGGCCGGGGCGGCATGAAACGAACGAACGAGAAGGGAGAGATCAGGGCGTGTACGTAAACTATTTTGGAGAGTCGCACGAGATGCTGCGGGCCAGCATCCGCAAATTCGTGGAGCGGGAAATCAAGCCCCATATCGAGCATTGGGAGGAGGAAGGAACGTTCCCCCTCGAACTCTACAAAAAGGCCGGCGACGCGGGCTTCCTCGGCCTGGGATCGCCGGAGGAATATGGCGGAACGCCCGCGGACATCTTCCATCAGGTGGCCTACACGGAGGAGATCCTCCGCTGCGGGTCCGTGGGACTCGTCTCCAGCCTGGGTTCCAGCGCCATTGCGGTTCCCCCGATCCTGGCCCTGGGGACGGAGGCGCAGAAACGAAAATACGTTCCCCCCGTCCTGGCCGGCGACCAGGTGGCCGTCCTCGGCGTGACCGAACCCAGCGGCGGCTCCGATGTGGCCAACCTGCTGACCCGGGCCGTCCGCAAGGGCGACACGTTCATCGTCAACGGGTCGAAGACCTTCATCACGAGCGGCACCCGGGCGGACTATGTCACCACGGCCGTCCGCACCGGCGGCTCGGGGCACAGCGGCATCAGCCTGCTCGTCATCGAGCGGGGAACCCCCGGATTCACGGTTTCCAAGAAGCTGGAGAAGATGGGCTGGTGGGCCTCCGATACGGCGGAGCTCTCCTTCGACGACTGTGTCGTTCCGGCGGAGAATCTGCTCGGTGAGGAGAACAAGGGCTTCTACGGGATCATGCTCAACTTCCAGAAGGAGCGCCTCTATCTGGCGGTCGAGGCCCACGCGGTGGCGGAAATGGCCCTGGAGGAATCCATCCGCTATGCCAAGGAGCGCACGGCCTTCGGCAAGCCCCTGACGGGGTTCCAGGTGACGCGCCACAAACTCGCCGAAATGGCGACGCTGCTGGAGGCCTCCAAGCAGTTCAACTACCGCGTGGCGGCCATGATCGGCGAGGGGATGAACGCCTACCGGGATGTCTGCATGGCCAAGAATTTCGCCACGAAGGTCTGCGACCGGATCGTCTACGACGCCGTGCAGATCCACGGCGGTTACGGCTATTGCCGGGAGTATCTGGTGGAGCGGCTCTACCGCGATTCGCGGCTCTTCTCCATCGGCGGCGGCACGTACGAGATCATGAACGAAGTCATCAGCAAGCAGATGGGATTCTAAGCCGTCGATGGACATCGATCTCCACATTCACACGAACCGGTACTCCGGCTGCAGCAATATCGATCCGGCGAAACTCCTGAAGAAGGCACGGGCCGTGGGTCTGGACGGGATTGCCCTGACGGAGCACGGCATCCGCTGGAGCGACGACCAGATCGAACAGCTTCGCCGCGCGAGCGGCGTCCGGGATCTTTTGATCATTCCCGGTCAGGAGGTGGCCTGCTACTGGCGTCACGGCCGCTTCCAGGGGGAGTTTCTCGTGTTCGGCTATCCGAAGAGCCTCGGCTCCAGCCGGTCGGCGGAGGAGGTGATCGAACTCGTCCACGCGGAGGGTGGCGTGGTCGTCGCCGCCCACCCCTTCAAGAAGTTTCGCCACGGCGACGAGGGGTATTACGGTGCGGGGAAACAGGTCTACGATTTCCACGTGGACGGCCTGGAGGTGGAGCACCCGGATTACGACGACGAGGCTCGAACCCAGGCGGCGGAGGCCATGGCGTCCATGGGCATTGCCGGGACCGGCGCCAGCGATTCCCATGCCCTGCACACCGTGGGGATCTGCCGGACCGTCTTTGAACGGCCGGTGAACGGGGTGGCCGAGCTGTGTGAAGAGATCCGCTCGGGACGCCTGAAGGCGTTGAATTTGGTGAACGGACGGGGCGTTCAGGCCCGGCCTTCGGGTCCGGACGCGCCCTCCTGCGAAACGCGGGCGGCCACCCCATCGCTGTTGTAGGAAACGCGCCCGCCAGGCGGTGCGCCATCGCGCTGACTGAAAAGGGTCGGCATCGTTTTGTTATCGGGGACCCTCCCGTTCCGATGTGCTTACTCCTCCCCGATCCGTGTCCGGTTTTGCGAATCCCCGGAAGTGGTATCCGGGTCATTTTTCGTCAGGAGTGTGATTGATCAGTCAATCTCAAATTCATTATAAGGAGGAATCAGATGTCGCGTAAGCCGTTCAAAGTCCCGAGAAACAAAGAAGAGATCATGACCTGGATTAACAGCATCCCGATGTATCGGGAGGATCAGCCGCTGGACCTGTCCTTCAAGAGCCAGGAAGAGATCCGCGGCGTCCAGGACGCGGCGCTCGTCAAGCAGATGGAGCGCCTGGGAAAGTTCAGCCCGTACTATCGGGAGAAGTTCAAGGAGTGGGGCCTCGATTACCCGTCCATCAAGACCCTCGACGACCTGGAGAAGGTGCCGCTGACGAGCAAGGCCGACTTCATGAAGGACCGGGGCGAGTCCTTCAAGCTCGACATGGATTTCGAGCACATCATGGAATATATCCTCTACGAGATCACCTACACCACCGGCACGACAACGGGGATGCCCTCCCGGTTTTACAACACGACCTACGACATGTTCATGCAGTCCTGGATGTTCCGGATCGGTTGCAAGCTCTGCTATCTCGAGCCGGACGACATCCTGATGAACCTCTTCCCCTATCACTTCATTCCCCATATCGGGTACTACAAGACCGTCCATTTCGCCTCCGCCGTGGGCATGTCGATGTGCTGGGGCTTTACCGGCGCGCCGCTGCCAGGCTTCCCCTACAACATCCACCGCTCCATGCAACAGGCGATCGAGGACATCGAGAAGAAGAAGGTCAATGCCCTCTCCGGAATCGCCTCCTACATCCGCCGCTTGATCATGGTGGCCGAGGAGCAGGGGCGTGACCTCTCCCGGATCAACAAGATCCAGGCCCTGGGCGAGGCTGTTCCCAAGGGGATGCGGGACGATATCCGCCGGCGCCTTCAGGGGATGGGCGCGGGCGATGTGTATATCAGCAACGCGTTCGGATTTACCGAGGCGCAGACCGCCTTCCAGGAATGTCAGGAACTGGGGGGTGCCCATTCCGGAACCCCGCAGCTCGCCTATTTCGAGGCCGTCGATGAGAACGGGAAACGCAAGCCGGACGGCGAGCCGGGCCTGCTGTGCATTACGCACCTGGATCGCCGGGGAACCTGTCTGCTGCGCTATCTGGTGGGGGACATCGTTGCCGTCACCAACAAGCCCTGTCCGCACTGCGGCCGGAACGACCAGCGGATCGTGACCGCCGTGGGGAGCACCTACGGAACGAGGACCAAGGAGTTGATGAAGGTGAAGGGGACCCTGATCAACCCCGAAACGATGCGGGATGCCGTGGCCAATACCCCCGGCGTGGTCGAGTACCAGTTCGTCGTTACGAAGGAGAAGGCGGATGATCCCTATTCGATGGATATGCTGAAACTTCGGGTTGGCGCCGATAAAGGGGCCGATCTGGCCTCGCTGGAGAAGGTCCTGAAGGAGAAGGTGAAGAAGGCCGTCGAATTGACGCCGAAGGTGGAGTTCGTGCCGCTCTCCGAGATCTTCAACCCCGGCGCTACACTGAAGGCGACGCGCATCGTGGATGAGCGTCCGCAGGAGTAGTTCGCCGCCGGACGTTTCGTCCGTGGCTTAGGGAAGAAGGCCCCCGCGGCGGCAGGCGTTTCGCGCCTGCCGCGCGGGGCCGGTCCCGCGTTCTTTGAAAACAGGATTCGATGCTGTTCGCAGGACCTGTCCCCGGCGATGCCCGGTTTCGAAACCGGCGGCGCGAGGGGAGCCGCAGGTCGGCACAGGCGTGGAAGGCTTTCGGCTCGGCCTCCGGAACGTTGACCCGGACGTTCCGGGGGCGCCGGTCGGGAGGAGAGATGTCAACGATACATCGTCCGCAGGGCATAAAAAAAGGAGGTCTGTCATGGCGCGAGTGATGGATGATTTCTTCAGGCAGCACGCAGCGGAACAGCCCGACCAGGAGGCGCTCGTCTACAAGGACCGGCGCTTCACGTACCGGCAGTACGACGAGATCACCGACCGGGTCGCCATGGGGCTTCTCGGCATCGGCGTCAAGCGGGGGGACCGCGTCGGGATCTACGTCCCCAACTGGCCGGAATTTATCTTCGCCTATCTGGGCGCGGCCAAGATCGGCGCCGTGGCCGTCCCGGTCAGCTGGCGCTTCACGGCCCAGGAGATCAAGTTCGTCCTGGACGACGCCGGAATCTCCGCCCTGGTGATGGCGGCCGGCTTCATGGGGATGGACTTCGTCCAGAACCTCAAGGCGGCGCGGAAGGAACTGCCGCTGCTGAAGAAGGTGGTGATCCTCGAAGAGGACAAGGCCGAGGCGGGGATGATCCCGTGGGCGAGATTTCTGGCCGAACCGGGCCCGGCCCTGGAGCAGGCCCAGGCGGCCGTCGAGCCGGATGACCCCATGCTGTTTCTCTACACGTCGGGCACCACCGGGATTCCCAAGGCGGCCATGCTGACCCATAAAAACCTGATCTCCTATACGAACGGCCAGAATGCGGCCTCCGATTACGGGAAGGGGCACACGCTGCTGTTGAACATTCCGCTGAACCACGTGGGCGGCGCCGTCATGGCGGTCATCGCCACGCTCAACTCGGGGAACAAGCTCGTCATCATGGACATGTTCGTCCCGGAGGAGACCCTGCAGATCATCGAAAAGGAACGCGTGACCATCATCGGGCAGGTGCCGGCCCAATACGCCCTGGAGCTGCTCAACCCCAACGTGGAGAAGTACGATCTGAGCACGATTCAGACGGCCATCGTCTCCAGCCAGCCCTGTCCCTCGGAGCTGATTCTGGCGATCAAGCAGCGGATGGGGGTCATGCCGCAGAACGCCTACGGCCTGACGGAGGTCAGCGGCGCCATCACCTTCACGCACCCCAGTCATGGCGAGGAAAAGCTCAAGCACAGCGTCG
>JALNWL010000003.1 GCA_023230905.1 Syntrophales bacterium
CATCGAAAAGTAGCGATAGACCTCTGCCGCGGAGGCCGAGCCGTCGTGGTCGGCGTGTTCGATATCGTAGGCCCCGATCGACAGCCAACGCTTCGTGAACTCCACGGCATCCTCGAGCCGGGTCGCCCCGGTGATGGGGCTGCCCCAGATGGTGCTGACGGTTCCGCACATCTTGATCCCCGCATCCGCCGCTTTTTGAATGCAACGCTCCGCCTCTTTCCAGTACATGGAGAGCGTCGTGCCCGAGTTGGCGAAGTGGTGCTCGGGATCCGTGGAAACCATCATCAGGATCCGGTCCGGCCCGATGCCCTTGTTTTTCAGCTCGATCGCCCGGTCCACCGCCGGTTCGCGGATGGTCACCGCCGTAAACATGATGTCTTCCGGCTTGATGCCTTTCCTCGCGATCCGCTTGAGGAACCGGTCGCCCCGGAAATAGGAGAGGACCTGCTCCGCATCACGGAACTGGGGGATCCCCGCCGGGTTGCCGAGATTGGTCAGTTCGATCTCCCGGCAGCCCGCCAGGATCATCTCTTCGGCATAAAATATCTTGGCCGCGGTGGAGATGAACTTCTCCTCATGCTGAAACCCGTCGCGGATGGTGATGTCGCCAATGGTGACCTTCCGGGACATGCGCGGAAAGATTTTCCAGTAATCATACTCTGTCATAAAAGCCTCCCTCTGATCTTAGCCTGTCCGTTCGCTGCTCGGTCCTACTCGCCCTTGAAAACGGGCTTGCGTTTCTCGGCGAAGGCCGCAAGCGCCTCCAGGCGGTCCTTTGTCGGAATCGTCACCTCGTAGGCCTTGGATTCCAGGGGCAGCGCAACCCCCAGGCTGGCCTCCATGCCGTTATTGATGGCAAACTTCGCCTGGACGACTCCGATGGGGCCGTTCTTCGCAATCTCGCGGGCCATCTCCAGTGCGGCATCCAGCAACTGTCCGGGCTCCACGACCTTGTTCACGAGCCCGATCTCCAGGGCCGTCTGGGCGTTGATCCGACGCGCCGTGAAAATCAGTTCCTTCGCCTTGGCGATCCCGACGATCCGGGGCAGCCGCTGCGTTCCGCCCGCGCCGGGAATGATGGCCAGGCTCGTCTCCGTCAGTCCCATGACGACGTTCGACGAGGCGATCCGAATGTCGCAAGCCAAGGCCAGCTCCGTTCCGCCGCCGAAGGCGAAGCCGTTGATCGCGGCGATCACGGGCACCCGGACCTGTTCCACGGCCGTGAAGGTATTTCGGATGGTGAAGATAAACCGACGGACCTGATCCGGGGTGAGCGTCCTACGTTCCTTGAGATCGGCGCCGGTGGAAAAGGAGGCCTTCTTCGGATCCGCGCCCGTTGCTGCCGTAATGACGATGCAGCGCAAATCGTTGTCGAAATTCGCCTCCCGAATGGCATCCCCCAGGGCGGCCAGCAGATCGAAATTGAAGCAATTCATGGCTTCCGGACGATTCAGGGTGAGAATCAGAATCCCCTCCGCCGTTTTTTCCTGTAACAGTACATCCGCCATTTCAATGTCCTCCTTGCAAGTCCAATCTCGTGCGAACGCCTACACCTTCATGTCGCCCCAGTCGGACTTCTGAATGGGAACGTGCAGGGCGATCTCGAACGCGCGTGCCAGCCGGTCCCGTGCCTCGCTGAATGCGATGACGCCGTCGTGGAACAGGAGCGATCCCGTGTAGAAGGGATGCCCCTCTTCGCTATAGCGGTCGCGCATCGTCTGGCGGAAGGCCGCCATCTCTTCCTCGTTGATTTGACCGCCCTTGGCCTCGATGTTCTTCCGACGCAGCGTCTCCAGGATGAAGCCGGCCGTATTTCCGGACATGACCGTCGTCCGCCCGCGCATGTTCGTGAAGGCGAAACGCGGCTTGAAGGCGCGCCCGCACATCCCGTAATTCGCCGCTCCGTGGTCCGGTCCGATGACGTACGTCACCTTGGGTACGTTCAGGCAACTGCACGCGCGCACCATGTCGGACCCGTACTTGCCGATGCCGCCCCACTCCTCGGCCTTCCCGACCATATACCCGGGTGATCCCTGGAGGAACAGAACCGGCAGCTTTGAATTCCCGCAGCGGATCATCCATTCCGTGGCTTTGCGGGCCGCTTCGATATAGATCACGCCGCTGGCGTTCGACGCAATGACACCGACGGGAATCCCCTTGATCCACATCTTGCCGCAGACGATCGCGTCGCCGCGTCCGGGTCCGTAGGTCGTTTTGTACTCGTGGAAATAGCTGTCGTCCGCCAGACACTTGATCGTGTCTTTGATATTGATGTAGTGGTAGGTATCAATGGGCGTGTTGCGCATCATTTCCTTGACATCGAAGCGGGGCTCTCGCGAAGGTCGGCGGTCGATGCAGAGCGGCTGGGCCGGCTCGAATTCCATCATCGCCCGCAGTTTTTCGATGCCTTCCTCCTGCGTCCGGACGAAGTGGTCGCAGCCTCCCGAATGCTGAGTGTGGACATAGGCGCCGCCCAGGTCTTCCATGGACACCGTCTCCCCGATCGCCGCCTTCACCATCGGCGGGCCGGCAAGGAACGCATAGGCGAGCTTCTCGATCATGACCGATTCCGAGGCAAGATAGACGATATAGGCCCCGCCCGCCGTGTTTCCGCCCGTGGACAGGGTAAACTGCTTGATGCCGCGCGCCGACATGCGGCACATGTTGTAGAACATCGTGCCGAAGTGGCCGTCGTCCGCAAAGCACCCGACCTGGAGCGGCAGGTTGAGTCCGCCGGAATCGGCGATGTAGATGCAGGGGAGTCCGCACTGCTCGGCAATGGCCTGGGCGCGCATGTGCTTCTTCAGGGTGATGGGGAAATAGCTGCCGGCGGCAAAGCGGTTCTCATTGGCGAAGATCATGCAGTCCTTGCCGTGGACGACGCCTACCCCGGTGATGACACCGCCGCCGGGGATGTGACCGCGCTTTTCCTGCTCGTAAACTTCGCCGCCGTAAAGACGCTTCTTGCCGATGTCATACCCCGCGTCGAGGCCGAGTTCGAAAAACTCCGTGCCGGGATCGATCAGCATCTTGACCAGCTCCCGCATGGGTTTCTTGTTCTGCTTGGTCAGACGGGCCACCTGGTCGGGGCCGCCGATGTCATACGCCTCCTGACGATGTTTGAAAAGAAGGTTGTCCTGCTCCTCCCAGTGCAACACGTTGGCCTCACGCTCCTTCTCCAGGCGTTCGGCCCTCGACATTCTTTGCTTTTTCTCATCCGCCATCGCGTCTTCCTCCTGTCCGTTTCTTGTTCACGTCGTATCGAATCCGTTCCGAGGACCTGCACGACGCATGGATCGCGCGTTCTATCTTGCCCCTCATCACGGGACCGGCGATCGCGCCGGATTTTGGCACTCCCAGGTGCAGAACGGGTATAGGGACTTTCTCTCGCGGCACGACCGCACCGATCCGGGGCCGCGCACCGCCTTTTGAATGAACGATTCGCCGTTAACACAAAGCGATTGACACGTCAATCAATTTGTCGGCAGCGGCAGAAGATGAACGCCATATCTCGGGAATAGTCCTTGATTTAGCCCTTGCATGTGATAATTAGTATTAAATTTGGCGCGGAAATGCTTTCCTCAGGGCTTTAAGCTCCTAATGCTTCGTCGCGGAGGAGATGACGCAACTACCCAACTGATGCCTGTCTGCCGTTGTTCATAAATTTGAGTCAAGAATATTCATCTGGTCGGGGCTTCAGAAATGAAAAGTGTTACCGAAATCAAGGTTCGCGGCTATCACCTGGATCAGCACGGGCACGTCAATAACATACGCTATACGGAATTCTTGGAGGAAGCCCGTTACAACCTTCTCGACCCACACGAAGACGTGCTCTCCGTATTGAAAACGAGAGGGATCCTGCTCTTTATTGTCAACATCAACATCGATTTTTCACAACCGGCCTTTCTGGGAGATCTGTTGAGAATCGAGACCGGGATTTCTAAAATCGGTCGTAAAAGCGGAATCATCCATCAAAAGGTCATGAAGAACGACCTCGAAAGACCGATCTTGTCAGCCGACGTTACCTTTGTGGCGATGAACGCCGCCACGGGCAAGGCATTGCCGCTGGAAGGCGAACTGTTGGCGGGTATTCAGAAGATCGCAGGCTAACAGAGGGATTGCCCCGCAACAGGGAAGGTGCTCAAGGATAACACCCGTCTGTCTTGACGTTGCGCGACCCCCTCGTGGCGGCGGCGCGACATTCAACCTCTTTCAATCACCTCGATACATTTCTTCTATGACATCGGCGAACTGGGCATTGATCGCCTTGCGCTTTACCTTCATCGTCGGGGTCACCTCGCCGTCCTCGGTGTAGAGCTTCTTATCCAGAATCCTGAACTTCCGGATGTTCTCGACCCGGGCTACCTGTGCGTTCACCTTGTCGATCTCTCGCTGGATCAGTTCGATCACTTCAGCGGTTTTCGTGAGTGACGCAAAGGTTGTGTACTGGACCTTGTGATCCTGGGCGTATTTGACTACGTTGTCTTCATCGATGACGATCAGGGCCGCAACGTATTTTCGCCGGTCGCCAATGATCACGGCATCGTTGATGTAAGGCGAGAACTTCAGCAGATTCTCGATGAATTGGGGCGCGATGTTCTTCCCGCCGGCCGTGATGATCAGGTCCTTCTTGCGGTCGGTAATCTTGAGGTACCCCTCTTCATCCACCTCGCCGACATCACCCGTGTGCAACCAGCCGTCGATCAAGACCTGGTTTGTGGTTTCCTCGTCCTTGTAGTACCCCTTGAATAGGGCGTTGTGTTTGACCAAGATCTCGCCGTCCTCGGCAATCTTCACTTCCGTTCCGGGCAACGCCTTGCCGACGTAGCCGAGCTTGAAATTGTTGAGGTCGGACATATGGGTACCCCCGGTTGTCTCCGTCAATCCATACCCCTCACGGATCGGGATCCCCATGCTCTGGAAAAACTTCAGAATATTATGGG
Source organism: Syntrophales bacterium (assembly GCA_023230905.1). Classification (GTDB taxonomy): domain Bacteria; phylum Desulfobacterota; class Syntrophia; order Syntrophales; family UBA2251; genus UBA2251. The sequence goes on from JALNWL010000003.1 coordinate 4,944, forward strand.
AGATCGGCGCCGCAGCTGAAACCCCCAAGCGCATGCGGTCGAATCCGAGGCGCTTCTTCAATTTCCAGAAAACGGTGAAATAGGCGAGTTTGTAGGCAATCGTCAGCCCCAATGATGGTTTCTTCCTCTGGAGAATCAGCTCATTATAGGCGGTGCCGATCTTGACCGCCAGATGATAGAGGTTTCGCTTCAGCCAGGTAGCGTCGTCGATGCGGATGATGATGCCGGAGTAATACTTTTCCCAGATGCGCGGCACGGCGTGGAACATCGTGGGAGACACGTCGATCATGTCCGCCATGACGGTATCGGTGTTTTCCGTAAAGTTGACGACGTGTCCAATCACGTTATGCACGAGAAAATCGAAGATCTGTTCGAAGATGTGGTTCAGCGGCAGAAAGGAGATGGTTTCGTCGTTCTCATTGATGTCGGTAATGCTGCAGACCGCTTTCCCCATCCACAGATAGCCTTCATGACTCAACATGGCGCCTTTCGGCATCCCCGTCGTTCCCGACGTATAGATGATGCCCGCAATGTCTTCCGGCTTGGTCTGATTGATCAGATCAAGGAAGAGCCCCGGGGTCTCTTCATCCGTTTTCCGGCCGAGCTCCAACAACGCATCGAAGCTCATCATCATGGGATCCTCGAAATGCTTCAGCCCCTCCATGTCCCAGACGATCGCCTTTCTCAAACTCGGCGTCTTGTCCCTAAATTCGAGCGCCTTATCGAACTGTTCTTCGTCCTCGCAGAGATAAACGACCGACTCCGAATGCCCGACGATGTATTCGCACTCCTTGGCGGGGCTGGTGGTATAGATGCCGACATAGATCGCTCCCGAGCACATGGCCCCGAAGGCGCAATAGAGCCATTCCGGTTTGTTCTCGCCGATGATGGCGATATGGTCCCCCCTCCGCACACCAAGGGCATACAGGCCAAGGGCGACCCATTTCGTTTTCTCCAGGTACTGGGCCCAGGTGATATCTCTCCAGATCCCCAGGTTTTTCCAGCGCATGGCCACGCGCTGGGGTTTCTTTTGGGCCCGATCCAAAAATGCCTTTGGCAACGTATCGATTGACATCATCCTCTCCCCTATTAACGGAACCGCACCTTTCTCCGATACCGCTTGTAGCCCTTGACCGATGTTTCCGTCGCGATGCCGAGATAGAATTCCTTCACGTCCGGATCCTCCCGGAGGACTTCAGGCTTGTCCGCCCGGACAATACGGCCATTTTCCATCAGGAAGGCGTAATTCGCGTACTTCAAGGCCATATTGACGTTCTGCTCCACGAGGAGAATCGTCACCCCGTCCTTTTGATTGATATCCCGGATGATATTGAAGATCTCTTGCGTCAGGAGCGGGGAAAGGCCCAAGGACGGCTCGTCGAGCATCAGGAGCTTGGGCCGGGTCATCAGCGCCCGACCGATGGCCAGCATCTGCTGCTCGCCGCCGCTCATATAGCCGGCTTCCTGATTTTTTCTTTGTCTTAAAATGGGGAAACGTTCAAAGATGTTCTCGATATCCTCCTTGATGCCCTTCGCATCGCGCCGCGTATAGGCGCCCATGAGGATGTTCTCCATCACGGTCAGTTCCGGAAACACCTCCCGGCCTTCGGGGACGTAACTGATACCCATGCGAACGATCTGATCCGTATCCTTGCGGTCGATGCGCCGGCCCATGAATTCGATCGTTCCTTTTTCGGGCTGCTCTTCCTTGAGGTCATAAAGCAGGCGCATGATCGTCTTCAAGGTCGTTGTCTTCCCGGCGCCGTTGGAACCGAGGAGGGCGATGATGTCTCCCTGCTTGACCTCGAAGGAAATGCCGTGCAGGGCCCGGATGAGATCGTACCAGGTTTCGATGTTCCTGACTTTAAGCATGGACCCCCTCCTCCCCAAGATAGGCCTTGATCACTTCGGGATGACGCTGAACCTCCTGCGGGACACCCTCCGTAATTTTCTCCCCCTGGTTGATGGCAAAGACCCGGTCGGAGATCCCCATGATCATGTTCATGTCGTGCTCGATGAGCAGGATCGTGACCTTGTAGTCTTCCCGGATGTCCTTGACCCAGATGTTGAGGTCCTCTTTCTCCTCCGTGTTCATCCCGGCGGAGGGTTCGTCCAGCAGGAGAATCTTGGGTTCGAGGGCCAGTGCCCGACCGAGCTCGACCAGTTTCCGTTTCCCGTAGGGCAGATTGGCGACGAACTGATCCCGGACGGACTGAAGATCGAGAAAATCGATGATCCCCTCCACGATCTCCCGGTGCCGGATCTCCTCGCGGGCGGCGCGGGATCTCCTGGATAACATGAAGGCGCCGGCAACGATGCCCGTCTTCATGTGGATATGGCGCCCCAGCATTAAATTGTCCATGACGGTCGCATTGGAAAAGAGCTCGATGTTCTGAAAGGTACGGGCGATGCCCTTCCGGGCGATCCAGTCCGGATAATGACCCAGCATGTCTTCCCCGTCCAGGATCACCCGTCCCTGATCCGCCTTGTAGATGCAGCTGATCAGGTTGAAGATCGTCGTCTTGCCCGAACCGTTCGGACCGATGATCGAGAAGATCGAGTTCTTTTCGACATTGAAACTGACATTTCTGACCGCCTTGAGGCCGCCGAAGCTGATGCTCAGATTTTCAACCCTGAAATGGTCCATCGTAATGCATATCCCTTCGTTGATAGAGGTTGAACGCCGCGAAAGGTCAAGCGTTGAGGGGGCCGTCCATCAGGCCGGCGCCCCTCGGTGCGCTCAAGGACAAACCGCCCTGCCTGTAAAAAGCGCGGGCGTCGACATCGACTACTTCTTCTTCCACGTTGCCAGTTCATTCTGCGTCCATCCCTGCATAACCATCGTCTTGCCGCCGGGACCGCACTTCCAGATCATGGCCGAATCCACCCCCTGGTGCTGATTTTTGCTCCAGTTGATCGTCGGACCGATGGTCTTGTAATTTTTCGCCGAATTGAGCTGCTTGAGAACCGCTTCCAGGCTCAGTTTCTTCCCCGCCTTCTTAAGGGCGTCGATCAGCGGATCAGCCACGAGCAGCCCACCCATGAAGAAAAGCCCCCAGCGTTCTTCCGGCATATATTTCTTCTGCGCCTCCCGGTATTTGACGACAACGGGCAATGACGAATCCGGCGGCTCGACATACGAGGTGTTGATGACGCCTTCCCAGAGCCCGCCGGAGATCTTGTGCATCATGGGATAGTCGGCCAGGGGCGTTCCTCCCGCCCACTGGGGCTTGAATCCGATCGTGGCCGCGGTCTTCAGGCTGATGACGGCGGTCGTCGGCGCCACCCAGAGGATGACGGCCTCCGGACCGGCATTCTTGATCTTCATGATGTGGGACGCAAGATCCCGCTCCGTCGGCTCCACGGGAATTTCCGCAACGGCCTTCATCTTGTATTTGGCGAGGCGCTGACGCATCCCGGCCAGACCCGCCTGGCCGTAGGAATCGTTCTGGTACATCAGGGCGATCTTCTTCATCTTCGCGGTTTCGACCAGATATTTGGTCATAATGCTCGCCTCGTCCTCGTAGAGCGGCGTCAGACAAAACAGGTAGGGCGTCTGGGGAAAGACGAGTTCGCGGGCCGAGGCCGTCGGTCCGATCCAGATGATCTTGTTCTTGGTGAGGTAATCCTTTGCGGCGATGCTCCCGGCCCCGGCCACACCGCCAACGATGGCGAAGATGTCCTGATTCTCGACCAGTTCCTTGATCACGGTCACGGTCTGCGCCGGGTTGTACTGATCGTCCCGCATGAAGTACTTGATCTTTCGACCATGGATGCCGCCTTCGTCATTGACGAGTTGAAAACGGAGCGCGCTGCCGCGCAGGACCGCCCCCCAGGGCGCGGCGGGTCCCGTCAGGGGGCCGAACTGACCGACCCGGACCTCCTTGTCGTCAAACCCCTTCCCCGCCTCGGAAGCTGGCGCCAGGAGCAACAGTCCCAGCACCGCTACGACCGCAAAAATCCACACACGACTTGCTTTCATAACCCCTCCCTTATTTTATCTCGGGCAATTCCGGCCCGGTTCCCTCCCCTTCAGCCATCCTTCCCGGAGGCGGTCACCCGCGCTTCCGCTGGTCCATCATCGAACCAGGGGAAGCGGGCGATTCACGCATCCCGAATTGACAGCCTGTTATTTCTTCCAGCTGGCGAGTTCGTTGGATGTCCAGTCCATCACCTTGATATAGGTCGCATTGGGACCGCATTTCATGACCATGATGGAGTCCGTCCCCTGATGCCGCTTCGGCGTGTAGGTAATCTTCCCGCCGGTACCCTTGAAATTCCTGATCTTGTTGAGTTCCCTGAGGCAGGCCTCCGTGCTCAGGTTCTTGCCGACCTTCTTCAGGGCATGGATCAACGGCTCGGTGAACATGATCCCCGCATGGAAGAAAACGCCCCAACGTTCCTCCGGCGCGTATTTCTTCGTCGCCTCGCGGTACTTATCCATCAGGGGATGCCTGGTTTCAGGGGGCAGGGTGAAGGCGCCCGTAACCACGCCCTCCCAGAGACCGCCGGAGATCTTGTACATCAATTCGTAATCGCCGAGCGTCATCGACGAGACCCACTGGGGGGTGTAGCCCATGGACTTGCTCGTCTTGAGCGCGATGACGGCCGTCTTGGGCGCCACCCACATCAAAACCGCTTCCGCACCGGAACTCTTGAATTTCTGCATCTGGGAAGCCAGATCCTGCTCCGTGGGCTCGACGGGGATCTCGGCCACGGCCTTCATCCTGTATTTCTTCAGGCGCTGCAGGACGCCCTTGAGGCCGTTCTTTCCGTAAGGATCGTTCTGATAGAGGATGCCGATCTTCTTCATTTTCAGTTTTTCGACGACATATTTCGTCAAAATACTGGCTTCATCCTCATACAGAGGCATGATCGTGAACAGGTAGGGATTGACGGGGAACACGTACTCCTCGACGGACGTGGCCGGACCGACCCAGATAACCTTGTTATCCTTCAGATAATCCTTGACGGCCATGCCGCCCGCGGCGGACGTCCCACAGACGAACGAGAATATTCCCTGCTGTTCGACGAGTTCCTTCACGACGAGTTTCGTCTGCGCGGGGTTGTACTGATCGTCACGCACGAAGTGTTTCAGCTTCCGGCCGTGAATCCCCCCTTCGGCGTTCACGATGGCGGCCATGACATTGGGGCCGCGCGCCACGTTTCCCCAGGCGGCCGCCGGTCCCGTCTGCGGACCCCAGGCGGCAATCCGAATTTCCTTGTCGTCGAATCCCGGTTTTCCGGCGAGCGCGGCTGGCGCCATGATCATCGCGGCGGCCAGCGCCACAACCATCCATCCAACAGTCGTCTTGAACCTCATGTACGTCTCTCCTTTCCGGTATCGGATACATTTCCCCCAACAGTAATGCGGACCGTTCAAAGGTTCCGCATCACTGTTCCTCGCGCACGTCTTCCCGGACGTCGCCCAGATCCAAATCTCTTCATTCACCCCCTTCCCTCTTTATTATCTTGATTCAATGCAGTATTCGTCTATGAGGCCTTCATCCTTTGTACCATTTCCCCCTCTCCTTGACGAAAGGGAAGGCAAAATTGACCTCCGTTTCCTGCCCGCTGTCATCCAGGACAAGAACCAGTTCCACCTCGACCCGGGCAATCTTGTCGATCTCCGGGTAGCGCTGGCGATCTTCATTTCGGCGGATATTGGATATTCTGACGATCCGGTAGGAGGCGATCGCCGGAGCGGTCTTTGCCTCCGCGAGGTACATCTCATAGGTATTGCGAATGCAATAGGGCGAGGACGGCGCCAGGCTCTCGTATATCTCCTTGTGGTCCCGTCCGACCTCCGCGTCCAGATAATGAATCACGGCCCGGTAGACGGCCCGGTTTTCGAAAAAAGAAGCGGCCCGATCGCCGGCATCCGAGCAGCCGAGGAGGAAGACTGCGATCAGGAGACCCACCGCAACGCGTCCCGAAAAGCGCCCTAGCCGCGACGCGGGACGTACCTCACCGAAATCGGAATCTTGATAAAGAATGCTCACGGATACGCTCCTAAAGCAGGGGGTCTACACCTTCTTTACATAGTGTTTGGCAAAAAGCCCGCTCGGGCGGAAACACAGGACGAGAACAATCACGGCAAACGCGACGATGGGCTTCCATTCGGGCCAGACATAACCAAAAAAGTTCTCGATCAGCCCCAGGAGCTCCCCGCCGATGAATACCCCAGGGATGCTCATCAACCCGCCCAGCACCGCCGCGGCGAACGCCCGCAGAAACGGCTCCAGCATAAACCCCGGATCGAGCGTTGAGCGGGATGCGAAAAACATGGCCGCGATAGTGCCGATCAGCGAGCTGAACCCCCAGGCGATGGAAAATACGCGCTCGACCCGGATGCCCATGATCTTGGCCGCATGCTTATTCTGTTGCGTGGCGCGCATGGCGATACCCAGCTTGGTGTACTTGAAGAACAGGAAGAGCAGAACCATGACCAGTGCGGAGGTGACGAAGACGGCGATGGCCCAGTCGTTGATGATCATGCCCTGAAAGGGCTCGTGGGTGACCTGGTAGGACATGGGAACGACGAATTCCTTCTGTTCGGCGCCCCATTTCCACCCGGCCAGCCCCATCAGCAGCATTTCGGCGCCGAGGGTGATAACGATCAGTCCCAGCAGGCTGGGATGCTTGGCCGGCCTCAGAAACAGGAATTCAATCAAAACGCCCAGCAGGATCGCAAACGCCATGGTCAGGATAAACGCGAGCCAGAAGGGGTAGTGATAATAGTTGAGGATATGGAAGGCAATGAAGGTCGACAGCATGGCCATTTCGCCCTGCGCGAAATTGACGACTTCCGAGGTTTTGTAGATGATGACCACAGCAATGGCGAAGAGTCCGTAACACGCCCCGATGGCCAAGCCTTCAATGATGAGTTGTCCGATCATCTGTTCCCCCTGTTGTCATGAACACCGTATTTCAACGTTTGGAACGTCCTGATTTCATGAGGTCGCGGGGTTCTCTCCCGCATCCCCCGTTCAGCATCAGAACGGCCAAGTCATCCAGTACTTCTTGATCCGGATCCAGATCCCGTACATGCCCAAGGGCTCGAAGATCACGATCCCGATCATGATGAGCCCCAGGACGATGCTGTTGATGTTCTCAAGTCCCATGACGGAGAACCACCGGCTGGACACGGTCACCAGGAAATCCCCGACGACGGGCACTTCGGCCACGTTTTTGAGCAGGCTGTACTGGAGATAAGTGATCAGCACCGCGCCCATGATCGGCCCGGCGATCGAACCGAGCCCCCCGACAACAACCATCACCAGGAAAATAATTGATAATATCATGTTGAAGGTGAAGGGATCGAAAAACCCGAGAACGAAACCGAAAAGTCCTCCCGCAATCCCGGCGTAGAAGGCACTGATGGCAAACGCCAGGGTTTTGTAGATCGTCAGATTGATTCCGATCACTTCCGCCGCGATGTCGCTATCACGGATGGCGACAAAAGAGCGGCCCACCCGCGTCTTCATGATGTTGCGGGCGGCAATGATCATCAGAATCGCGATGACAAGGATCAGGTAGTATTTCTGGGCATCCGTCTGCAGGATGAAACTGGCGTTCAACTGCGGGATGCCGATGTCGAGAGGAGGCGCCTGGATGCCGGTTCGCCCCCCGAAGAACTGCCAGTGTCCAATGACATGCATGATGGCCAAACCGAATCCCAGGGAGGCCACTGCCAGATAAGGCCCCTCCAGGCGCAGAGCGGGCAGACCCAGCAGGAATCCGAAAAAGGCGGCGATAAATCCGGCGAGCAGAATGGCGACCACGAAGGGGATCTGGAGCTTGAGCATCAGCAGGGCCGTGCCGTAAGCACCGATGGCAAAGAATCCGGCATGTCCCAGAGAGATCTGCCCCGTATAACCGACCAGGACATTCAGTCCAACCGCCAGAATGACGTGAACCATGACGATATTCAACAGAAAAATGTAATACTTGGGCGCGAAGAACGGAATGGCAAAGAGCAGCAACATGAGCGCCACCGACCAGAAGAGCACCACATTACTTTCAAACAGTTGAACATCCTCAAAATAATCACGCTTCATATCCATAGCAATACCTCATCAACCGGAAATGGTTTTTCATCCCGTTTAGCAAAACGGTTCTTTTCGGGCAGCGACCGGCCAGCTGCATGAAAACGCGCCGGCATGGATCAGAAAGACTGACCAGTCATCGCTGCCTTCGAACACGGTAAGTTTCTTCTGCCAAAGAATCAAACCAACACGTTTTGAAAGGTCGGCCGGAAGGTCGCTCTCAGGATGTATGGAAGATAAAAAGAATTAAAAAAGCGGAAAGCCCAGGCCCCCCCCGAAGCCTGAGCGTTGATAGCAGAGGCCTACCTGCCCTGTCAAGCGGAAAGAGTCCCTCAAGGAATGGGTTGTCATGCGACGCAGGGGTGTGCTATAGGTGCGCCAACAAAGCAGGGGATTCCTTAGATCCATGAAATATTTCCTTTGTGTCCTGGGGATGGTCTTGATCATCGAAGGGCTGCCCTATTTCGCCTTCCCGGATAAAATCAAGCAATATCTCATCCGAATCCATGAAGTCCCGGATCAAACGCTCCGGATCCTGGGTTTGGTCGCAACGGTCGCCGGACTGCTCTTCGTGTATTTCGGACGTCAATAGCGGGATGTCCCGCATCATGGAGCGTCGCCCGGCAGGCGGCATGAAAGGGGGAGAAGCCTTCAGGGCATCCTGTCAAATTCCGGTACCGAAGCAGGCTTGGCAGGATGAGAGGGCATGTCCATGGATTTGACCGATTTTACCTATGAGTTGCCGAACACACTGATCGCGCAGCGTCCCTGTCCGGTTCGCGACGCATCCCGAATGATGGTCCTTCACCGGCAGGAGCAACGGATCGAGCATCGACAGTTTTTCGAATTGCCGGATTATCTGGAAAAGGGCGACGTGCTGATCGTGAACGATTCGCGCGTCATCCCCGCCCGCCTATACGCACTCAAGGAGACGGGCGGCACGGTTGAGGTGCTGCTCCTGAAGAAGCTGCAGGAAGCGGGCCCGGACACGCAAACCTGGGAGGCCCTGCTGAAACCCGCCCGTCGCGCCGCCGCCGGTCAGGTGCTGTCTCTGCCGGAGGGGGGCCGGGCCGTCATCCGGGAACGCGTATCGGATAAGAAATGGGCCGTTGAATTCTCAACCGGCACGGACTTCGCCGCATATCTGCGCCGGAACGGAGAGGCCCCGCTTCCCCCTTACATCAAGCGCCGTCCCGGTGACGCCTCCCATTTTCCCGACCGCGACCGCTATCAGACCGTCTATGCCCGCGCCGACGGCTCCGTCGCCGCGCCGACGGCCGGACTGCACTTCACGCCCCGAACCTTCGATGCCCTGCGCTCACGCGGCGTTTCAGTCGCCGCGGTTACCCTGCATGTCGGTTACGGCACCTTTCTCCCCGTGACGGCCTCCCGGATCGAGGAACATGTCATGGAGGAGGAGTTTTTCGAGATCGGCGCCGAGGCGGCGGAAGCGATCAATGCAGCCAGGCGGGTGGTCGCCGTGGGGACGACCGCGACACGGGTACTCGAAGCTGCGGCCGACGAACGCGGGAGAATTCACCCGACCGCGGGCACCACGCGCCTGTTCATTTATCCCGGCTACCGCTTCAAGCGCGTGAACCGGCTGCTCACGAATTTTCACCTGCCGGCCTCCTCGCTTCTGCTGCTCGTATCCGCTTTCTCGGGCCGGGAATGCATTCTTGACGCCTACCGTCAGGCCGTCGAGGCCTCCTACCGGTTTTACAGCTATGGGGACTGTATGCTGATTTTATGAGCCCGGGCAACGGGCGTGAAGCCCGGAGCGACGTGCAAAACAAAAGACGGCGCTCGGGCGGCTTGCGTTAGAACAAAAGACAGGAGCCAGGACTCGGATCATGGCGGTGTTTCATTTCCAAATCCTCAAAAAAGACACCCGTTCCGCGGCGCGGCGCGGAGAGATGGTCACCCCCCATGGCACGGTGCAGACGCCGGCGTTCATGCCGGTCGGAACACAGGGAACCGTCAAGGGCCTCACCCCGGAGCGGCTCCGCGAGCTCGGCGTCGAGATGATCCTCGGCAACACCTATCACCTCACCCTGCGGCCGGGACACGAGCTCATCCGGCATCTGGGCGGACTGCACCGGTTCATGAACTGGCCGGGTCCCATCCTCACCGACAGCGGCGGCTTCCAAATTTACAGCTTGGGCGCCCTGCGCAAGATCACCGCCGACGGGGCGCTTTTCCAGTCCCACATCGACGGTTCCCGTCACATGCTCACGCCGGAGCGGGCCGTCGAAATCCAGGAAGCCCTGGGCGCGGATGTTATGATGTGCCTCGACGAATGCACGCCCTACCCGGCCACGTGGGAGCAGGCGGAAGCCTCCCTGAATCTCACGCTGGTCTGGGCGGCCCGCAGTCAGGCGGCTCGGACACGGGAGGATCAGGCCCTTTTCGGCATTGTCCAGGGCGGCATGCACCTGCCCCTGCGCCGCCGGTCGGTCGAGGCGCTCGCGGACATCGGTTTCGACGGCTACGCCCTGGGCGGGTTGAGCGTCGGCGAAGCGAAGGACCAGATGCAGGGCGTCGTCCGCGAGATCGCCCCTTTGCTTCCCGAGGGGCAGCCCCGCTATCTCATGGGTGTCGGCACACCGGAAGACATCGTGAACTGCGTTGCGTACGGAATCGACATGTTCGACTGCGTGATTCCGACCCGATGCGCCCGGAATGGATTGTTATTTACAAACCGTGAAAAGGTTGTTATAAAGCACGCCCGCCACAGGGAGGACCCCTCTCCCTTGGACTGTTTATGTGATTGTTACACTTGCAGACATTATTCTCGCGCCTATCTTCGGCACCTGTACATGGCCGGCGAAATCCTGGCCATGGTGCTGAACACGATCCACAACGTCCGTCACTACCAGCGATTGATGGAGCGGATCCGGCAGGCCATCGAGGAAGAGCGCTACGATACGTTCAGAGCGCAATTTATGGACGAACAGAAACGGGGAGGGGGGCCGACCCCCAGGAATAATCATTCCCAATCAGGCCCGTGAAGGAGGATTTGACGTTGACAGACATCGCCTATGCCATGGGGAGCGCCGGCGGCGGGGCGGCCGGCGGCGGAGATCTCAGCTTTATCGTCATGATGGCCATCCTGTTTGCCATCTTTTACTTTCTCATCATTCGCCCGCAGCAGAAAAAACAGAAGGAACTCAAGGAGATGCTGGCAAATCTCAAGCATGGTGACGTGGTCGTGACGACGGGCGGGATCCACGGAAAAATCACCGCCCTGACGGAGACAATCGTGACGCTCGAAATTGCCGACAAGGTCAAGATCAAGGTCTCCCGGGGATTCATCAGCGCCGTCCTACCCAAGGGCGATCAGTGAGGAAAGGGGTAACGGATTATGATGAGCGGCATCAAATGGCGCGCCGCCCTTGCGGTTGCGATCTGCCTGGGGGCATTGTTCTTTCTGACACCGACGCTGGTCGCCGATCTTCCGACGTTCTGGAACGATCACCTTCCCACGGACAAGATCCATCTGGGCCTCGATCTTCAGGGCGGGATGCACCTCGTTCTTGAGGTGGATACCGACAAGGCGGTGGACGGCACGCTCTTGCGGACGGCCGGCGATCTTAAGGAGACCCTGATGTCGAAACGGGTGCGCTTCCGCCAGACGCAAGCCGCCAAGACCGGCCTCATCACCTACGAACTGCCTGACGGCGCCTCCCGCACCGCGTTTGAAAAGGTCCTCAAGGACAACTATCCCGATATTGAAGTGGCCGCCTCCGAAGCCCGCGAGGGACGTGAAGTGGTCTCCCTCAAGATCAACGACAAGCGGTCCGGCGAGATCCGGAAATTGGCGGTCGAACAGAGCCTCGAAACGATCCGCAACCGCGTCGATCAGTTCGGCATCTCGGAACCGGAAATCATCCCCCAGGGTGACGACCGCATCATCATCCAGTTGCCCGGCATCAAGGACACCCAACGGGCCAAAAATCTGATCGGCCGTACGGCCCTTCTGGAATTCAAGCTGGTGAACGAGGAGTATTCCGTCGACGAGGCCCTGCGGGGCAACGTGCCGGAGGGCAGCATGATCCTCCATGAATCCCGCCTCGATCGCGAGTCCGGACGGCGAATCGACACCCCGATTTTGTTGAAAAGCGCCACCCTTATGACGGGGGAGTCCCTTGAAAGCGCCAAGGTGCAGATCTCGGACCGTTTCGGCGAACCTCACGTCTCGATCAAGTTCAACGCGCAGGGGGCCAAGGAGTTCGAGCGCATCACGGGGGCAAACGTCAAGCGGCGCCTCGCGATCGTTCTGGACGGCGTCGTCCATTCGGCGCCCGTAATCCAGGAGCGGATTGCCGGCGGCAACGCTCAGATTACGGGTTCCTTCACCATGGATGAGGCGCGCGACCTCGCCATCGTGCTACGGGCGGGCGCCCTCCCCGCGCCGGTAAAGATCCTCGAAGAAAGAACCGTTGGCCCCTCTCTGGGGCAGGATTCCATTGATCAGGGCATGTGGTCGATTCTCATCGGCGGACTCCTTGTTATCATCTTCATGGTGATCTACTACAAATGGTCGGGCGTCGCCGCCGACTTTGCCGTCATCCTGAACGTGATCATCATTTTGGGCGCACTGACCGCTTTTCGCGCGACACTCACCCTGCCCGGGATCGCCGGCATCGTCCTCGTCATCGGTATGGCGGTCGACGCCAACGTACTGATTCTGGAACGCGTCCGTGAAGAACTGCGTTCCGGAAAAACTCCCCGGGCGGCCATCGAGGCGGGGTACGGCAAGGCGTTTCTCACGATTTTGGATTCAAACGTCACGACCCTGATCGCCGCGCTCTTCCTCTTCGGATTCGGTACCGGCCCCATCAAGGGATTTGCCGTGACGTTGAGCATCGGGATTGTCGTCAGCATGTTCACGGCGATCTTCGTCACCCGGATCATCTTCGATTACTTCGTGTGGAACCGCAAGATCCAGACGGTCAGCGTATAGGAGACAGGCATGGAATGGATTAAGCCCAACATCAATTTCGATTTTGTCGGCAAGATGAAGCTGGCCTTCCGGGTTTCGATCGCCCTGATCGTGATCAGCATCGCCTCCATCGTCTGGCACGGGGGGTTGAACTACGGCATCGATTTCGCCGGAGGCACCCTCATCCAGATCAAATTCCAGCAGGACCCCTCTCCCGACCGCATCCGCTCGGCCTTCAGGGCGATCGGCCTGACGGACAGCGTCATTCAGAAGATCGGCGAAAAAGAGGTGGTCGTCCGGACGGCGGCCACGCAATCCGATATGAGAGGCCTGTCCGATCGAATCGCCGAATCCCTGGCATCCCTCCAGGGCAGGGACACGTTTGAGATCAGGCGCGTGGAAGTCGTCGGCCCCAAGGTGGGAAAGGATCTGACGAGGAAGGCCATCCTGGCCCTGGTCTTCTCCTGGATCGGCATGCTTGTCTACATCGCCTGGCGGTTTGAGTTCCGTTACGCGGTCGGAGGCATCCTGGCGCTCGTTCACGACACCCTCATCGCGATCGGCTCTCTGTCGCTATTGGACAAGGAATTTACGCTTACCATCGTGGCGGCCCTGCTCACCATCGTCGGTTACTCCATCAACGACGCCATCGTGGTCTTCGACCGGATACGGGAGAACGCCCGCAAAAATGTGAAGCAGCCCTTGAGCGAGGTGATCAACAGCAGTATCAACGAGACGTTGAGCCGAACCATCTTGACCGCCTTTACCGTATTCCTCGTCCTCCTCGCCCTGTTCTTCCTTGGGGGCGCCGTGATTCACGATTTCGCCTTTGTCCTCCTGGTGGGCATCGTCATCGGCACCTACTCCTCCATCTTCATCGCCAGCCCCATCGTCCTGTTATTTGAAAAATTCAAGCCGGCGCGACCCAGGGGGAAAAGCCGTTGACGCCGCTTGCGACCGCCGCCCTGACCGTCTTCATTCTGATACTGATGATCGGGCTTTTCATCACGGTGTTTGGACTCCCGGGAAGTCTGCTCATCTTCCTGGCGGCCCTGTTCTACGCGGTGGCGACGGGGTTTTCTCCTCTCGGTTTCCAGACGATCCTGGCGCTGCTGCTGCTCGCGTTCTTCGCCGAAGGGCTGGAGTTCCTGCTCGGCATGTGGGGGGCCCATCACGCCGCCGCCTCCCGACGGGGGTTGGCGGCCGCGGGAGTTGGGGGCGTCGTGGGCATGATGGTCCTGACCCCCTGGCTCTACGGCCCCGGCGCCCTGATCGGATTGTTCGCGGGGGCCTTTACCGGCGTCTGGATCACCGAGATGATCCGTCAGTTGAACCTCAAATCCGCCTTTCGCGCCGAACCGCGCGCCATTCTGGGATGGACGGCCGGAAGCCTGGTCAGAGGTGCGCTGACCGTCGGAATGACGGTCGTGATCCTGATCACGATCTATTCATAAGGAAAAACCATGACGAAAGAAAAATCGAAAATCCAGGAATATGTCGAAGCCATCATCCTTGCCATCCTGATTGCCTTCTTCATCCGCACGTTCGTCATCCAGGCCTTCAAAATCCCTTCGGGCTCCATGAAACCCACCCTGCTCATCGGCGATCATATCCTCGTTAACAACTTCATCTATGGGGTGAAGGTGCCTTACCTGCGCAGTACGATCCTGCCGTTTCGCGAACCCAAGCGGGGGGATATCGTCGTGTTTATCTATCCGGAGGACCGCTCCAAGGATTTCATCAAGCGGGTGGTCGGCGTGGCCGGGGATACCCTGGAGATCCGGAACAAGAAGATATTCCTGAACGGCCTCCCCTACGACGACAAGCACGGCGTCTATGTGGACGATTTCATCATTCCCGGCGCCATCCAGCCCCGGGACAATTTCGCACCCGTCACCGTTCCGAAGGAATCGCTCTTTGTCATGGGCGACAACCGGGATCAGAGCTATGATAGCCGGTTTTGGGGATTCGTAGAACAGAAGGATGTTATGGGAAAGGCCATGGTCATCTACTGGTCCTGGAACCGCGAGGCGTTCGGTGTTCGCTGGAGCCGTCTGGGGAAGATTCTGCGTTGACGGCGTCGTCACCCGGTTAGAGATGTAAACCCAACAAAAAAAGGGAGTCGTCCGACTCCCTTTTTCCCTTTCATTCCGCCGCGGGATCTGTAAGTGCACCCCTGAGGGGCTCGCCCTTCCGCACCTCTTTTCAGACGCGAACCTCAGTACTCCTTCGTCAGTTTGTCCAGCTCCGCAAGCGTGAAGACCGGTCCGTCCTTGCAGACATATTTGCTGCCGACGTTGCAGCGGCCGCATTTGCCGATGCCGCATTTCATCCGCATTTCGAGGGAGGTGACGATGTTCTCCTTGGAAAAACCGAGATCGAAAAAGACCGGCAGGGTAAAGCGGATCATGACCGGCGGGCCGCATATGACGGTCACCGCATTCTCGGAGCTGGGCGCCACTTCCTTGCAGACGGTGGGGACAAAGCCCTCCCGTCCCTTCCAGGAGGCGTCTCCCTTGTCGACGGTGACGTTCAGGTTGATGTCGGACCGTTTCTGCCATTCTGCCAGTTCATCCTTGTAGATGAGGAGCCCCGGGGTCCGCGCGCCGTAGATGACGGTGATACTCCCAAAGCGCTTCCGGTTGTCGTCGTGGATCATGTAGTTGATGAGGGAGCGAAGCGTCGTGAAGGCAAAGCCGCCACCGACGACCACGATGTTCTTTCCTTCCAGGTATTCGATGGGCCAGGAATTCCCGAGGGGTCCGCGGACCCCCATATGGGTCCCTTCCTCGATCTCGTGAAGGCTGGAGGTCACCACGCCCGCCTTCTGGACGGTAAACTCGATATAACCCGGCTGCGTCGGCGATGAAGCGATCCCGATAGGGGATTCCCCCTTGCCGTAGAGGGAGAGTTCGGCAAACTGACCCGGCAGATACTTGAAGTTGGCCTCGTCTTCCTTGTTGAGAAACTCCAGCCGGAAGGTCTTGATGTCCTTCGTTTCCACTTCCGTGATGATCTTCGAGACGACGACCGGAATGGGTAAATATGGATTCTGCATTACACGCTCCCGATTCTATAATTTCGAAATATCCGTGACGATTTTTCTGATATCGATGTTCACCGGACAGTACATCACGCAACGGCCGCATCCTACGCAGGCGATGGCGCTGAAATTGTCCACGTAATATTTGAACTTGTGCATGGCACGCTGACGCCAGCGCTCCTTCTGCGTCGGCCGCGGATTGTGTCCGGACGTCTCGAGCGTGAACAGGGGGAACATGCAGGAATCCCAGTTGCGAAGACGGATTCCGTCGTCGCCCTTCTGCTCGTCGCTGATGTCGAAGCAGTGACAGGTGGGACAGAGATAGGTACAGGTTCCGCAAGCCAGACATTTCTGGTGAATCGTGTTCCAGAAGGGATGCTCGAAATTGGCGTCCAGGATCGGCTTAATCTCTTTGGCTGGGATGCGGGAGGTGATTTCCTGCTCGGCCTGGGCGGTGATGGCCTGCTTCTGGGCGTCCGCCTCATCGCCGGCCTTCTCGCCCGCGAAATGGGCCTCCAGCTTCTCCCCCTTGGGGGTGAGGAACTCGACCAGATAGCGTTCCCCAAGATCCGTCAGGAGGATATCCGCGCCCGCGGCGTCTGTCGGCCCGCCGTCCACGGAAGTGCAGAAGCACGAGGTATAGGGTGGGTGGATACAGGCCAAGCAAATAACGGTGGTCTTCTCCCGTCTGGCGACATAGTAGGGGTCACGGTATTTTTCCTGATCGAAGAGCATGTCGAGAAGGACAAAACTGCGGGCATCGCAGGGGCGGACGCCGAACAGGACGGCGTCCCTCGCCTCCGCCAGTTCGCCGGAAAACGCCATGCCCTTTTCCGTCCGCGTGTACTTCATCAGCTTTTCCGTGTGCGGGAAGAAGAAGTTTTTCGGGGCGTTCTTGCTGTTGGCATACGCCGTCAGCGGCTCCATGCCCGGCGTCAGAACCTGGAAAAGGACGTTATCCCCATCCTTCACCGGGGCGTAAACCAGTCCCGCCTCCGCCATCTTCTTGACCCTGCCGTTCAGGCTGTCTTTCTTGATGTACCGTTTTTCCATATCCGTCCTTGCCTGCGTTTTTTCTCCCCCGCGAGGGGAAGCGTTTCGTCTTCTTCAGGGGGCCGTTCCCGCCCCATACCCGCCCGGGATGCCGCTCCCGACGTCCCGCTCCGGCTTTACCGGTTAGACCAGTCCCAGTCCGGTCAACAGGGGCCGCGGATCGATGTTGTGCAGCTTGAACCATCCTTCCGGCCCATCGAGCCCCATCGCCAGGGCCATCAGCTCCGTAAAATAAAACACCGGCAGCCGGACATGCTCTGAGGCCCGCATGTCGAGATTGGCCATGCAGACCGGACAGGCGGTCACGAGGCAGTTGGCTTCCGCCTCCCTCGCCATGGTCATGAGCCTGTCGACCATCTTGACAACGATGCCCGTCTTACTGATGGTCAGACTCCCGCCGCAGCAGTCCGTCTTGTAGGACCAGGGCCGGACTTCCGCCCCGAGGGCGCCGAGAATGCCGTCCATCAGGATGGGATTCTCGTAATCGTCGAACTCGCACACCTCCGGTGGCCGGAGCAGGAGGCAGCCGTAATAAGAGACAGGCTTGAGTCCCGTTAGTTTGTGGACCGCCTTTCCAGCCAGTGTATCGAGACCGACATCGTTCGAGATGATATCGAGGGGATGCCGAACCCGGATCCCGCCCTGATACTTTGCCCCGACGATGACCTCGATTTCGGATTTCAGCGCCTTGTCCTTGTCCAGGTGATGCTGTGCGGTTTTGAAGCGGTTGAAACACGCGGCACACGGGACCATGACGTCCATGGCGTCCCGTTCCGCGGCGATCAGGTTCCTCGCCGGCAGGGCGATGGAAAGTTTGAAGTTGGTACTGTGGGCCGATGTCGCCCCGCAGCACGACCAGTCATCGATTTCCTTGAGTTCGATCCCGAGCGCCTTGCTGACCGCCCGGACCGACTGGCCGTATTCCTTGCCCGTGGCATGAAGCGAGCATCCGGGATAGTATGAAACTTTCAAAAGCGTGCCTCCTTAAAAGCAGTCCTTTACGGCTTCGTTTTCGCGAAGATGTCCCTCACGGCCTTCATGTCCCGGGTCCTGGGGGAGAGCAGGGAGAGCTTGCCCTTCATGAACATGCCCACGCCCATGGCCATGTCGGAAAAGAGATCTCCGGAAGCCAGTTTGTACTGGACCATCATGATGGGCTCGTTGATCCTACCGCCAAGGCGGATGTTGGCGAGAAACGCTTTGTGGAACTTCAGGACGTTCGCCTCCTTCGCGGGGCGGCCCGATTCGATGCTCATCTGCCGGAGCGCATCCATCATCCGCGCGATGTCCACCTGGTTCGGACAGCGCGTGACGCAGGTTTCGCACGATGCGCACATCCAGATCGTCGAACTCCCGAGTACTTCTTCCTTCATCCCCATCTGGATCATCTTGATGATCCGGTTGGGGTTGTACTCCATGGCAAACGCCAGGGGGCAGCCCGCCGTGCATTTGCGGCAATGATAGCAACGCTGGATGGGAACTCCGCCGATCATGTCATTGACTTCTTCCAAAAAGGTTTTCATGCCGACTCCGTGACTGGATGTTTGGTCTTGAAGATTATTTCGCCTTCTGAGGATCGTAGATAAAATCCTCCCGATCATCTTCCTTGAACTGGGACAGGGGCGGCAGATCCTCCAGCGACGATCCCGCCCGATTGCCGAACAATTCGAAGACGTCCTTGTCGAGCTTTTTCAGGAACGTCCTTAAATCCACGCCCATGGGACAGACCGCGACGCACGACCCGCAATCCACGCAACGCCCGACCATGTGATAGAGGCGCATGATCTGGAAGACCTGCGTATCGGTTTCATCTTCGCTGATACCGACCCACTGCGGCTGGCTCTGCTCCGCGAAGCAGACCGGGCAATAGCAGGACGGGCAGACCTGCCGGCAGGCGTTGCATCGGATGCACTTGGCCATTTCCTTCTCGAAATAGCTCCATCGCTCCGCCAGCGACAGCTTTTCGTGCGCTTCGACGCCGGCATACTCGGACTCGGGCGCCATCGCCGGGGCCGGGCTTCCGATCATGAGGTCTGAGATGACCGGGTTGTTGAAGCGGCACGTCAGGCAATTGTCGGCCAAAATCTCGCCAAGGGGAAGGGTTTTCGCCTCTCCGGCCGTTTTGACGGAGAGTTGATCGCCAACGAGAGACGCCTCCCGGATCTCCTGACCCGCCACCCGCGCCGCGACCTTACACTTGTCCACATAGCCGCCGCAGGGGACGCCGACGACGAAGATATCGTCCCGGTTGAACTGCCGCTCCTGAAGCTGGATCACCAGGGAGCGTGTCGTGCATCCCCGGGCAACCACACCGACGACCTTTCGGGTCCGCGCCTCCGGTTTGACGCGCTGCTGCGACTGCCTGTGAAGGCTGATCAGATCCTGGACGAACTTGGCCAAGTTCTGAACGCAGAAGGCGTTCCACACGAGCCGGTCCGCCTCCTCCGGCGCGGTGATGAAGCAGGGGGTGGCCGTCATGGGCAGCGTGCCCGCTTCGTATCCCACGAGGACGTCGACCTTCTTTTCCGCCAGCAGCAGCTTCGCTTCTTCCCGGAGTTTCTTCTCTACATTTTCCACCGTTTTGATTTCCTCACTGGTATGGAGTTCATGATCCAAGGCGGGTTGGCTCGACCCCGCGTTTTTCCTAGAGCTGCTTGACCAAATTCCGGGCCGGCCCCAGGGCCCGGACGGCCTCGGTCACCCCTTTGATGACCTGGGAGAAACGCTCCCCCTCGGAAGCGGAAACCCAGGTGAACATCGTCCGGTCCCCCTCCACGCCGATATAGCTCAGGAAGCGCTTGAGGGTGGCAAATTTCCGCCTCGCGGAGAGGTTTCCCGTCAGATAGTGACATTCGCCCGGATGGCACCCCGAAACAAGAACCCCGTCCGCCCCAGCCTGCAGGGCCTTGACGACGTAGAACGGATTGATCCTCCCCGTACACGGAACACGGATGATCCGGACGTTCGGGGGATACTGGATGCGGCTGATCCCGGCCAGATCCGCACCCGCATAGGTGCACCAGTTGCAGACAATGGCGACGATCTTCGGTTCCCAGCTGGACGGTGCTTGATTCTCAGACATAATTTCTCCATGGAGTCTTAGTTACATCGCGAAGGCGGCGATCTGCGCCAGGACCTCCTCGTTGTTGAAGCCGTTCAAATCCACGGCGTTCATGCGGCAGGACGCCGTACAAACCCCGCAGCCCTTGCAGAGGACGGTATTGACGACGGCACAGCCCTCGTTCAAGTCCACCGCAATGGCGCTGAAGGGACAGTTCACCTCGCACAGCCCACAGGCTGAGCAACGGGATTTGTTGACGTAGGCCGTCTTCCCCTCCGCCTCGATGAAGTCCTTGGTCAGGATCACGCAGGCGCGGGACACGGCGGCGTTGGCCTGGGTGATGGCCTCCTCGCTGAGCTTCGGCGCGTGCGCCATACCGCACATGAAGACACCGTCCGTCGCAAAATCGACCGGGCGGAGTTTTACGTGGGCCTCGAGGAAAAACCCGTCCTGATTCGTCGACACTTTGAGCATTTTCCCAATTTCTTCGTTGCCGGGATTAGGTGCCGTACCGACGCTCAGGGCCAACATGTCGGCCTTCAAATCTATGAATCCGTTTAGAATAGGATCGAAAACCTTGACGGCCAGCCCCGATCCGTCGGCAAGAACCTCGGGCTTGCGGTCCTCGTCGTAGCGGACAAATTTCACGTTGAGTTCCCGCGCCTTCTTGTAGAAGTCCTCCTTGAGCCCGAAGGTCCGGATGTCACGGTAGAGGATGGTGACGTCCCGGCCGGGATCCATTTCCTTCAGCTTGAGGGCGTTCTTTATCGCCTCGCTGCAGCAGTAGCGGCTACAATAGGGCCGCTCGGGAGAACGCGAGCCGACGCACTGGATCATGACCACGCTGCCGGCGCGCTTCACTCGCTCGTCCTCTCCGGCGATCAGCTCCTCCAGATCGCGCTGCGTCAGGACGTTTGGGTTCTGCCCGCAGAGGTACTCCTCCGTCTTCAGCTCATAGGCCCCCGTCGCCACGATCACAACGCCGTGCTCGAACTGCTGCTCTTCGGATTTCACCCGGATCGTGGTCTTGTAGTTGCCGATGAAACCCTCGATCTTGACGATTTCCGCGCCGGTATAGGCTTTGATTAATTCCGATTTCCGGGCTCGGTCGAGCAGCCGCGTCAGATGTTCCCGCGTATCGAGACCCTCGAGGGTGTAATGGAGCTTCCGGTAATTCCCGCCCAGGACCTCCTCCTTCTCCACGATATAGGAGGCGAAACCCTGATCCGCGAGCGCCAGGGCGGCGGTGATGCCGGCCAGTCCTCCGCCGATGATCAGGGCGGCATGGTTGACGCTGAGTTGACCCGGTTTGAGAGGCTTCAGGAACTGCGCCTTCGCGATCGCCATACGCACGAGGTCCTTCGCCTTTACGGTCGCCGCGTCCGGCTCGTTCATATGCACCCAGGAATCCTGGTCCCGGATGTTGGCCATCTCGAAGAGGTAGCGGTTCAGCCCCGCCTTCTCGCAGTTTTCCTGGAAAAGACCCTCGTGGGTCCGGGGCGAGCAGGAGGCAACGACGACGCGGGTCAGATTCTTTTCCTTGATGACTTCGCCCATCTTCACGGCGGTGTCCTGAGAGCACGTGAATAGATTATCGGCCGTATAGACGACATTGGGCAGCCCCTTGGCGTACTCGACGACTTCGGGGACGCGCACGACGCCGCCGATGTTGATACCGCAGTGGCAGACAAAGACGCCGATGCGGGGACCCGTGCCGCGCATGTCCATCTCCGCGGGGAGCTCTGCCTCCGTTACCAGGGTGCCTCGACGGGACGCGAGCAACCCTCCCGCGCAGGCGGCGGCGCCGCTGGCCTCCATGACGGTCTCCGGGATGTCCTTGGGACCGCCGAAGGCGCCGCAGACGAAGACACCCGGACGCGTCGTCTGGACGGGATTGTCCAGGTTCGTCCTGCAGAAACCGTGCTCCTCCAGCTCGATCCCGAGGGCCTTGGCGAGGGGCGCCGCCTCCTTCGGGGGCGTCAGACCGACGGACAGGACCACCATGTCGAATTCCTCTTCAACCAGCGTTCCATCCTCCTGGACGTACTTGAGCATCAGGTTGTGCGTCTGTTGCAACTCCTTGACGGTGGAGGGAATGGAGCGGATGTAGCGGATGCCGTACTCGTTCTTCGCCCGGTTGACGAACCGGTCGAAGTCCTTGCCGTGGGCCCGGATGTCCATGAAGAAGATAGTCGGTTCCATCCCCTTGGCATGTTCCTTCCCGATGATGGCCTCCTTGGTCGCATACATACAGCACACGGAGGAGCACCAGCTGTTGCCGCAGGACGTGTCACGGGAACCGACACACTGGATGAAGGCCACCTTCTTCGGCTCCTTTCCGTCGGAGATCCTCTGGACATGGCCGAAATACGGACCGGACGCGGAAAGGATCCGCTCGAACTGGATGCTCGTGACGACGTTCGGATAGACGCCGAAGCCGAACTCGCCCCGGATCTTCGCATCGAAAATCTCGAAACCGGGTGAGGCGATGACCGCCCCGACCTCGATTTCCTCTTCCTCATACGTCATGTCGTGATCGATGGCCTTGGCCAGACAGACGTCCACACACTGGTAGCACTCCGAGCAGATCCCGCAGGAGAGGCAGCGACTTGCTTCGGCGACGGCCTGCGCCTCCGTCATGGGCTCGACCACCTCCCGGAAGTGGGACTTTCTCGTCTCGGGGGGTAGCATCGCCATCCGCACCCTGTCCGCCTTCGCGAACGCGCTCGTATCACCCGGATCGGCCAGACCCTTCGTCCAGTCGCACTCCCGGCCGGCCTTGACGTCCTCGCCGCGGAGATAGCGGTCGATCGAAACGGCCGCTTCCTTGCCTGCATAGACGGCCTTGACCACGGTGGCCGGACCGGTGACGACATCACCGCCGGCGAAGACGCCGGGCACGTTCGTGGCGAATGTCACGGGGTCGACGTCGAAATTTTTCCACTTGTTGATCGCGATGCCGCTTTCGGCCGGGACGAAGTCGAGGTCGGCCTCCTGGCCGATGGCGGGAATCAGGGCATCGCAGGGAACGATGAATTCGGAGCCTTTGATCTCGACGGGACGGCGGCGGCCGCTGGCGTCAGGCTCTCCCAGTTCCATCCGCGTGCATTCCACGCCCGTTACCTTGCCGTTCTCGCCAACGACGCGCTTGGGCGCCACGAGGAACTCCATCTTGATCCCCTCTTCGAGGGCCTCCTCGATCTCCTCGGGCGAGGCCGGCATCTCCGCGCGGGAGCGCCGATACAGGATGAAGACCTCCTTGGAACCCGTGCGGACGGCCGTGCGGACGGCATCCATGGCCACGTTCCCGCCGCCGACGACGGCAACCTTGTCCCCCAGAAAGACCTTTTCTCCCAGGTTCACACGCTTCAGGTAATCGACACCGTGGATCACCCCCTGCATGTCCTCGCCGGGAATGTTGAGTTTGCTGCTGTTCACCGTGCCGCACCCGATGAAGACGGCGTCGAAGTCGCTCTTAAGCTGTGCGAAGGGGACGTCTTTGCCGACGGCCTTGCCCAGGTGGATCTTCACCCCCGTGTCCTCGATGACCTTGATTTCCGCGTTGAGCACGTCCTTTGGCAAACGGTACTCGGGGATGCCGACGGCCAGCCAGCCGCCCGCCACCGGCAGCGATTCGAAGACCTCGACGGCATAGCCCCCGATGGCGAGATAGTAGGCCGCCGTGAGTCCCGCCGGCCCGGCCCCGACCACGGCCACCTTCTTGCCGTTCTTTTCCTTCACGTCCGGGAGATAGCGGTGCTCGTCCTTCAGGTCGAGATCCGCGACAAACCGTTTCAGGTGCATGATGTCGATGGGTTCGTCGACATCGCCCCGCTTGCAAGCCTCTTCGCAGGGATGGTTGCAGACGCGGCCGCAAACGATCGGAAAGGGATTGTCCCGCTTGATGAGTTTGAGGGCTTCCTTGAACTTCCCCTGGGCGATCAGCGCCACGTACCCCTGGACGCTGATATGGGTGGGGCAGGCGGCCTTGCAGGGGGAAGTCCCGCGTTTGTCGATCGCGAATCCGCTCGGAATCGCCTGGGGGAAGTGGCGGTAGATGGCTTTGCGTTCGTTGAGCGTCTCGTTGAAATCCGACGGGACGGATACCGGACAGACATTGGCGCAATCACCGCACCCCGTACATTTGTCCAGGTTGACGAAACGGGGGGCCCGCGTAAGCTTGACCTTGAATCGGCCGGGCTCGCCGGTCACGGAGTCCACGGTCCGGCGGGTCATGATCTCCACGTTCGGATGCCGTCCGACCTCCACGAGTTTCGGAGAGAGGATGCAGGCGGAACAGTCGTTGGTGGGGAAGGTCTTGTCCAACTGCGCCATGACCCCGCCGATGCTGATTCCGTTCTCCACCAAGTATACTTTCATACCGGAATTGGCGAGATCCAGGGAAGCCTGAATGCCGGCAATGCCGGAACCGACGACCATCACGGCACCGATTTTCTCGTTATCTTTTACCACCTGTCTGCTCCTCGGCAATGTTTATTGATCATCCCCAAAACTGACCCACGGTCAGTGATTGTTCTCAAAGCGTGGCAGCGGTTATCACGATTTCCCCGGGCTGTCAAGCGTGAACATCCGTGTTCAGACCTGCGCGCCCCTTCCCCTCAGGGGACCTGATTGGGGGACCGGAGGGCCTCCTCGACGGCCGTCCAGAGGCGCTCGCGTCCCTCGCCAGTCCGGGCGGAAAATACGATGACATCCGTCCCGCCACCCAGGTCAAGAGGTTTCCGGAAGCGGAGGACGGCTTGCCGCGCCTCGCTCCGGGACAGCTTGTCGATTTTCGTCAGGACCGGCAGCCAGGGGCGGCGGTAGGCCCGGAGCCATCCGACCAGGGAGAGGTCGTCCCGGGTCGGCTCCCGGCGGCTGTCCATCACGACGAGGACCATCCTGAGCGTTTCGCGCACCCTGAGGTACGTTTCCACCATCGGTCCCCACTGACGCCGGACCGCTTCCGGCACTTTCGCGTAGCCGTAACCGGGAAGATCAACAACGGAATATCGATCATTGACGGTGAAGAAATTTAGGGCCTGCGTTCGTCCCGGCGTATGGCTCGTCCGGACGAGCCGCCTCCGGTTCAGGAGGACGTTGATCAGGGAGGATTTGCCGACATTGGATCGGCCTGCCACGGCCAACTCCGGGGTCACGGCGGGGGGGTACTGGTCGGGCCGGGTGGCCGTCTTGACGAAAGATGCGCAGGTTATCTTCATTGTGCCCAGGGAATCGGATCGCGGGTCATTCCCGCTCGAAGTGCAATTTGTACTTTTCCAGCTTGCGTTCGAACGTCGGGCGGGAGATCCCGAGAATCTCGCACAGCTCCCCCTTGGTTCGGTCCCCGTACTCGGAGATGATCTTCCGGATGTACTGTTCCTCGACCTCGTCCAGGGTCATCAATCTCCCGCCTGGGGCGCCCGGCACCGGCACCGCATCGATGCCCCCCGTGCCGGCGGCGAGATCTTCGTTGAGCTCCGGGAAGTCGGACCGGCCCAGGACCTGCCCCTTGGCGACCACAACGGCACGGATCAGGAGATTCTCAAGCTCCCGTATATTGCCGGGCCAGGAATACTTCAGAAAAACCTCCATCATTTCATCCGACACGCCGATCACGCGCTTGTGCAGATCCCGGTTTATTTTCGTCAGCAGATATTCGATGAGGGGCGCAATGTCCTCGCGTCGCTCCCGGAGCGGAGGGATATGGATGGAAACGATGTTGAGGCGATAGTAAAGATCGTCGCGGAACTTGCCCTCCTGGACCAGCGCCTTCAAATCCTTGTTCGTCGCGGTGATGATGCGGGCATTGACGCGGACCCGGTCCTTGCCGCCCACACGCTCGAACTCCATCTCCTGCAAGACGCGCAGGAGTTTCGCCTGGAGGTTGACCGACATCTCGCTGATCTCGTCCAGGAACACCGTTCCGGACCGGGCGAGTTCGAACTTCCCCAGTTTTCGGGCAATCGCACCCGTGAACGACCCCTTTTCATGACCGAACAGCTCCGATTCGAGCAGGGTTTCGACGATGGCGGAGCAGTTGACGGCGATGTAGGGTTCATCGGGCGAGGTGTTGTTGTGAATCACCTTGGCGATCAGCTCCTTGCCGGTTCCGCTTTCGCCTTGGATCAGGACCGTCGTGCGGCTCTGGGAAACGACGCCGACCGTCTTGAAAATCTCGCGCATCTCGCGGCCCGTTCCGATGATGTCGCCGACCTTGAACTGGCGCGATGGCTCCATGAGCAGACCGTCGATCTTCCGCTCCATCTCGCACGCCTTAAGCGCCTTTCGAATGGCCATGTCCAGTTCATCCACATTGACCGGCTTGTGGATGTAGTCGAAGGCCCCACCCTTCATGGCCTTGATGGTGGTTTCCATATCGTGAAATGCGGTGATCATGATCACCTTGACGTTTTCATCCTCCTCGCGCAGGTCCTCGAGCACGGTAAAACCATCGATGTCCGGAAGACGAATGTCGAGGATGACGAGGTCAGGAACGGTCTCGACGAAGGCGTTCAGTCCTTCGGTTCCCGTGAGGGCGGTCTTGACCTCGTACCCCTCTTCGGTGAGGTACAGATCCAGGGTTTCACAGATCGAGCGGTCATCGTCAATTACAAGAATTTTCGGCATTCCTCACTCCTCATGGTCCATGATCCGGTGGTGTGACGACATCCTCATGCCGACGCGGCCGGAGGACCATCCGCGAGCGTCTGCGGGACGGGCAGCGTGATGACCGCGCGCGTCCCCTCGCCCTGCCTGCTCTGGATTTCAATGGTGCCCTGATGCAGTTCGATAATTTTCTTGACCTGCGTCAGCCCCAATCCCGTTCCGTATTTCTTCTTCGTGAAGAACGGATTGAACAGGTGCGGCATATCCTCCGGTTTGATCCCGCACCCCTCGTCGCGAATCTCGATTTCGATCGCGGGCGACGCTCCGGCGGCATATCTCGTACGGAGGGTCAGCGTACCGTTGTCCTCCATGGCGTCGATCCCGTTGCGGATGAGGTTCAGGAAAGCCTGTTCGAGCATGGCCGGATCCACCAGAACCGGAGGCGCGGCCTCGTCGTAAGAC
This sequence comes from Syntrophales bacterium, assembly GCA_023230905.1. Lineage (GTDB taxonomy): Bacteria > Desulfobacterota > Syntrophia > Syntrophales > UBA2251 > UBA2251. Next base: position 32,165 of record JALNWL010000003.1, read on the forward strand.
GTGGCGACGCGAATCGCCTTCTCGCTGATCCCCTTCTCCGCCATGGCCAAGGTTTCCTCGAGAATGCGGCGAACGTCGTACCGCTCCTTGCGGGGTTCGGAGGGTTTCGCAAAGATCAGCACATCGTTGACCAGATGTTCGAGGTGCTCGACCTCCTTCTGGGCGATGCGGAACCGTTTCTGATCGTTTCCCTGCGGTTGCAGGCGCTTCTCCAGGATTTGCAGACTCATCTTGATGGAGGAAAGCGGATTGCGGATCTCGTGCGCGATGCCCGCCGACAATTGACCGACCGCCGCCAGCTTCTGGCTTTCATAATACTTCTTTTCCAGGTTCTTGAATTCCGTGATGTCGCGCTGTGCCACGACGAACCGATCCGTGCCCTTGAGGGGGCGCGTGGTAATCAGGAGGTTGCGCCGCGACCCGTCCCGTGCGGTGACCTCGATTTCGTAGGGCAGGAAGTTGCCCCGTTTTCCCTCTTCCCAGCGCTGCATCATGAATTCCCGGAGCTCAGGTTCCATGAACTCGGTAAAGTGGCGACCTTTCACGGGTCCGGACGTCATGCCGCCCCCACGGGCAAAATCATGGCTGATATAATTGACGATCCCGTCGCCGGACATATCGTAGAGCTTGTCCGGGGAGCTTTCCAGGATGGACTGGAGGTAATTGTTCAGGGACTCGATCTGCGTGCGCAAATTAATGTTTTCCGTAAGTTCGACCTGAAGCGTTTCGGCGTACTCCTTGATGCTGCGGGACATTTCCTCCTCCCGCGTATGATCCTGGAGGGTTTCGATGGCGGCGATGACCTCGCCTTTTTCATCGTGAATCGGCGCGGCGAGGAAGTACAGATGATGGCTCCTGCCGTCCGTCAACTGGAAAAAGTCGCGGGCCTCGTAGGCCCCCTCGACGGTGGAGGATTTCCTGATTTTCTTCGTCCCGTAGTATTTCTCCAGATTCTCGATGTCTCCGTCGATGATGAGGTCGGCGATCAGGGGGCGTTTCCGGGTATAGAACGGCGCGTAGTGCCGATCGGTGCCGATCATCGTTTGCACGCCGAACCCGGTCAGCTCCGTACAAGCCTTGTTCCAGAGGATGATCTTGTGTTCCCGGTCGATGACGAAGGCGGGAATGGGCAGGCCTTCGATAATCCCTTCCACGGTCCGCTTTTCCCGGACGAGCTGCTCCTGCCATTCGCTCCGTTCCTGGAGCAGTTTGAGCTTCGCCTTCATCTGACCGTGCCGCCGCTCCGCATAATCGATGGAGATGCTGGCGATGATCACCGCGATGATCACGCCGGCCACGCCCATCATGACGTTGAGGAAGGCGCGTCTGACGACGGAGATGACGCGGTTGTATGGAGTGCTGACCACCATGAACCAGGCCTGCGGACCGATGCGCATCGGGGCGTACGCGACAATCTTCCGTTCCCCGGAACCACCTTCTTCACTCAGGACGTATTCCCCGTAGCCCGCCCGGCCCCGCAGAATGTCGGGCTGGAGCGCACCCGGGCGCCGATCATCTCTCTTTTCGAGGACGCTCACGTTACGCCCGGTGAACCCCTCCACCGGATGGACGATCAGCCGTCCCAGGTGATCGACGATCCAGGAATCCTGCGCCAGCTTTCCCTTGGGCTCCTTCACGAAGAAGTCGATCATCGTCTCCAGGGGCATGATCGCGAAAACCACCCCGGTGAAGAGATCCCGGCTTCCGTAGCGGTACTTGGGCACGCCGATCACGAAAACACGCTTCATCCCGAGAATCCGGAACAGCGGGGTATCTTCGGAAAGGTTCAGTTCTCCAACGAAGGGGCCTCTCGTTTTCCGGATCTGCTGAAAAAAGGCGTACCGGTCAAAACGTACCCCCCGCAGCTCGGCGAAGGTCCGATCCGGGTAAACGGACTGCAAGATCCCCCGCTCATCAAGGCGTGCGATGAAGCGGACCTTCCCCTCGAGGTGCTCGTGAATGACCTTCATGCTTGAAACCGTTTCGTCGGGGGTCACCGTCCGCACACTCGGCAGCATGGACAGCATGGTCAGATTCTTTTCAACGTTGCCCAGCAGGGCTTCGATGCGAGCCGCCGTACCCCTGGCCAGGGCAAGTTGCTGCAGGCTGAACTGATCGACGATATCTTTTTCCCGTACCCGATTCACCGTGAGGGCCATCAGCAGGATGAACACGATGACCGCAATCGTCGTCAGCCAGATGGAAATGCGCATTTTATGTTTCATCACGTCAGGACTCCTCAGCCTCACCGGACCTCACTGCGTCCGCTCCTCCTCAGTCATCTCCCTTCTTTTCCCTCCGCTCCTTCAAAGCCATCAGGATATAGACGCCGACAGCCGCTGCAAGCGAGATGATCAACTTGAGCAGACCGTTTTCAATCTCGATCACACGCTCACATATCAGCCATGCAACCAGATAGGTCACGGCCGTCAGGATTTCCTGCATTCTTAAACCTCTTAATGGAATTCAAGTTTTGGGCGCTCGATAGTACCGGTGCAGTTGGAAAATTTCAATAGAAAAGATCGCGTCTTTCATCCTCTCGGCCCGCCCCGCCCTTTTACTTTTCGTTCAACGGTCGGGACGGGTTTAAAGGAACGTTCAAGCCCGGAAGGCAACTCGATTCCCAAGGGCGGGGTCGTGGAAATTAATTGATGAATCATTGCTTGCATTTGACGGAGATTACCCCACGGGTGCCGTGGGCGGCATGCATTTTGCGATAGGCTCGCAACATTTGCGGAAGTGAATTCTTCTGTACCGAACAATCAGAGTATGGTATCGGTCGGAAGGTAAAAACATTATTTCGGAAAGGAGATAGGAAAATGTTAAGGAAATTCGGGAAAAGTTTATTGACGTTCTTCACGACGGTCGCAGCCGTGTTGGTGTCTTCACCGGTTGTGTTCGCGGCTGAAGCCATTCCAGCGGGTGATTCGTATGTGAAGGTCATCTTTTCCGTTGGGGCGATGGTCGGTGCGGGTTTGGCCATCGGTCTGGGCGCCATCGGCGCCGGCGCCGGTATCGGCCAGGCGGCAAGCGGGGCTTGTGAAGCGGTCGGAAGAAACCCCGGCGTTCAGGGAAAAATCATGACGGTGATGCTGGTCGGTATGGCCATGGCGGAATCGATCGCGATCTACGCCCTGGTCGTTTCACTGGTACTTCTTTACGCCAACCCCTACATGAAGTATTTTCTGGCCGGTTAATCCGTCAGCATCACTTCGAGACTAAAACAGTAGGGGGAAAAGGGAATGCCAAAAATTAATAAAGATAAGCAGTTATTCACAGTCGGAAGGGTATTCTTCCTGCTTATCGTCATCCCCTTATCTTTGATGGCCCTCTTGATTGCCAATGGCATTATAAAAGTCGGGGACACCGCAAGGGAACGGACGGTAACCATTCTGGACCAGAAGTCCCAGGAAGAAATCAAGGTGCGGGCTGTAAACGTGGCGGATGAAGTTGCTGATTTTCTGAAGGACCGGGAAAAGGATCTCCTGATCGCAACCATCTTGCCCGCCACGGATGCAGCCTACAAAGAATTCGTCGCAAAAAGCGAGAACCCCCTTTGGGTGAAGAAGGACGGGAAGATACAAAAGATCTATGAACCGCTCTACAAGGAAATGGCTTTCGTAGACAAATCCGGGCAGGAGCGCATCAAGGTGCTGGACGGAAAGGTCGCGAATGCGAGCCAGCTGATCAACGTCAGCAACCCGGCCGCCACGCCCTTCAAGGAGGACTATTTCACCAAGGCGAAGACCTACAGCAAGGGGGATCTCTACATCTCCCCGCTAAAGGGACTTTACGTCAACAAAACCGAGTTTGAAAAGGGAAAGAGATTTTCCGGGATCATCCGGATGGCCACGCCTGTTTTCGACCAGCAAGGGTTCGCCGGCGTGGTTGCGCTGGCTTTGGATGTGAGGCATCTGGCCAAGTTCACGGACAACATCGTCCCCACGCAATCCGGTTACGTGGTCGAAGCGGAGGCAGCCTCCGGCAATTACGCCTTCATGGTGGACAACCGCGGTTTCATCATCTCTCACCCGAACGATTACCACATCGCCGGGCAATACGCCGATGGAACGCCCGTACCGGCGATCACGGACAAGACATCCGCGGAAGCCATGGCCCAGAAGGGCGAGGAGGTCCTGAACCTCAACCAGATCGGCTTCATGGATCCCACCCTCCAGAGCATTGCCCGGGAAGCGGCGGAAGGTCGCGCCGGGATGAAGGAATATCAGTTCGCCGGACGCAAGGAGTTCGTCGCCTATGCGCCCATCAAGTTCTACTCGACGGACTACCCGAAACCGGCCGGTTTCGGCTGGGTCGCCATGAACGTCGATGTCGTGAAATTCAGCGCCTATGCCTCCGCAACGGCCAAGAAAATCCAGTCCGAGGCAAAATCCTGGATTACGACGATCATCACCATCATCATCATTTCGGTCATCCTTCTGTTCCTGATCATGGCCATTCTGGTCCGGGGCATCACGCGCTCGATCGAAGCGGAAATCCCCCTCGAGGCCCAGGATGCATCAAAATTCTATGATGACGAGGACGACGACAAATAATAAACCCATCGGGGCCGGAAGCAAGCTTCCGGCCCCTTTTTTTACCGTTCGTCCCACCTGGAACGGGGCAGGAGGCGCTACCGGGAAAGACCCCGGACCCGTGATTCGATTCATTCGGCAATGGCCTCCACGCCCGCCACAGTCCTGCCCTTCCCCAGCGATTCACCCGTGGCGCGATCCGTTCGGGTCCGCACATTTTCTTTGACTTCAAAAAACAAAACTGCTAGACACGACCGGCCCGTAACGGTCCTTGGTACCCGTTGACCCCATATCCCCAGGAGGCGTGCATGAAAGACAAAAAGTTGATTCTCTGGTTCGATGAGATCGAACTGAACGATATCCCCCAGGTCGGCGGCAAGAATGCCTCGCTGGGGGAGATGCGTCGGGAACTGATTTCCAAGGGGGTCAACATTCCCGACGGTTTCGCCGTCACCGCCTACGCCTATCGCTGCCTCATCGAATCCGCCGCACTTTCAGACAAAATCCGTCAGATCCTCGCCGATCTCGACACCCATGACATCCAGAACCTGGCCGACAAGGGGCGACAGATCCGTGGCCTGATCTACGGGGCCGAATTCCCCTCGGATCTGAAGGCCGCCATCCTGGAGGCCTATGCCAAGCTCTGCGAGGAATACGGCGCCGACACCGATGTTGCCGTTCGCAGTTCCGCCACCGCGGAAGACCTACCGGATGCCAGCTTCGCCGGGCAGCAGGAGACCTACCTGAACATTCGCGGTCCGGAGGCGCTGATCGAGGCCTGCAAAAAATGTTTCGCCTCCCTGTTTACCGACCGCGCCATTTCTTATCGAGTGGACAAGGGATTCGATCATCATTCCATCGCTCTGTCCATCGGCATCCAGAAGATGGTGCGCTCCGACCTAGCTTGCTCCGGCGTGATCTTCTCCATCGACACCGAATCGGGATTCAAGGATGCCGTGCTCATCACCGGGGCCTACGGCCTGGGCGAGACAGTGGTCCAGGGGATCGTCAATCCCGATGAATTCTTCGTCTTCAAGCCTACCCTGAAGGAGGGATTCCGTCCCATCCTCCAGAAGACGATAGGCAGCAAGGAAATCAAGATGATCTACGCCTCGGGCTCGGCCTCCGAGGCGACCGAAATCGTTTCCGTCGAGGAAGCCGAGCGACAGCGCTTCTGCCTGACGGACGACGAGATCCTGCTCCTGGGACGCTGGGCCGTCATCATCGAAGACCACTACTCCCAGCAGGCCGGTTATTTCAAGCCGATGGACATCGAGTGGGGCAAGGACGGACGGACGGACGAGCTGTTCATTCTCCAGGCGAGACCCGAGACGGTGCAGTCCCAGAAGGATTTGAGCGTGGTGGAAACCTACGTTCTCCTCGAGGAGAAGGAGCCCCTGGTGACGGGCACCAGCGTCGGCGCGAAAATCGGCGCCGGCCCCGTCAACAGGATCGAGTCCGTGGCCGACATCCGTAATTTCCGCAAGGGCCAGGTCCTGGTCACCGACATGACGGATCCGGACTGGGAACCCATCATGAAGATCGCGGCGGCCATCGTCACGAACAAGGGAGGGCGGACCTGCCACGCGGCCATCGTCAGCCGCGAGCTCGGTGTTCCCTGCATCGTGGGAACCGGAAACGGAACGGAACGGCTCCGGGACGTTGCCGAGGCAACGGTCTCCTGTGCCGACGGTGAAGTCGGAAAAGTCTACCGGGGCATCCTGAAATTCGATGTCAGCCGGGTCAACGCCCAGAACCTGTCACGACCCAGAACCAAGATCATGATGAACGTCGGCAACCCCGAGAATGCCTTTCAGCTTGCCGGCATTCCGAACGACGGCGTCGGCTTGGCCCGCCTGGAATTCATCATCAATCAGCACATCAGCATTCATCCCATGGCCCTGATTCACTTCGACCGGGTCACCGATCCGGCGGTCCGGAAGCAAATCGAGGCGCGGACCCGTGGATACGAAAATCGCAGCGACTTCTTCGTCGAAAAGCTGGCGGAGGGCGTGGGGAAGATCGGCGCCGCCTTCTGGCCGAACGACGTCATCGTGCGGATGAGCGATTTTAAGAGCAATGAATACGCCAACCTGATCGGCGGCGCCTTTTTCGAACCGGAAGAGGAAAACCCGATGATCGGATTTCGTGGGGCCTCACGGTATTACGACGACCGCTACCGCGAAGCCTTCGCCCTCGAATGCGCCGCCATGAAGAAGGTCCGCAACGTCATGGGGCTGACCAACGTCAAGCTGATGATCCCCTTCTGCCGCACGGTCGACGAGGGGAAGAAGGTAATCGCGGTCATGGCCGAAAGGGGCCTTGTCCAGGGAGAGAACGGCCTGGAGCTGTACATGATGGTCGAGATTCCCAGCAACGTGGTCTTGATCGACCAGTTCGGCGAGATCTTCGACGGGTTCTCGATCGGCTCCAACGATCTGACGCAACTGACGCTGGGACTCGACCGCGACTCCGCGCAGGTCGCCCACATCTTTGATGAGCGGAACCAGGCGGTCATGGACCTCATTCGCATCGCCATCACCCGGGCCAACAAGATGGGCAAAAAGATCGGGATCTGCGGGCAGGCCCCCAGCGATTATCCGGAGTTCGCGAAATTTCTCGTGGAGTGCGGCATTTCGAGCATCTCCCTAAACTCGGATACGGTCATCAAGACGACCTTCGAGATCCTGGAGACGGAAAAGCAGGTTGGGCGGTCGTAATGACCGTCCGCCGAAGCGGAAGCTCCGGGCCGCAAAGGGCCGCTGTCAGGCGCGAAACCGCTCGGACGGCGTCGGTTTCATGAAAAGAAGGGGCGGGAGCGGCGCGTAAGCCGAATTCTGTCCCGGCCTCCGGTCACCCGTCCGCCGGTGATGGTCATTCCTCTGGGACGGCCGTTGCCGGCCGCCTCAAGCGACGCTACCCGAGGACATCGGGCGGGCCACCCTCTAACGTCCTCCTATTTGGTCTTGCTCCGGATGGGGTTTACCTAGCTTTCCCGGTCACCCGGGAAACTGGTGAGCTCTTACCTCGCCTTTTCACCCTTACCCGCATGTCGCGGGCGGTATCTTTTCTGTGGCACTTTCCTTAGGGTCACCCCCAGTCGCCGTTAGCGACCATCCTGCCCTGTGGAGTTCGGACTTTCCTCTGATCCGTTAGAATCAGCGACCATCTGCCCCACTCCAGCCCCCTCCATTCAATGCCTGTTGCGGGGGTTCACACCCCGGTTCGACCGGAATCGCCGCGAGGGGATGCCCGCTCGTATCCGGCGTCCACGGCCTGATCGGATCCCTTGGCCGCCGCCACGGCCAGGGCATCGCAACGCTCGTTCTCCGGATGGCCGGCATGACCGGGCTCCCACAGAAACCGGACCGTACGGTGTCTACAGAGATCGAGCAGCCTTTCCCAGAGATCGGCATTCTCCGCACGATCCTTCCGGTTTCGCATCCAGCCCTGCGCCCGCCAGCGGACGGCCCAGCCCTTCGTCACGGCGTCAACGACGTAGCGGGAATCCGAATGGACCGTCACATCATAGCCCGGCTTGACCGCCTCCAGACCGACAATCACCGCCATGAGCTCCATCCGGTTGTTCGTGGTCAGACGATACCCCCCCGAGAGCTCCTTGCTCCGTCCCCGATAACTCAGGATGACGCCGTATCCTCCGGGTCCGGGATTGCCGAGGCAGGCGCCGTCCGTATGGACCACGACCCCGCAGGCCTCCCCCCCGTCTGGTGACGGTCCGCCACTCAAGATTCACCCACTGACGCTTCGTTCCGCCAGTAAATGATGCGGTGGCAATTGGGGCAGGTCCTCAGCTCCTGCGAACGTTGGAGTTCAATGTACATCTGCGGCGGAATGTTCATGTGGCAGCCGTTACAAACCTCCTTCCAGACGGAGATCACGGCGATGCCGTTTCTCTTCTCCCGAATTGTCTCGTAGCGCCGCACCAGATCCCCGGGCAACGCTTCCAGGAGGGTCTGACGCTTCTTCTTCAAGCGGGCCAGGTTGTCGTCGAGCGCCTGGACCTGCCCCTCAAGTTCCTGTTTCTCTTGGGCAAAGACGGCTAGAAAGGCCGACAGGTCTATTTCGTGCTGTTTGACGGCCGCCTTCATGTGGTCCACCTGCTCGAGCAGCGCAATGATCTCGTCCTCCACTTTCCCCTGAAGCGTTTCAATGACCTCCATCTCCTTCAGGATGGCCTGATACTCCTTGTTGGTCTTGACGTCGAGCAAGCGCTGCTTCGCCTTTTTCAGTCCCTCCACGCCGCGCTTCAACTGCTCCTCCTGGTCCCGGTGCCGCTGGGTCAGCCCCCTGAGCTTCTCCTCCGCTTCATCCAGGGCGCCCTGCTGTTTCTGCCGTGTTTCCTCCAGGAGACGAATCTTCTCAGGCAGCGACTGTTTCCGGGCCGCGACCTGAACCGCTTCCGAATCCAGGGTCTGTAGCGCAACCAATAACGAGATCGTATCCTTCAATCACCTGCTCCCTTCCCACGGGAATGGAAAAAAAAAGCACCGGCCGGTGGCGGTGCATGCGCGATCACGGGGTCTCCTCCCCCTGAACCTGCTCTGATGGGCAAGGCATGCTGCAATCCCGGCCATCCCGATATGTCGTGCTTGATAGCATCCCGCTGAACGTTCCTTCGATGATGGTGGGCCCACCTGGGTTCGAACCAGGGACCGACCGGTTATGAGCCGGTGGCTCTACCAGTTGAGCTATGGGCCCGCTCGATCGTCCTGCCGCTTTGCCGGACGGAGTGGCTTTCTAACCCCTCCCGGCCGCCTTGTCAATCATTTATTTCGCCCGCAACGGGGCGGCCAATCGTCTCTGCGACGGGTTTCTCAGCTTTCGTCCCTGACCGGCGTCCATCGGCTTGATTTCAATCTGCTTCACCTCGAACAAATCCCGGTCCTCCTCGAAGGCCTGTTCGAAGCGTTCGCTGATGCCGAAGCGCATCCTCAGGACCTTCTCTTCACGCGGCGTCAGCGTGGAGAGGATCTTGCGCGTCTGTTCCGCGAGGTCCATGTTGATCGTCGCCTCCGAGGGGGACATGACCTTTTTGTCCTCGATAAAATCGCCCAGATGGCTGTCCTCCTCCTCACCGATCGGGGTTTCGAGGGAAATCGGCTCCTTGGCGATTTTCAGGACTTTGCGGACCTTCTCCAGCGGGTACTCCATCTTGTTGGCAATCTCTTCCGGCGTGGGTTCGCGACCCAGTTCCTGGACGAGATAGCGCGACGTGCGGATCAGTTTGTTGATGGTCTCGATCATATGGACGGGAATTCGGATGGTCCGGGCCTGATCGGCGATGGCGCGGGTAATCGCCTGCCGGATCCACCAGGTCGCATAGGTTGAAAATTTGTACCCGCGCTGATATTCGAACTTGTCCACCGCCTTCATAAGGCCGATGTTCCCCTCCTGAATCAGATCCAGAAACTGGAGCCCGCGGTTCGTGTACTTTTTGGCGATGCTGACAACGAGA
>JALNWL010000004.1 GCA_023230905.1 Syntrophales bacterium
GCACCTGGTGTACAACTTTGCCCTGCCGCCGTTGGTCCTGCTCGCCTTCTATCGGGGCGATGCCACCCCGCTCTCACAGTGGGCCCAGGGACTGGAACCGCCGTCGGACCGGACCGCCTTCCTGAATATCCTCGATACCCATGACGGGATCGGCCTGATGGGCGTTCGAGGGATCCTCCCGGAGGAGGAGATCGGCTTCATCGTCGAAACGGCGCGGGAAATGGGAGCCCTGGTTTCCGGAAGAAACAATCGGGAGGCAACGGAAGAACCCTACGAATTGAACACGACTTGGTGGAGTGCCCTCAACCGTTCCGACGCCGGCGAGAGCCTGGATTTTCAGGTGCGCCGCTTCCTGGCCTCGCGAAGCATCGCCCTGACGCTCAAGGGCGTTCCGGGAATTTACATCCACGGCGCCCTCGGGACGCCCAGTGATTTGGACGCGGCTGAGGCTGCGGGGGAGAAACGGGATGTGAACCGCGCCATCGTCGACACCAGGACGTTGATGGCGGACCTTTGGGACCCGGGGTCCAAACTGTCCCTTCTGCTCCGCTACGGGACCCACCCGATCCAGGTCAGGCGGAGGGAACGGGCCTTCCATCCCCGGGGCGCCCAACGAGTTCTCTTGCTCTCGCCGAGGGTTTTCGCCCTCTGGCGAACCTCCCCCGAAGGCGAAGAGTCCGTGCTGGCCATCACCAATGTGACCGCAACAACGGCGGCCGTGGAAATCCCCGTTGCGTCGTTAGGAATGGCGGGCAAGGCCTGGAAGAGCCTCCTCTCCGGTCGGGAATGGCTGCCCGAAGGCGATACCTGGACCCTGGCACTGAAGCCTTACGGCGTGGTCTGGCTCAAACCCGTGGAACCGTCTCCGTAACCGGATGTCCCTCTCTCGCTCGGCGTCCCGCTTACCCTTGAGGCGTCTTGATCAGATGAAATCCCCGGTTGATGAGACAATGGTTGGAGTGGGTGGAGTTGCGGCGCGCCGACCGGATGGATCTTCGTCAGGTTCCCCCAAAAGTAGCGTTTCCCGGCACAATACCCCCAGGAGGCTCTAATGAAGAAAGCACGATTTAGGAGACGCAGATCTGCCGGCATTCTCAAGGAATCTGATGCTGGAACTCCGGTCAAGGAGACCTGCCGCACCCATGAGATCTCTGATGCCACCGTGCTTCGATTTCCAAGGGGAGAGGACGTTCCCATTCGCTGTCGGGGAACGGCCTCTCAAGAAAAGGGGGGCTTCCGACTATTTCTTGACGGCAATTTTGTTTTTGACGGATTTGACGCCGGTCACGGCCTTGGCAATCGTGTCCGCCGTTTCCTTCGCCTGGGGGGTTTTCACGGTTCCCGACAGGCTCACCACGCCTTCTTTGGTTTGTACCTTGATTTTTGAACCCTTCAAGGACGTATCCGCGAAGAGATTGGCCTTGACCTCTGCCGTAATCGAGCTGTCATCGACAACGGCATTCGCGGCGTCCTTGGCGACGGTGCTCGCCTTGTCTCTGGCTGCAGATGTGACGTCTTTCAGGATCTGGCCATGGGCAACCGAAACCAGGGCCAGACAAAGAATCCCCGCGATGATGAATCGTTTCATATATCCCTCCTCAAGGTATTTGTCATCCGTATAATGAACCCGAAGCGTTCTGTCAAGGGGTTGCCATCGGTCGTCGTGCCGGCCTCATTTTTTGGGGGTCTTCCCCCCGAACGGTCAGGAAACCATTTCCGCAACGATCGCCTTGACCGGCTTGATCTCCTGGATCAGCGCCGCGATTTGCCCCGCGCCCGCCGGGAAGAGATCGAAGTCTCCCGTGGTCCAGGCCTTCGGGGCATTGGCAAACGGGAATGCCCTGGAGACATCCGCGGCGGGATCGGCCAGGAGATCCTGCATCTTCTTGTTCACGATCACTCGCATCTTCGTGTTCATCTCCCTCACGGGAAGCAGAGACGTACCGCCGTCACGGCAGGCCACGATGGCTTCCTTCCATGCCTGGGGGGCCGGACTCTCTTCCGAAGCAATCAATCGCGTCCCTATCTGGACGCCCTGCGCCCCGAGTGCAAGGGCCGCGCGATAGCCGCGCGCGTCGGCGATTCCTCCGGCCGCGACGATCGGAACGGCGACATGATCTGCAACGAGCGGGATGAGAACCATGGTGGATGATTCGGAGGCGACCGAGCGGATCCCGCCGGATTCCGCCCCCGACACCACCAGTCCGTCCACGCCATCCCTCGATGCCTTGACGGCATGGGGGAGCGAAAGGACAACATGAAGGCCGTGCATGCCCAAGGCATGGATGAGGGGATAGATTTTCGACGGCGCCCCCACCGAGGTCGTCACCATCGTGACGCCGGCGTCCTTCAGGATCTCGAGAATCTCCGCGTTCGAGGGATTCATGATCATGAGGTTCGCCCCGAACGGCTTGTCCGTCAGGCCTCTAACCTCGCCGGCTAATTTTTTTGCCTCTTCGGGACCGGAGAACCCGAGGGCAAGCATCCCGAAGGCACCCGCCTCCGAAATCGCGGCCACCAGCCGGGGACTGTTCAGGGCGCCTATGGGCCCCTGCATGATCGGATACTCGCACCCCAACATCTCCCGTAAACCAGCCATTCTCGCCCTCCTTTTCCGGTCGCATGTTTGAAAAAAAATCACCCCGATGCCGAATCTACATGACAGCCATGGCGCCGTCAACAAGTTTGAGGGGGACGTCACGGACACGTCAGAATCTTTCCTCTTTCAACTTTATCGGAAATCGCGTAGATAAATATGCAGAAAAACGGGATTGCAGGGGCCGCTGCGGGAGGGGATTACGTTGCTGTCCAAAGACTATGTCGAGGCCCGGGAGCTCTCCGAGGGCATTGCCCGCGCGGTGGGATCGCCGCGTTTCTACATCGAACGTCATGCCGAGCTTGAGCGATCGCAAGCCCTGTTCGACGGCGCGCCCCTGGTGGAGAAGGCGCTGCGCCTCGCCGCCGGCTACGGAGACTGTCTGGGGCACGGACAGTCGCACGTCAGGAAGGTCGCCATCGACACGGGGGCGCTCGTCCTGATCGAGGGGGCGGGCGACCCGGATTTGCCGCGGCTTGTCCTGCTGGCCCACCTGGCCGGGCTCCTCCACGATATCAAGCGCTCCGAGAAAGACCACGCCCATCGCGGGGCCGAAGAGGCGGCCCTAATCCTGAAGACCTTCCCCCTCCGGATGGCGGAAAACCGGGCCATCACCCAGGCCATCGGCAACCACGAGGCCTTCCGGACCTACGAGACCCTGGCCGATCCGAGGGCCGAACTGTTGTCCAACGCCCTGTACGACGCGGATAAATTCCGCTGGGGACCGGACAACTTCACCGAAACCGTCTGGGCCATGGTCGCCCCGCGGCGCATCCCCCTACGGGTGCTGATGGCCCACTTCCTCCCCGGACTGGAGGGCGTCCGACGGATCCGGGAGACTTTCCGCACCCCCACGGGCAGGCGGTACGGACCGGATTTCATCGACCGGGGTCTGGAGATCGGGCGGCGCCTGCACGAAGCGCTCATGCAAAAAATCGACGCCGAGGGCGTGGAGGCGTCTCGCCCACCCCGAGGGACTCCGGAGAAGGGATAGGACGCCATGCATTCATTGACCCTCCGAACCGCATCCCGGTTCGAGATGACCGACATCACGGACAGGATCAACGGCATGATCGGCGAAAACGGCATCGTCAGCGGCATCGCGGTCATGTTCGTCCCCCACACGACCGCGGCCGTCACGATCAACGAGAACGCCGATCCCGACGTGCCCAGAGACATCCTGGCCTCCCTGGACCGGGCCATCCCGCTGAAGGATCGCTACCTCCATGATGAAGGCAATTCGGCGGCCCACGTCAAGGCTTCGCTCGTGGGAAGCTCGGAAATCGTCCTGATCGAGGGGGGACGCCTGGCCCTGGGCACGTGGCAGTCGGTGTTCTTCTGCGAATTCGACGGTCCGAGGACGCGCCAGATCTGGATCAAGCTGGCAGGAACAAGCTGAGACGGAATCGGGGCCCGTCGCGGATGAGGGGAGGATTCCACCCCCGTCCTCCATCCGGAATCGGGCGGCGACGGGGGGAGAACGATCCGTCCCTCGTGTTGCGGATTTACTGGGATTTGACGGAGATCTTTCGGTCTGCTTTCCTCGCCTCCTCCGTTTTCGGAAGGGTGACGGTGAGCAGACCGTTCTTGAACGCGGCCTCGACTTTCTTGGCGTCGATACTCGCCGGCAGGGGAATCTCACGATGGAAGGAGCCGTAGGACCGCTCCATCCGGTAGTAACCCTTGCCCTGATCTTCCTTCTCCTCCTTCTTTTCGCCTTTGATGGTCAGGGCATGCTCGCTCAGAGACACGTCGAGGTCCTTCTCGTCGATCCCGGGCAGCTCCGCCTTGACCACCACCTCCTTTTCATCCTCCTTGACGTCCACGAAGGGCGTGAACCCCATCAGCCGCCCCTCCATGGCGCCGACGGGCGCCGCATCGAACCCGCGGAAAAAACTGTCGAACAGTCGGTTCATCTCCTGCTGCAAGGCGTCAAAAGGATGTTCCGGCTCCCGTCGCGCCGGGGCGCTGCCGCGCCAGAGAGACGGGACTAGGTTTCTGATCGGCATCGTCATTATCCTCCTTTCGCAAAAGATCCTGTGTTTTACGCTGCCTTGATGGCAATCTTCCTCGCCTTCACGGCCTCGGCCTTGTGCAGAACGACTCTGAGAACCCCGTTTTTGACGGTGGCCTCGATCCGCTCCCGATCCACTTCATCGGAAATCGTGAAGGCGCGCTCATAGTCGCCGGCATCATATTCGGCATAGGCCAGACTGTAGCCCGCCCGGGCCCCATTGGCGGCCTGGCCGACGAGGGTCAGGATGTTCTTTTCTAGGGTGATGTCCACCCCCGTCTCATCCACCCCCGGCATGTCCGCCAAAAGGACGATCGCCTCCGAGGTCTCGTATATGTCCACCCGCGGGACGAAGACGCGCCTGGCGCGGGTGCGTTCCGTTCCGGCCGGAGTTGCCGCCGGTTGCTTGACCATGTCTTTCTTGTCTTCTGCCATGATCCGTTACCTCCTTTCCTCAGGACTTGATCGATATCTTCTTCGGCTTCTCGGCCTCGGAGCGTGGGAGAACCACGTTCAGGATTCCCCGCTCGTAGGTCGCCGCGACCTTGGCCGCGTCGACGTGAAAGGGGAGCTGAATGGTCCGCGTGAAGCGGCCGCAGCTGCGCTCCTGCCGATGGTAACTCTCCCCGGCCTTCAGGGCCTCCGCTTCCCGGTTCCCGCTGATCGTGAGACTGTCCCCCACCACGGAAATATCCAGCTTCTCAGGATCCGCACCGGGAAGTTCCGCCGTCACCACCATGCCCTCTTCCCCGGCCCAGGCGTTGATCGCGGGAAACTCCTGGCCGTAGGGCTGCGAGGCACTCGAAAAAATTCGGTTCATCTCCTGCTGCAGGCGCTGGATTTCCGGCCAGGGATCCATGGCGCGTCCGAATCTCCATAAAACAGGTCCGTACATCGTTGCACCTCCTTTAAAAGAAGTTTGTTCACGTTTGAGGCGGGTCGCGGGCACACGCAGCCCGTGACATTCCTCTATATAACCTTCCGATATCGTTTGATCATTTCCGATTTGTCCCTAATATAGTCACCAAATATCGGTTGTCAAGAGAGGAGGGTGCAGGACAGGCGATGCGGCCCTTTCAGACACCTCGCCGTGGGCCGGGAAGGAGAATCGGAGGGGTTCAGGTCTGACTCAGGAGTTCCAGCAGGTCGGGGTGAATCCTGCCGTTGGAGGCGAGAATGTGCTGAGCATGCAAGTGATAGGGGCCGCCGTCGAGGTCGGTGACGCGCCCGCCCGCTTCCTCGACGAGAAGCCATCCGGCCGCCGTATCCCAGGGCGCCAGTTTGAGCTCCCAGAAGCCGTCGAACCGGCCGGCCGCCACGTAGGCGAGATCGAGCGCCGCCGAGCCGGCCCGCCGGATGGCCTGGGCCTTGAGCGCCAGCGTCTCGAAATGATCCAGATTGTTGTCCCGGCTCTCCCGGATGTCGTAGGGGAATCCCGTTGCCAGGAGGCTTCGGGTCAGGGCGTCCGTCCGGGAGACGGACAGGGCCCGGCCGTCGAGAAAGGCGCCTCCGCCCCTGAGCGCGGAGAAGCATTCGTCCAGCATGGGGTTATGGACCACCCCCAGGACGATCTGTCTCCGGCACTCCAGGGCCACCGATACGCAGAAGACGGGATAGCCGTGCGCGTAGTTGGTCGTCCCGTCCAACGGATCGACGACCCAGCGATACTCGGCGCCGGTGCCCGCATCCGCGGATTCCTCGGCCAGGATGTCATGATCGGGGAATCTTGCCCGGATGCGTTCCCGCAGATGGTTCTCCGCCAGCAGGTCGGCTTCCGTAACGATGTTGATGTCTCCCTTGTACGTGATCCGGTGGGGGGTCGCAAACGCACCCTTCAAGAGGCTTCCCGCCTCCCGGGCAATGGTTACGGCAAAGTTCAGCATATCCATCATCGGCGGCACCCCTCTTCAATGGGTCTGGCCCGTCTCCCCCGCGGCGCATCCTCTATACCACATCTTCCCGAAGACGCAATCCCCCCCGAGGTTTTTATTGCGCGGACGGGGGAATCATGATAATTTCCCGGCGCAAGGTTTTGGCGACGGAATGACGCAGGTCGGACAGGAGACGGACGTGGAAGAAGCCGACGACAAGAGCGGGTCGGGCATCCTTGATCTAAAGGCCCTCCGGGAATCCCGGGGTCTCACCCTGGAGAACGTTCACCAGCGGACGCGGATCAGCATGACCAACCTGGAAGCCCTGGAGGCATTCCGGTTCGAGGCGCTGCCGATCCCCATTTACACCCGGGGGTTCCTCAGACTCTACGCCCAGGCCGTGGGAATCGATCCCGCGCCGCTTCTGGAGCACCACCGGCAGTACCTGAACGCGATCAGCACCACTGCGCCCACGGAGGTTCCCGCCGGCCGCCCGCTGAAGCGCCTCCCCGGCAAAACGGTCAAACGCCTCCTCTGGTCCGCGGCGCTGATCGTGCTCGTCGGGGTGCTGTTCATTGCCCTGACCGCGGAACAGCGCACCCCCGGCCTTGCCGGGAAGACGGTCGAAAGATCCGCCGACCTCTCTCCGGATGCCGGGAGCGACGCCCCCGCGCCGGGAATGCAAAAAGACCCGCAAGAAGCGGGCATGATCAATCCGGTCATGCCTGAAAACCGCGTCTCGACCCCGACGGCGCCGGCAGACCCGAAGCCCCCGGCCGCGGCGGTCACCGGACAGGCGGTTCCCCCCGATGACCCCGCCCGTATCGTCAAGGGCCAAGCCCCCCCTTACCGGCTGGCCCTGGAGGCCCGGGAACTGACTTGGATCCGGATCACCCAGGATCAGGAGCAGCCCTATCAGATTTTACTGAACCCCGGCGACCGGGTGGAGCGGGTCGCCTTACAGGGGTTTACCCTGGATATCGGAAATGCCAGTGGCGTTGCCGTCGTGTTCCAGGGCAGGTCTCTGGGGGAACTCGGCGATCCGGGAGAGGTGGTGCACCTGAGACTTCCCGCCGCTCCCTGAGATCCGGCCGGCCGTTGCATCCCCCGGGCCGGATTTCTTCGCTGTTGACAAAAGCGGAACGGATGTTTTAAGGTTGAATGCACCCGTAAGGACGGCGCGCTTTTCCGAGGAAGCGGCCGATCAGGTGCGGCAGGTCATCAATTGTCCATGAAGGAGACGTGAGCCATGTTCGGAATCGGCATGCCCGAATTACTGATTATACTCGTCATCATCCTGATCATCTTCGGGGCCGGCAAACTCCCGGAAATCGGCGGCGCGATCGGCAAGGGCATCAAGAATTTCAAGAAGGCCTCCCGGGAGCCGGAAGAGATCGACGTCACACCGGACGCCAAGAAGATCGACGAGAAGAAACCGTCCGCCAACCCCTAAAAGGGAACATCCTCATCCGGAGCGGGACCGAACGCCGAGGCCGGCGCGGGGGCCTCCTCACCGCTCTCCGGTCCCTTGCCCGTGCCCTTGGAATCCAGCATCCGCATGTCCGAGGCGATGATCTCCGTCGTATAACGTTTCACGCCCTCCTTGTCCTCCCAGGCATTGGTCCGGATCCGGCCTTCGATATAGACCATCTTCCCCTTGGCCAGGTAGTTCCCGCAGATTTCCGCCAACTTGCCGAAGGTCACGATGCGATGCCATTCGGTGACCTTGACCCGGTCGCCGTTTTTATCCTTCCGCTGCTCATCCGTCGCCAGGCGAAAGTTGGTTATATTCATCCCATCCGGCGTATACCGCACCTCCGGATCCGCGCCCAATCTCCCCACCAGAATCACCTTGTTGACCATCGCGTTCCTCCTTTCATCCGTTTGGCGAACGGCGACGCGTTGCGCGTCGTCCGCGCCGGCCGTTCTGCGCTCGAACGCCTTCCTGATACACAAGTTTTGCGGGATTGGCAATGCTTATTTACACAAAACATGCTTGACTAATGCACCGATTCAATATAGTTAATGCGACTTTGTACGCAGGGGGCAAATTTTCCATGGAAGACAGCGAATTACTACGGAAGCGCCGGGAAAAGATCGATGCCCTGAAGACTGACGGGGTGGACCTCTATCCCAACGATGTCCGGGTGGACCATACGACGGGGGAGATCCAGGACCGTTTCGGCCACTTGGACGAAGCGGCCCTCCAGGATGTCCCGGAGACGGTTTCCCTGGCCGGACGCATCATGGCGATCCGGAACTTCGGAAAGGCGGCCTTCGCCGTTCTCCAGGACCGTAAAGGCCGCCTTCAGGTCTACATCGCGCGGAATATCCTCGGTGACGCTCCCTACACCCTTTTCAAGCGCCTGGACATCGGCGACATCGTCTTCGTCGCCGGCCGGGTGTTCCGCACCCGGACCGGAGAGTTGACCGTGGAGGCGCACGCGTTGCGTCTGATCGCGAAGTCCCTGCACCCCCTGCCCGAAAAATGGCACGGCCTCACCGACGTGGAAATCCGCTACCGGCAGCGGCATCTGGACCTGATCGTCAACCCGAAGGTGCGCGACGTCTTTTACAGGCGCAGTCGGATCATCCAACTGATCCGCCGCTTCATGGAGGATCGGGACTTCCTGGAGGTGGAAACCCCCATGATGCAGCCCAAGGCCGGGGGCGCCGTCGCCCGCCCCTTCAAGACGTTCCACAACGCCTTGGGGATGGATTTCTATCTGCGCATCGCGCCGGAGCTCTACCTCAAGCGCCTGATCACCGGTGGCCTCGAGCGAGTCTTCGAGATCAACCGGAACTTCCGGAACGAGGGGATGTCCTCCTTCCACAATCCGGAATTCACCATGATGGAATTCTATCAGGCCTACGCGACCTTCCTCGATCTGATGACGCTGACGGAAGACCTCTTCACCCATATCGCCCGTGACCTCTTCGGAGGCCTGACCTTTACCTACCAGGGAACCGACATCGATCTGACCCCTCCCTGGACGCGCCTCACGGTGCAGGAGGCCATCCTGCAGTACACGGAGCTGCCCCCGGAGGTCTTGCGGGATCCGGCCCGGGCGGTGGCCCAGGCCCGCGCCCGGGGTCTGGACGTCAAGGACGACGACCCTCTGGGCAAGGTCATCATGGCGATCTTCGAGGAAACGGTGGAAACCCGGCTCGTCCAACCCCACTTCATCACCCACTACCCGGTCGAGGTTTCCCCGCTGTCCCGGCGCAGCGTCGACAACCCCGGCCTGACCGACCGGTTCGAGCTTTATATCTGCGGCCGGGAGATCGCCAACGCCTTTTCCGAGCTGAACGATCCGGCGGACCAGCGGGAACGCTTTCTCATGCAGGCGAAGGATCGGGATGCCGGGGACGACGAGGCCCACGTCATGGACGAGGACTACGTCCGGGTCCTGGAATACGGCATGCCCCCCACCGCCGGCGAGGGGATCGGCATCGACCGCCTCGTCATGCTCTTCACCGACGCGACATCGATCCGGGACGTGATCCTGTTCCCCCACATGCGGATCAAGGAAGACGCATAACATGTCCTATGAGCTCTTCATCAGCCGGCGGTACCTGCGGGCGAGGCGGAAGCAGGTTTTCGTCTCCATCATCACCTTGCTATCCATCGCCGGGATTCTTCTGGGCGTGGCCGCCCTGATCATCGTCCTCGCCGTCATGAACGGCTTCGAGACGGATCTGCGGGACAAGATCCTCGGAATCAACTCCCACATCGTGCTCATGGAGTACAGCGGCGTCATGCGCGATCCCGACCGCGTCCTGGAGAGGGTCCGCCGGACGGAGGGCGTCGCCGCCGCGACCCCCTTCATCTATGCCCAGGCCATGCTGAAGAGCGGTCCACGCGTCAGCGGGGTCGTCCTGAGGGGCATGGATACCGCCACCGCCTCCCAAGTCATCAGCCTGGGCCGGATGCGCGAGGGGAAACTCGCCTACCTCGATGCGCCCCCGCCCCCCGCGTCCGGGCTGTCCGGAGATCTCCGGGGGCTGCCGGGAATCGTCGTCGGAAAGGAACTGGCCAAGAACCTGGGACTCTTTCTGTACGGGCCTCTTTACGTCATCTCGCCCGCGGGAACGGCCACGCCGATGGGCATGGCGCCCCGGATGAAGAAGTTCGTCGTCGTCGGCATCTTCGACTCAGGATTCTATGAATACGACTCCACGCTCGCCTATGTGTCGCTCCGGGACAGCCAGGAGCTTCTCCAGATGGGCGGGAGCGTCACGGGGATCGAGATCAAGATCCGGGACCTGTACCGCGCCGACGCCGCGGCCAAACGGATGGAGCAGGCGCTGGGATATCCCTACTGGGCCCGGCACTGGATGGAGATGAACAAAAACCTCTTTTCCGCCCTCAAACTGGAAAAGCGCGTCATGTTCATCATTCTGTCGCTCATCGTGCTGGTCGCGGCCTTCAACATCATCACGACGCTCATCATGGTCGTGATGGAAAAGACGAAGGACATCGCCGTGCTGAAATCCATGGGGGCCACCTCGCGGAGCATCATGCGCATCTTCGTCTATCAGGGACTCATCATCGGGGCCGTTGGAACGCTGCTTGGATGCGCCACGGGCCTGGCCGTCGCCTTCAATCTCGAGAAAATCTCCGCGGCCATCGAAACCCTTTTTGGATTCAAAATCCTGCCCGGCGACGTCTACTACCTGAGCACCCTTCCCTCCCAGGTGAATTACGGCGATGTGGCCGTCATCGTGGCGGGCAGCCTGCTCATCAGCCTTCTCTCCACCCTTTATCCGTCCTATCGCGCCGGAAGACTCGACCCGGCGGAAACGCTCCGATACGAGTAGAATATGGCGATCGCGATTCAAAACCTGTGGAAAACCTATATCAAGGACGGCAACCGGATCGACGCCCTCAAGGGCATCGACCTCGACATCGCCGCCGCCGAATCGCTGGCCTTAGTCGGCGTCTCGGGCGCCGGCAAGAGCACCCTGATCCACATTCTGGGGACGCTGGATCGCCCCACGCAGGGACGGGTTCTCTATAACGGCGTCGACGTTTTCACCTGGCCCGAGAAGCGGCTGGCCGCCTTTCGCAACACCCGGATCGGGTTCGTCTTCCAGTTTCATCAACTCCTGCCGGAGTTTTCCGGTCTGGAGAACGTCATGCTCCCCGCCCTGATCGGCGGGCTCGCGAAGCGGGAGGCCCGGAAAAAGGCGGAAGGCCTCTTGAAGGATGTGGGACTTGGTGATAGGATGACGCACAAACCCGGCGAGCTCTCCGGCGGCGAGCAGCAGCGCGTCGCGGTCGCCCGGGCGCTGATCATGGCGCCGGATATTCTCCTGGCCGATGAACCGACAGGCAATCTCGATACGGAAACGGGCAAAATCATTGAGGACCTGCTCATCGATCTCCACAGAGAACGGAACGTCACGCTCGTCGTGGTCACCCACAACCAATCCCTGGCCCAGCGGATGTCGAGAAGCGTCGGCCTGCGCGACGGGAGGATCGATCCCCGTGCCTGAGAAACCGCATCCCCTCGCTCCGGCCTGCCGTCTGCTGCTGCTCCTCATGGCGCTTCTCTGCCTCTGGTCGGCGGAGACATCGGCAGAGGAAGGCGTGAAGTCGGGTCCGAAGAAGGCGGCCCTCCTGCCCTTCGCCGTCCACAGCCGGTCGGACGCCGCCGGGCTCCAGACGGCGATCGGGAAAGCCCTGGACGCCGAACTGCGCAAATCCTCCCGCTACCTCGAACTCATCCCCGGGTCGGCCTTCGCCCCGGAGATCGAGGGGAAACCCCTCGATGACGCCCTGGCCCTCCGCGTGGGGCAGACCACCGGCGCCGATGTCGTGCTCCGGGGCAGCCTCACGGAGTTCGGCGAATCGGTCAGTGTCGATGTCAGCCTGCTTTTCGTCCGGTCCGGCAAATCCGTCTCCGGCATCTCCGCCCAGGGGAAGGGCCGCGAAGACCTCCCGCGGATGGCCAGCCAACTGGCGGCGGATATCCTCATCCGGACGTCGGCTGCCGCTCGCCTCGCCAAAATCGACATCCAGGGAAACCGGCGCATCGAGAGCGACGCCATCCGTCAAGCAGTCAAGAGCACGGCGGGGCAACTGCTCTCCGACGAAACGCTTTCCAGGGACCTCAAGGCCATCTACCGGATGGGCTATTTCGAAGATGTCCAGGCCAGCGTGGCCGACGGACCGGAAGGGAAGGTCCTCACCTTCACGGTCCGGGAGAGGCCCATGATCACGGAGGTCCGGATCAAGGGCAACAAGGCGATCGACACCGGCGATATCGAGGCCGTGCTCGGCGTGAAGACCCGGCAGATCGTCAACCGCGAAAAGGTCAAGGAGGACGTGGAAAAGATCCGGGCCCTCTATATCGGCAAGGGCTACTACAACGTCGAGATTGCGGATGCGGTGGAGGGCGACGGGGACAAGGAGGTGCGCGTCGTCTTCACGATCACCGAAAACAAGCGGCTCTTCATCAAGGCCATCCGCTTCGAAGGGAACCAGGCCTTCACGGAAAAACAGCTCCGGAACATGATGGCGACCAACGAGTGGGGCCTTCTCCATTTCTTCACCGATTCCGGGGTGCTGAAAACGGACGTCCTCAAGCAGGACATCGGCAAACTGAATGCGTTCTATCTGAACAACGGCTATATCAACGCCCAGATCGGCGAGCCGGAAGTCACCCACGACGCCAAAGGAATCTACGTCAAGATCCGCGTGGTCGAGGGGAAGCCCTTCAAGGTCGGCAATGTGGAGATTCATGGAGACCCACTGCAGACGCCCCGTGAAGCGCTCCGGGAGAAGCTCGCCATCCTGGGGAAGACGTACTACAACCGGGAGGCCATCGTCCGCGACATCGACACCCTGACCCGGGTCTGCAACGACGAAGGCTACGCCTATGCCGACGTCACGCCCCGGACGAAGGCGCAGGAAAAGACCCAGACCGTCGACATCGTCTACGAGATCGCCAAGGGCAAACAGGTCTACTTCAACCGGATTTCGATCGTCGGCAACACCCGCACGCGCGACAAGGTTCTCCGCCGCCAGCTCAACATCGTGGAAGGAGACCTTTACAACAGCAGCAAGATGAAGCAGAGCTACATGGCCCTCAACCGACTGCGCTATTTCGAGGAGGTGGACTTCCAGTCGGAAAGAGGTCCCGACGACACCCTGACGAACGTCATCATCCGCGTCAAGGAAAAGCCCACGGGCATGTTCAGCATCGGCGCCGGCTACAGCGCCCAGGACGCGGCGATGGTCATGGCTCAGGTCTCCCAGCAGAACCTCTTCGGCCGGGGCCAGATCCTCTCGCTCAAGGCCAACATCGGGTCCGAGACGGCGATGTACGAACTGTCCTTCACCGAACCGTGGCTCTTCGACATCCCCCTGTGGAGCCAGTTCAGCCTCTGGAATTTCACGCGGGAATACGACACCTACGACCTCGATTCCAGCGGCGTCGGCGCGACGCTGGGGTATCCCCTGTGGGAGCGCATCACCGGCTATCTCGGCTACCGGCTGTCCATCGACGACGTCTACAACATCGACGAAGCCGACGCCTCGTACTACGTCAAGGAGCAGGCGGGAGAGACAACGACGAGCAGCGCCTCGCTCACCCTCTCCCGGGACACGACCGACGACACCCTGTTTCCCAGCAGCGGGACGCGGATTTCCGCATCCGTCACCTATGCGGGCGGCCCGCTGGGGGGCGACCACGACTTCACCAAATACGGGGCGACGGCCGCCTGGTTCTACCCGCTGCCCCTGGACATGGTCTTCAACATTCGGGGCCGGATCGGCTATCTCCAGCGAAACGGAGACACCAAGCTCCCCATCTACGAGCGCTATGTGCTGGGCGGCATCAGCACCCTTCGGGGGCTGCGCGACGTGGGCCCCAAGGATGAGAGGACGGGCGACATCATCGGCGGCACGACGATGCTCTGCGGGAGCGTCGAGATCATCTTCCCCCTGATCCGGAACGCCGGCATGAAGGGGGTCGTCTTTTACGATACGGGAAATACCTGGGAGAGCGGCTATTCGTTGAGCGATCTCCGCCAGACGGCCGGCGTGGGGATCCGCTGGTATTCCCCCATCGGCCCTCTTCGCCTGGAATGGGGCTACGTCCTGGACAAGAAGGATGATGAAGATGCCAGCCGCTTCGAATTTACGATCGGGATGTTCATGTAAGGGGCGGGCGAAGGGCGCGGGGGAATCGACTCCTTCCGCCTTGAACCGTCAGCCCTTCGCTCTAAACAAACCGGTGAAAGGAAAAGGGCCGGAGGCGAGGGGAACCGATTCCTTAAGCCTTGACCGTTGACCCTTCACCCATCAAAAGGGGGTATTGGAAGCATGAAAAGATTTTTGTTGCTCTCGTTGGGAGGCATGCTGTGTCTCGCTCTGCTGATCTGCATCCCGGAGGTTCAGGCGGCGGAGAAGACCGGTTTCATCGACATGCGCGAGGTCATGCTCAATTCCGAAGCCGGTAAAAAGGCGACCGAGGAATTCAAGAAGATTTACGAACGCGACAAGGCCTCGATCCAGGAGAAGGAAACGGAGCTGCGGAAACTCAAGGACGATCTCGAAAAGCAGCGGTCCATCCTCAAGGAAGAGGCCTACCGGGAAAAGGAGGCCGCGTATCAGAAGAAGTTCCGTGACTACCAGCTCCTGGTCAAGGACGCAAACGAGGACCTCCAGGCCCGCGATCAGGAGCTCTCCCGGACCCTGATCCCTGAAATCCTGAAGGTCGTCGGCGCCATCGGGGAAAAGGAAAGCTACACCCTCGTCCTCGACATCGGGACGGTACCGGTGGCCTATTTCAACAAGGAAAACGATCTGACCAAGCGGGTGATCGAAGCGTTCAACAAGACCTACAAACCGAAGACGCCTTAGTGCGGAAAGGATTCCTCAACCCTTGCCAACCCTGAAAGAGATCGCAGCCTTCCTGGACGGTCGGGTGATCGGCGATCCGGAGGTCGTCATCGAACGGGTCTGCGGCATCGACGAGGCCGGTCACGGCGACTTGACCTTCGTGGCCAACCCGAAATACCGGTCCCGCCTGGCGACGACCGGCGCCTCCGCCGTTCTCGTGGCGTCGGGCACGGAGGCCGCCGGCAAGAACCTGGTCTGGGTCGCGGATCCCTACGTCGCCTTCGGCCAGGCCCTCGGGTTACTCCATCCGGAGGATAAGGCGGCGGCCGGCATCCATCCGCGGGCCCTGGTGGAGGGAGAGGCATTCGTTTCTCCGGAGGCAACCGTCTATCCGGGCGTTTATGTGGGTCAACGGGCCCGGATCGACCGGGGAGCGGTCCTCTTCCCCGGCGTCTTTATCGGCGCGGACGCCGTCGTCGGCGAGGACAGCGTTCTCCATCCCGGGGTCACGGTATACCGCCGCTGTCTCATCGGCCGGCGTGTCACGCTGCACGCCGGCGTCGTGGTGGGCGGCGACGGATTCGGGTTTGCCCGACCGGGCCGGGAAAACCGGAAGATTCCCCAGGTGGGCATCGTGCAGATCGACGACGACGTCGAGATCGGCGCCAATACGACCATCGACCGGGGCACCCTCGGACGGACCTGGATCCAGCGGGGGGTGAAGATCGACAACCTCGTCCAGATCGCCCACAACGTGGTCGTCGGCGAAAACAGCATCATCGTCTCGCAGGCGGGGATCTCCGGCAGCACGACCCTTGGGAAGAGCGTCATTCTGGGGGGACAGGCCGGCGTCGTCGGCCACATCCGGGTCGGGGATCACGTCATGGCCGCCGCGCGCACGGGCATTCACAAGGACGTCCCACCGTCCCAGATCATCTCCGGCGCCCCCCACCGGCCCCACCGGGAGTGGCTGCGGCAGGAGGCCTGTCTGTCGAAACTCCCGGAGTTGAGACAGACGCTTAAAACCCTGCAGCGCCGGGTGGCCGCCCTGGAGCGGCAGACAGCAAAAAAATCACTTTGAAGGAACGTGCCATGAAGATTCATCCCACCGCCGTCATCTCTCCCGAGGCCCGGCTTGCCGAGTCGGTGGAAGTCGGACCCTACACGATCGTCGGACCGGACGTCGAGATCGGCGCCAGCACCGTCATCGGGCCGCACGTCGTCATCGAAAAATGCACCGACATCGGCGAGGGGTGCCACATCCGCCAGTTTGCCTCCATCGGCGCCGACCCCCAGGACCTGAAATATCAGGGAGAGCCCACGCGCGTCGTGATCGGCAATTTTAACACGATCCGCGAGTGCGCGACGATCCACCGCGCCACGACGGCCGACATCGGCGTCACGATGATCGGCGACCACAACCTCCTGATGGCCTACACCCACGTCGCGCACAACTGCAAGATCGGCAACCACGTCATCATGTCCAACGCCGTGAATCTGGCCGGGCACATCCACGTCGAGGATTTCGCCATCATCGGAGGCATGACCGGCATCCACCAGTTCACGCGCATCGGCGCCCACAGTTTCATCGGGGGCGCCTCGGCCGTGCCCCGGGACGTCCCGCCGTACGTCCTGGTCTCGGGCAACACCGCCAAACCGTACGGACTGAACCTGGTCGGGCTCAAGCGCCGGGGTTTCTCCGAGGACACCCTTCAGGCCCTGAAGCACGCGTACCGCCTGGTCTTCCGTTCCTCCCTGCGGCTCGCGGTCGCCCTCGACCGAGTCGAGCAAGAGGTGCCGGACCTTCCGGAGATCCGGCAGTTTGTCGAGTTCATCCGGCATTCCGCCCGGGGCATCTGTCGGTAGGGACGCATCATGGCCAAGATCCGCATCGGCGTCGTGGGCATCGGGCATCTGGGGACGTACCACCTGCAGAAATTCCGGATGATGGATGCCTGCGTCATTACGGCCGTTTCCGACAGCGACGGCGAAAAGGCGGCAAAGGCGGCGGCGGAATACGGGTGCGCGGCTTTCGAGGACTACCGCGACCTCATCCCCCATGTGGATGCCGTCAGCATCGCGGTCCCGACAGCCGCCCACCCCGAGGTCGCCGGCGCCTTCCTCGCGGCCGGAATCGACGTCTTTCTGGAAAAGCCCCTGGCCCCCACCCTTGCCGAAGCCCAATCCCTGGTGGCGCTGGCCGAGGCCAACGGCAGGACCTTTCAGGCCGGCTTCATCGAGCGCTTCAACCCCGCCATTGTCGCCCTGAAGGCGCTTCTCGGGGTGCCCCTATTCGTCGAGTCGCATCGCCTCCACCCCTTCTTCGAGCGGGGCACGGACGTCGATGTCATTCTCGATCTCATGATCCACGATCTGGATATCCTGGCCTGGTTCGTTCCGGCGCCGCTCGCGCACGTCGAGGCCGTCGGGGTCCGGGTTCTATCGGAGAACGTGGACATCGCCAACGCCCGCCTGACCTTCGAGAACGGATGTGTCGCAAACGTTACGGCAAGCCGCGTCACCGGAAAAACCCTTCAGAAGATGCGATTCTTCGGCCTGGAAGGCTATCACGCCGTGGATTTCGCCCAGCGGGAGCTGGTTTCCCTCAAGCGTGTCAGACAGGCCGACG
Organism: Syntrophales bacterium; assembly: GCA_023230905.1. Taxonomy (GTDB): domain Bacteria; phylum Desulfobacterota; class Syntrophia; order Syntrophales; family UBA2251; genus UBA2251. Next base: position 17,962 of record JALNWL010000004.1, read on the forward strand.
GCAAGATCGACATCGTCGACAACCGGGCCGACGTCATTCCACAGGACCCGCTCGAGGCGGAGATCCGCGCCTTCGTCGAGGCCGTCCTCCGGCGCACGCCGCCACCGGTCACGGGGCGGGATGCCCTGGCCGCCCAGGAGATGGCCGGCCTCATCGGTGAACGGATCCAGGCGGTGGAGGCGCGGTGGGCCTGATGTCCGGAATGCTTTTCCAGACCCGTCGCCGCCGGCACGGCCGGATCGCGTGCCGCGAGAGATCACCCGGGGAGGTCCGCCGATGTCGGGCAGGCGCGTAATGATTGTCGCGGGCGAGGCCTCGGGCGATCTCCACGGCGCCCGTCTGGTCCAGGCGATGCGTGCCCTCGATCCCGCGCTTGCCTTTAGCGGAATCGGAGGGCGGAACCTGCGCCAGGCCGGTGTGCGGTGTCTGGCCGACGTGGCGGATATGGGCGTCGTGGGCTTGACCGAGGTGACCCGGAAGCTGGGCACCATTCTCCGGGCGAGGCGCGACCTGCGCCGGATTCTGTCCGACGCGCCCCCAGATCTCCTGATCCTCATCGACTACCCCGATTTCAACCTCCCCCTGGCCAGGATCGCCAAGGCGCGCGGCGTTCCCGTCCTGTATTACATCAGCCCCCAGATCTGGGCCTGGCGAAAGGGGAGGCTGAACGCAATCCGGAAGTGCGTCGATCACATGGCCGTGATTCTCCCGTTCGAGAAACCCCTGTACGACCAGGCCGGCGTCCCCGCCACCTTCGTCGGCCACCCCCTGCTTGATGCCCTGGGGGACACCCCCGCCCCGCCGGAGGCCCGCCGGATGTTCCAGCTGGCGGAAGGCGTCACCACCGTCGCGCTCCTGCCGGGCAGCCGTGAGGGAGAGGCAAGAAAGCTCCTGCCGGAGATGCTCGGGGCCGCCCGGATCATCGCCCGGGAGCTGCCGCCGGTCCAGTTTGTCCTGCCCCTGGCCGACAGCCTCGACCCGGCGGTCGTGGAGGGCATCGTCCGGCGGCGGGACCTCGCGGTCCGGATCGTCCGCAACCGGATCTACGACGTCCTGCCCGCCGCCGACGTCGCCCTGGTGGCCTCGGGAACGGCCACGCTGGAGACGGCCCTCATGAACCTCCCCATGGTCGTGGTCTACAAGGTCTCGCCCCTGTCCTACTGGGTCGGCCGGGCGTTCATCCATGTGGGCCACATCAGCCTGGTCAACATCATCGCCGGTAAGACGGTCGTGCCGGAGCTCATCCAGGGCGAGGCGCACGCGAACCGGATGGCCGTGGAGGTGATCGACATCCTGAGCCGCAAGTCGCGGAAGCTCCGGATGCACGAAGAATTGTCGCAAATCCGCGCCCGCCTGGGCGAGCCGGGCGCCGCCGCGAAGACGGCGGCCCTGGCGATGGACCTTCTGAACACGTGACCGACGGCGCGCTTCGAAACGCACCCGGCCGCCGCGGACAAGGACAACCGATGAAACCACAACCCACACCGCCTCGCCCCCCCGGGAAGGAATCCGGCGGGGACATTTACATCCGCCTGCTGAAGCTCGTCCGGCCCCATGCGCCGAAGTTCGTTCTCGCCATGCTCTGCATGCTCGTCGTCGGTGCGCTGACCTCGGCCCTGGCCTTTCTCGTCAAGCCGGCCATGGACGACATCTTCCTCAAAAAAGACACCCGCATGCTCATGCTCATCCCCGTCGCCGTCGTCCTGATCTACCTGATCAAGGGCGCGTGCCACTACGCCCAGTCGATCATCATGAACTTCATCGGCCAGCGCGTGATCGCCGATCTCCGCTACCGGCTGTACGAAAAGATCCAGCGACAGTCCCTGGCCTTCTTCACCCAGAACCCAACGGGCGTTCTGATCTCGCGCATCACCAACGACGTCAATTTCATGAAAGAGGCCGTCTCGGAAGCCGTCACGAACCTGTTCAAGGATTCCTTCACCATCGTCTGCCTCATTTTCGTGATCTTTTACCGCGACTGGAAGCTGGCCATCATCGCGATGGTCGTCTTCCCCCTGACGATTTACCCCATCGCCACCTTCGGGCGGAAGATGCGGAAGGTGGCCACCCGCACGCAGGTCACCATGGGCAGCCTGACGAGCCTCCTTCAGGAAACGATCTCGGGGACCCGGATCGTCAAGGCCTTCAGCATGGAAGAACACGAAAACGAGCGCTTCGCCGGTGAAAACGAGCGGTTGTTCCGCCTGACCATGAAATCGGTCGCCATCTCCGCCATTTCCAGCCCCTTTATGGAGTTTTTGGGCGGCATCGGCATCGCCGTCATCGTCTTCTACGGCGGCTACCAGGTCATCCAGGGCCACTCCACGCCGGGAACGTTCTTCTCCTTTTTGACGGCGCTCATCATGCTCTACGAACCGATCAAGCGCCTGACCAACGTCAACAACAAGATTCAGCAGGGCATCTCCGCCGCGATCCGTGTCTTCGGAATCATCGACACGACGCCGGACATCCTCGATGCGCCCGACGCCGTGGAACTGCCTCGGATCACGCAGGGCATCGCCCTGGAGGACGTCTCCTTTCGTTACGAGGATACGCCGGTGCTGAAAAACATCGCGCTCCGGATTCCGGCCGGCGAGGTGCTGGCCTTCGTCGGGATGAGCGGGGGCGGGAAGACGACCCTGGTCAATCTGATCCCACGGTTCTACGACGTCACCTCCGGCAGGATCCTGATCGACGGGCGCGACATCCGCACCGCCACGATCGCCTCGCTCCGGAAACAGATCGGCATGGTGACCCAGCAGACGATCCTGTTCAACGACACCGTCCGCAACAACATCGCGTACGGGAGCTTCGAAAAACCGGAAGCCGAGATCATCCGGGCCGCCCGGGCCGCCAACGCCCACGACTTCATCACCCGTCTCCCGCAGGGATACGACACCCGGATCGGGGAGCAGGGGACCAAGCTCTCCGGCGGCGAGCGGCAGCGCATCTCGATCGCGCGGGCCATCCTGAAGGACGCCCCCATCCTGATCCTGGACGAGGCGACCTCCTCACTGGACACGGAAGCGGAAATTGAGGTCCAGGGCGCCCTGGAGAACCTGATGCAGGGGCGGACAACCCTGGTCATCGCCCACCGCCTCTCGACTGTCCGCAATGCCGACCGGATCGTCGTCCTCGTCGACGGCCGGATCATCGAGGAGGGGACCCACGACGAACTGCTCGCCCGGCAGGGGGAGTACGCGAAGCTCTACGCCATGCAGTTCAAGGAAGAGAACGGCAACGGCGTGCGCAACCGGACCCCGTCCCCTTCCGGTTCCGCGGCGACGGGGGAGGCGTGATGCATCCGCAGGCGGCCCTTGAAGGGATCTGGTATCGGCCCGGGGCGCAGGCCCGCCGGCATCCCCTCTTCTGGCCGCTCTACGCGCTGTCCCTGCCCTACGGGGCGGCGATCGGTCTGCGCAACCGCCTGTACGACGGAGGCGGCCTTCCCCGGACGAAACTCCCCTGCCCCGTCATCAGCGTGGGGAACCTCACCGTGGGGGGAACGGGGAAGACCCCGCTGGTCATGCTCCTCGCGGAACTGATGCAGGAGGCGGGCTGGCGCCCGGCCATCCTCAGCCGGGGGTTCGGCGGCCGCTCGTCCCGGGGGGTTCACGTCGTCTCGGACGGCCGACGCCTGCTCGCCACACCCGAAACGGTGGGGGACGAGCCCGTCCTGATGGCCCGCACCCTCCCGTCGGTTCCGGTGCTGACGGGACCGGACCGCGTCCGGACGGGCAAGGCGGCGCTCGACCGCTTCGGGGCGAAGCTCCTGATCCTCGACGACGCCTTCCAGCATCGGCGCCTCGCCCGCGATCTGGACATCGTCCTGACGGATCTCACCCTGCCCTTCGGCAACGGCTGCCTCCTCCCGGCGGGCCCGCTGCGCGAACCCGTCCAGGCCCTCAAGCGGGCCCGGATCGTGATCCGGACCGGATCCGAAGCGGAGATCCGCACCTCCCCCGCGTCGGCGGACGCCGGCGGTCTGCGGGGATTTCACCGTCCCCGTGAGCTCATCCGCGGCGATGGCGCCGAACGACATCCCCCCGCGATGCTCGCCGGGAAGCGCCTCCTGGCGTTCGCCGGCCTCGGCCGGCCCGACGCCTTCCGGAAGACCCTCGCGGCGCTGGGCGCCGAGGTGGCCGATTTTCTCCCCTTCCCGGATCATCACGCCTACCGCCGCTCGGACATCGAGGGCATCCGTCAGCGGGCGGTCGCGGCAAAAGTCGAATTCATCGTCACGACGGAGAAGGACGCGGTCCGTCTGGCCCCATGCGCCGACTTTCTCGGAGAGATCTTCCAGCTCCGGATCGTCATGGACATCCTGCCCGAACGGGAGACGCTGGCGGCGAGGGTGCTCGAGAGGATCGCCCCATGAGGGACGCAGGACACGCCGCCGTCTTCCTGGACCGGGACGGCACGATCAACGAGGAGGTGGGCTACCTGGACCGTATCGACAGGCTCCGCCTGCTTCCCGGAGCGGCCGAGGGCATCCGCCTGCTCAACGCCTCGGGCTTCAAGGTGGTGGTCGTGACCAACCAGTCCGGTGTGGCGCGGGGCCTGTTCACGGAGGCCTTCGTCGTCGAGGTCCATCGCACGCTGGCGGAGCTCCTCGGGCGCCAGGGGGCCCGGATCGACCGTTTCGAGTACTGCCCGCACCACCCGACCGAGGGGGCGGGTCGGTACCGCCGGGCGTGCCCGTGCCGGAAACCCGAACCGGGGATGCTGCTCAAGGCCGCGGCGGCCCTTGCCATCGATCTCGACCGGTCTTACGTCGTGGGGGACACGCCCAGGGACCTGGAGGCGGCCCGGCGCGCCGGTGCGCGGGGGATTCTCGTCCGCACGGGCTACGGCACGGAACACCTGAAAGCCGCGTCAGCCGCCGAGACGACCGCCGCGCATGTCGCCGACGATCTGCTCGCGGCCGTCCACTGGATCCTCACCGAGGCGGACCGGCACGGTCCGGATCCCCGCGACCGGAGGCGGCCATGAACCTCCTGATCGTCAAATTGAGCGCCATCGGGGACGTGATCCACACCCTGCCCTCCCTGGCCGCCCTGCGCCGTCACTTCCCCGCAGCCCACATCACCTGGGTCGTCGAGGAGGCCGCGAGCGACCTGCTCACGGATCATCCCCACCTCGATCGCGTCCTCATCTCCCACCGCAGACGCTGGCAGGACGACCTGAAGCGGGGGCGCGTCCGGCAGCCGCTGCGGGCGATCGCCGCGTTCCTCGGGGACCTGCGCTCCCGCCCCTACGACCTCGTCATCGACTTCCACGGCCTGTTCAAAAGCGCGCTCCTGGTCGGTCTGAGCGGGGGGCGGAGGAAACTGGGCTATGACAGCCTGCAGGAGGGCAGCGGCCTGTTCTACACGGAGAAGATCCCGGAGGACCTGACGCGCCACGCCGTGGATCGTTATCTCGACTTTGCGCGTCACCTCGGGATCGAACCCGGAAAGGCGGAATTCCTGATCCCGGACACCGCCGACCAGCGGGGAAGAATCGATTCGCTCCTTCAGGGCCTCGGCATCGCCCCGCGGGAGCGGTTCATCGCCCTCAGCCCCGTCGCTTTCTGGGAAACGAAACTATGGGAAGAGGCGCGGTTCTCCCGCCTGGGCGACCGTATCCGCCGCGAACTCGGCCTGCCGGTCGTTCTGACGGACGGCGCATGCGATTACACGGCACGGATCGCCCGGGGCATGACGGAGGCCGCCGTCAACCTGGGCGGCCGGACCACGCTCCGGGAGCTGGCCGCCCTCTACCGGCGGGCGGCCCTGCTGGTCACGACCGACTCCGGACCCATGCACCTCGCGGCCGCGGTGGGTTGTCCCGTGGTGGCCCTGTTCGGCCCCACCGACCCCCGCCGGACCGGACCGTACGGACCGGGACACACCGTCCTTGAGAGTCCCGTCGACTGCCGACCCTGTTTCCGCAAGACTTGCGAGACCCGCCAGTGCATGCGGGACATCACGGTCGATGCCGTGTTCGAGGCGGTGCGGGAAAAACTGACGGACCGCCGGCAGAAAATGCATGCAGAAAAAACGCTCGAATAAGGAGAACCCCATGACCCTCAACAAGGACCTGCTCGACATCCTGGCCTGCCCCAAGTGCAAGGGAGAGATCCATTTAAACGACGCCGGAGACGGGCTCATCTGCGACGCCTGCCGCCTCAGGTACGAAATCCGGGACGACATTCCCATCATGCTCATTGAAGAGGCCCGATCCCTGGATGAGGGACCATGATCTACGCCAAGCTGTTCCTGACGGCCCTCTTCTGGGGGGGCACCTTCGTCGCCGCCCGCGTCGTCACGCAAGAGTTCTCTCCCTTCAGTGCATCCCTGTGGCGCTTCGTCATCGCTTCGGCGGTCCTGGCCGTCCCGGTCGTCCTCCACGAGGGGGGACTGCCCCGTCTCCGGCGGCGCCGGGTCCTGCCGGTCGTCCTCCTCGGCCTGACGGGCGTCCTCGCCTACAACGTCTTTTTCTTCCTCGGCCTCAAGACCATCCCGGCCGGACGAGCCGCGCTGATCGTCGCCAACAACCCCGTCTTCATCGCCCTGTTTTCCGCCCTGCTCTTCAAGGAACGCCTCTCGATCGCCAACGGGATCGGCATCGGCGTGTGTCTGGCCGGGGCCGTCATCGTCATTTCCCGGGGGAATCCCGGCGGCCTCCTGTCGGGTGCAATCGGGCCGGGCGAGCTTTTCATCCTGGGCTGCGTCGCAAGCTGGGTGTCCTACTCCCTCATCGGCAAGGTCGTTCTGCGCGAACTCTCGCCGCTGGCGGCCGTGGCCTGGTCCTGCCTGATCGGCGCGGCGGCCCTGCTGCCCTTCGCCTGGCAGGAAGGCCTCGTCCGGCAGACGGCTCTCGCCTCGCCGGCGGCCTGGGCCGGTCTGCTCTTCCTGGGCTTGCCGGGAACGGCCATCGGGTTCCTGTGGTACTACGAAGGCATCCGGGCCATCGGTCCTTCCCGCGCCGCGGTGTTCATCAATTTCGTCCCCGTGAGCGCCGTCCTGTTCGGTTGGCTGATCCTCTCCGAAACGCTGACGCGCAGCCTCTTGACGGGCGGCGCCCTCGTCGTCGTCGGCGTCTTTTTGACCAACCGGGCGGGCGGGCGGAAAACCCTTGAAACATAGCGAAAATCATGCTACGGCTCCCCATGCGTTTCTGGTGTGCCGCCCCGGCGGCCCTGGGTCGTCTCCGCGGGGGATGGGCGCCTGACGTGCGTCGCCGGGGAAAAAGGGGCTCATCTTGAATCCGTTCACGATCGCGACCTACAACGTCAATTCCATCCGTTCCCGACTGCACATCCTCCTCCCTTGGCTGGAAACATACCGGCCCGACGTTTTCTGCATGCAGGAAACCAAGGTCGACGACGGCCGGTTTCCCGCGGACGCCTTCACGAACCTCGGCTATCACTGCATCTTCCGGGGCGCAAAACAGTACAACGGGGTCGCCATCGCCTCCCTCGCCGCGCCGGAGGCGGTCCGCTACGGATTTTCCGACGGCGGCTCCCCCGATGACGACCGGCTTGTGTGCGGCGTTTTCGACGGCGTGGCGGTCGTCAACGCCTACGTGCCCCAGGGGCGGGACCGCGAGAGCGAACACTTCGCCTACAAGCTCGCGTGGTTTAAGCGTCTGAAAACGTTCCTGGCCGCCCATTACTCCCCCGCCCAACCGCTGGTCTGCTGCGGCGACCTGAACTGCGCCCGGGAGGCGATCGACGTCCACGACCCCAAGCGCTTGCTGGGACACGTCTGTTTCACGCCTGAGGTTTGGGACGCCTTCGACGCGCTGACGGCCTGGGGGCTGGAGGACCTTCTCCGGCGTCATCACCCGGGTGAAGCGAACCACTACACCTTCTTCGATTACCGGGTCCCCCGGTCCCTCGAACGGGGCCTGGGATGGCGGATCGACCACCTGCTCGTCACCGCGCCGCTGGCGGAACGGTCCCTGGGCTGCCGGATCGATCTGGAACCGCGCCGGGCGGTGAAACCCTCCGATCATACGATCCTGATCGGCGAATTCCGGCGCTGAGGCGCGTGAGGTCATGGACGAAATCCAGGAAACGCTGCGATGGAATGAAGACGTGGCCCGGAAACTCTCGGGAATCGAACGGGAGATCGCCGATAGTCCCGATCCTGCGGGTCTTTTCGAGCATCTCGTGCTGAGCATGGAGACCGCCTTCGGGATCCCCTTCGTCTGGCTCTCGCTGGTCCGAACCCCTCAGGCCGACGCCCTCCGGGGCACCCTCGCCGCCTCCGGCCTGCTCGGCGACCGGCTGAACCTGATCGACGGCGACGCCTTCGCGGCCCTTCTGGACGGCCGGAGCGAACCGCTCCTGGTCAACGGTGATCTCCGCTCCTTCTACCGTCTGCTCCCGCCCATGAAAAAGTTCCTCTTCCGGTCGCTGGCCCTGGTCCCCTTCACCCTGGACGGAACGGTCGTCGGCAGCCTCAATCACGGTGACCCCTCTCCGCAGCGCTATCATCCGGACCTGGCGACGGATCTTCTCGCGCAGCTCGGCGCCCGCGTCTCCGCCCGCCTCGGCGCGCTGTCGTCAAAGGCCGTTCCGCTGCCCGCCTCGCCCTGACAGGGTGCCCCGGTTCCAAGCCTGCCTCCGGAAAGCGTTGCCCGGCATCCGGGAAACGGTCCCTTCCGGGTTTCATCCCTTGACAAACGTTCCACTAATCCGTACATTCAGCAATGCCTGATTGCGCTGATCGTGTATGATTCGCGGGGCATCGAACGGGAGGGGGTGGGGTTATGGTCAAGGCCGATCCGAAGGCGTCCTGCTGCGCGCCCGGAAACCGGACGCCGAGCGGTTGCCACATCGAATCGCTGGTCAGCGTCGACGAGCGCGGACAGATGGTGCTCCCCAAGGACCTGCGCGACAAGGCCGGGATCAAGGCCGGCGACAAGCTGGCCCTCGTCAGCCTGAAAAAGGACGGGGAGATCTGCTGTCTGGCGTTGATCAAGGTCGACACGCTGGCCGACCAGGTCAAGGAATTTCTCGGACCGGTGATGCGCGATGCGGTTACCGGCTGATCGTGGCGGCGGATCTCCGCTTCGGGAGCGGATCCCATGAAATGGCCTCGGAACAATTCAGCGAATGAGGCGGTCCTCTTGCCCATGGCATCGCCGCAGGCCCTGTCCGCCGCGGATATCGCACTTCCGATGCGGCCGCCCGGACTGGATCAGCCGTTCGTGAACGGCGCTGCGGAAGGCCCGGCGGGAAAGATTCCCCGGGTTTCGTCGGTGCTCACTTGGCGGGACAGCTGGGGTTCGATCAAGGCCCGCTGGGGCGTCGGCCGGATGGATTATGCCGTCGATCCGGGTCTATACGCGCTCGGGTCGCCCGATGCGGGGTCCCCCGTGCTCGTCACGGCCAACTACAAGATGAGCTTCGACCGCCTCCGGGAGGCGCTGACGGGGCGGAATGCCTGGATCCTCGTCCTCAACACGGAGGGAATCAACGTCTGGTGCGCCGCCGGCAAGGGGACGTTCGGAACGGGGGAACTCGTCCGCTGCATCGTCGCCAGCGGCCTGAAAGATTGCGTCAGACACCGGGAGCTGATTCTGCCGCAGTTGGGGGCCCCCGGCGTTTCCGCCCATTGGGTCCGGAAAATGTCGGGGTTTACGGTCCATTACGGCCCGATACGCGCGCGGGACATTCCCGCCTATCTCGACGGCGGCCTGAGGGCGACACCGAAGATGCGACGGAAAACCTTTTCCCTGCCGGAGCGCGCCGTCCTCATTCCCATAGAGCTGGTTGCCGCGCTAAAGCCTGTGGCCTTGCTCGTCCCGATCCTGGTCCTGATCAGCGGGCTCGGCGGCCGGGGCGCGTTCGTCCAGAACCTGATCCATGACGGTCTGTTTTCGTTGACGGCCTTGCTGCTGGCGATCCTGTCCGGGGCGGTCTTGAGCCCGCTCCTCCTGCCCTGGCTCCCCGGACGCGCCTTCGCGACGAAAGGCCTGGCCGTCGGGCTTGCGGCCGCGATCGCCCTGCTCTCTTCCTGGGGGCTGAATCTCAAAAGCGGGCGGGACCTGCTGCTCGGAGGCGCCTGGCTCTTGATGATGCCGGGGATTTCCGCCTTTCTGGCGATGAACTTCACCGGGGCCTCCACCTACACGTCGCTCTCCGGCGTGAGGCGGGAAATGCGCTGGGCGCTTCCCGTCGAAATCGGGGCCGGTCTTTCCGGATTGGCCGTACTCCTGGTCTCCCGCTTTTTTTAAGAGGATGAGGCGAAGACGATGATCTACCTGAAGAACGTGGTCACCCTTGAAGTGGACCGGGACAAATGCACCGGCTGCGGGATGTGCCTGGAAGTCTGCCCCCACGCGGTCCTGGCGATGGAGGATCGGCGCATCCGCATCCGGAATCGCGATGCCTGCATGGAATGCGGCGCCTGCGCCCGCAATTGCCCGGTCGGCGCCGTGTCCGTCGAGGCCGGTGTCGGGTGTACCGCGGCCGTGATCAACGGACTGCTGAACCGACAAGCCCCGTCCTGCGGTTACAGCCTCGATCCGAAGCGTCCATCTGCGGGAAAAGTCGGAGGCTGCTGCTGAAGTTCATCGTTGCGACCGCACCTATCCGTCATCCCGAAGCAGGCACGTGCCTACGAATACATCTTCTCGATGGCGTCTGCGTACTTTACGGCGATCACCCGCCGTTTCACCTTGAGGGTCGGCGTCAGCTCGCCGGTTTCCTGCAACCATTCCCGATCGAGCAGGGTGAACTTCTTGACCTGCTCGACCTGACCGAAGTCCTTCGTAAACGCCTTGATCTGCTGTTCGAACAGGGCCTGAACCTTTGCATGCTTCACCAGCTCGGACCGGTCGGCGAAGGTGACACCGTTCTCCTTCGCCCAGGGCTCAAGAACCTCGAACGCCGGGACGATCAGCGCCGAAATGAATTTCTTCCCCTCCCCGACGACGGAAAGCTGATTGATGTAGGGGGAGAACATCAGGCTGTTCTCGATATTCTGCGGGGAGATATTCTTGCCGCCCGAGGTGATGATGAGCTCCTTGGTCCTGCCGGTGATCCTCAGATTCCCCTCGGCATCGAACTCCCCCAAATCGCCGGTTTTCAGGAATCCGTCCGGCGTGAACGCCCCTTTGGTCGCCGCCTCGTTCTTGTAGTAGCCGACCATCACCTGGGGGCCCTTCACGAGGATCTCGCCCTCTTCGCTGATCTTCACCTCGGTGTCGATCACGGGCACGCCGATGGTCCCCGGCTGGATATGGCCGACGTAGTTGCACGTCACCATCGGAGAGGTTTCGCTCAGTCCGTAGGCGTCGCAGCAGGGAATGTCCATTCCTAGGAAGAACTCCAGAACCTTGCGGGGCATGGGCGCCCCGCCGAGGCCGATGAAATAGATCTGATCGAGGCCCAGCACGCTCTTCAGCTTCGAGAAGATCAGTTTGTTCGCCAGGGCGTACTCGATCGCAAACAGGCCGGTCCGCGCCTTCCCCTTGCAAACGAAAGGCACGTTTCGGCGGCCGACGTCGAGCGCCCAGGCGAAAAGCTTCTGCTTGAGGGGCGGGGCCTGGGCCACCTTCGCGGTGATCGCCTCGTACATCTTCTCCAGTACCCGCGGCACCGAGGCCATGATGGACGGATGGATTGTCTGCAGGTCTTCAAGCAGCGTTTCGATGCTCTTGACGAAATGGATCTTGTTGGCGCAGTAGACTTGGCAGTAGTACACGGCGGTGCGCTCAACGGCATGCGAGAGGGGAAGGAACGACGGGGCCTTGTGGAAGCGGTTCACCATCTCCGGGAAATAGGCGTTGAACTGGTGGACGTTGGAGATGATATTGTGGTGTGATAGCATGACGCCCTTGGGATCGCCGGTGGTCCCCGACGTATAGATGAACGTGCACAGATCCTCGGGCTTGATCGCCGCCAGCCGCCGGTCGAAGAGCGCCGCGTCGGCCTGCGCGCCTCCCTGCCGGATGGCCTCCGGGAGGGTCACCACCCCGTCCACCGGCTGTTCCAGATCATTGAAGAGGACGATCTCCATGAGCATCGGCAGCCGGTCCCGCACGGCCACGACCTTCTCCATGTGGGCGTGGGTGCCCGCAAAGCAGATCCGCGAATCGGCGTTGTCGAGGATGTAACGTACCTCTTCCGCGGTGTTCGTCGCGTAGATGGGGATATTCACCGCCCCGATCGAGAGAATCGCCAGATCGGCGACCCACCACTCGTAACGGTTCGGGGAAAAGACCGCGACCTTGTCGCCGTGTTGAATCCCTTTGCCCATCAGGTAGTAGGCCAGGTTGTGGACCATCTCGTTCATCCGGTTCCACGAAACGTCGAACCATTGACCCGCGTCGTTGCGATAGGCCACGCACGCCTTGTCGCCGTGTTCACGGGCGCGATTCTGAAAAACCGCCGCCATCGAGGTTTCTTCTAACTTTTTCACAGGTCACCCCTTTCTTGAAAACCTTGCCCCCGCCGGCCGCGGGACATGAAGGTCGATCCCGGTGGAGGCTCAGTCCACCATCATGAGGCAGTACTCGTTGTTCGTCTGCTCCCTCACCCGCAGGGTTTCGATGAAAAATCCGTTGTTGCGGGCCGTCTGGAAAACGTCAATCCCGCAGGCCTCCATTGCGGGACGGGCGCGGTCGGCATGCAGACAGGAAACGTTGGAGAGTTTCCCGCATTTCTTGCACAGGATGCAGGGACCGGCCAGAAAAACAAAGGCCTTGTAGTATCCGTCCTTGAAGAGCTCCCCTTCCAGACTCACGAGCATGTCCATGAAGGCCCGGTACCGCTTGCCCCGTTCAGGCGTCGCCGGTGCTTCGATGTGGAAGAGGATCGCCCGCCGGTAGGAATCGAGAAGCGCCCGCGTCTGGTCATCAGTGGGCGTATGGGGAGGGCAGCAATATCCCATGCCGTAGCCGGGGCAGCCGAACTGGCACTTCCATCTCACCCAGGGGGCGGTCGCGACCATGCCCGGATGGGTGATCCTGAAATGCGCCGCGCCGTTCTCGAGCGCCTTCCGGCAGTACGGCGCCAGATCCTCATTCATCTTCAACGCATCTTCAATCGCATCCGCATTCATGGTTCCTCCGTATCGAGCGTTAGATCCGTTCCTTGAACTCCTTGCCTAAAAGCCCTTCGTGCTTGAACAAAAGAACGAGAATGATGATGAGGAAAGGCACCGTATTCTTGAATTCGAGGGAAATGTAACCGCCGCAGAGGTTTTCGATGATCCCGATCAGGAGCCCGCCGATGATGGCGCCGGGCAGACTGTTCAATCCGCCCAGGATCGCGCCGGCGAAGCCTTTCAGGAAGGGCTCCAGCATGAAGAAGGGATCGAGAATCAGGGCCGGTGCCAGGAAGAGCCCGGCCAGAACCCCCAGAAGGGCGGCCAACCCCCAGGAGGTCGCGAGGATGGTCCGGGTCGGAATTCCCAGGGTCTGTGCGGCGGGCAGATTCTCCGACGTGGCCCTCATGGCGAGGCCCAAACGGGTCTTCTGGATCAGGAGATACAGCAGGATGCTGCCCAGGATGCCGACGATCAGTGTGCCGAGGCTCAGCTCGTTCAGGTAGATCGGCCCCACGTTCCAGGTCTTCGTGTCGGACAGGGGAAAGGCGAGCATTTTGGAGTCCGTTCCCCACACGTAAATCATGGCGCCTTGAAAAATCATGCTCAATCCCACGGTGAGGGCAATCTGCCCCAGCAGGGTCGCGTCGCGTCGCTGGGCCGGAACGATGATGGAAAAGTAAAAGACGACCGCAAGCAGGGCGCCGAAAAGCAGGCTGAGCGGGAGCGCCAGATAAAAGGGGAAGCGCCAGGACAGGAGGCTGAATGCAAAAAAGGTCCCCATCGTGGCCATGTCTCCGTGGGCGAAATTCAGGATTCTCGTGGAGCGGTAGATCAGCACCACGCCCAGGGCCACCAGCGCGTAGAGGCTGCCGGCGGACAGGCCGGAAATCATGTATTGGGTGAAGTTGACCATGGAGGACTCCTCCTCGTCGCTAGCGGAACGGCCAGTTGCGGTAATAAAGACGGATCTTGAACCACCGTCCCGCGAGCCCGAGGGGTTCGAAGATCATGATCAAGACGACCGTCACCCCGAAGATCACCGGCACGAATTCCCGGTAGCCGCTGAAGATCTGGGGAATGAGGATGACGAAGGCGGCTCCGAAGATCGCCCCCTCCACCGAGGCCAATCCGCCGATGACCACCGCCACGAAGATGATCAGGGATTCGGAGAAATTGAACATCTGGGGTTCGATGAACCCCATGAACATCCCGAACATGGCGCCGTGGATCCCCGTGTAGAAGGAGCTGATGGCGAAGGACAGGAGCTTGTAGTTCGTTAGGTTGACGCCGAGGACCTCCGCCGCGATGTCGTTGTCGCGGATGGCGACGAAGGCCCGACCGAGGTAGGACGAGACGAGGTTGTACGTGACCAGGGTAAACGTCAGCCCCAGCAGAAGGGCAAAGTAGTACATCGACACCTCCCGGGAAAATCCGAAGAGGGCGGGAAATTTAGGAACGACAAGCCCCATGCGCCCCCCCGAGAGGACCTCGAAACTGGTGAAGGTCTGGTACACGGCAATCCCGAACCCCAGGGTGACGATGGCCAGATACGGCCCCTTCAGGCGGAGGGAGGGGAAACCGACGAGAACCCCGAAGAAGGCCGCCATGAGCCCCGCGGCCAGGAGCGCAAGACCGACGGGAATGCCCAGCTTTGCCAGGTGGCCGAAGGTGAAGGCGCCGATGGCGAGGAAGCCCGCCTGCCCCAGCGAGATCTGCCCGGTGTATCCGATCAGGAGGTTCTGCCCCATGATGCCGACGGCGACGATGAAGATCAGGGTGCCCAGATAGACCCAGTGCGCGCTGCTGAACCAGGGGAGCAGCACGAGGACTAGCAAGGTCATACCGATCCAGCAACCCGTCCAGGGCTTTTCAATCAGTTTGAGATCGTCTCTGTAGCTTTCCACCAAGTTCATTGTCGTTTCCGTCTCGCTTTCGCTCCACCGCTTTACGCTTCGCCACGATACATCTCGTCGATCAGGTCCTTGTAGAGCTTTTCCACGTTCCGTCGCTTCACCTTCTGCGTCGGGGTGACGTCCCCGTCCTCGGCGTAGAACCGCCGGGGGATCAGGGCGAACTTCTTGATCGTCTCCACTCGCGCCAAGGTCTCGTTCACCTCCTTGACCTCTCCGTCCAGCAGCTTGACGATCGCCGGGTTCTGCGTGAGGTCTTCGAAGGTGGCGAAGGGGATCCGATTGTCCTGGGCGAACTTGACCACGTTGTCCTCGTCGATCAGGATCAGGGCCGTGAGATAATGGCGACCGTCGCCGATGATCACGGCGTCCTGGATATAGGTGCTGAACTTCAGCTTATTTTCGATGAACTCCGGCGTGATGTTCTTCCCGCCGGAAGTGATCAGGATGTCCTTCATCCGCCCGACGATCTTGAGCCAGCCGTCGTCGATGGCGCCGAGATCGCCCGTGTGGAGCCAGCCGTCCCGCAGAGTCTCTTCCGTGAGTTCGGGATTCTTGAAGTAGCCCTGAAAGACCCCGGGACCCCGGGCTAAGATCTCCCCTTCCGTCGAGATTCGCATCTCGAGGCCCGGGAGGGCCTCCCCCACATAGCCGTACCGCGGCTCCTTGTCCAGGCGCTGCAGGGCGATAATGCCCGTCGATTCCGTCTGGCCGTAGCCGTCCCGGAGCGGGATGCCCAGGATATTGAAAAACTCGAAAAGCTCCTTCGACGCCGCGGCGGCGGAGCAAAGCGCCCAGCGGATTCGCTCGAACCCCAACTGCCGCTTGAGGTGGTAGAGCACGCCCCAGTAGGCAAGCGCGTAGACCGCGCGCCAGACGAGGAGCGACCCGGCACCGGCCTGCCGGGCCTGCTGGTAGCGCCGCCCTACCTGTACGCATCGCCTGTAGAGGAACCGCTTGAGCGGGGTTGAGTCGTCTATCTTGATGTGGATGTTGGAGGCAAACTTCTCCCAGATCCGGGGGACACTGCCGAAGATCGTTGGAGAGATTTCCCGGAGGTTGGCCGGGAGCGTCTCCAGACTTTCCACGAAGTTGACGGTGACGCCCGTGAAGACCGGCATGAAGACCGAAACGAGGTTTTCGTAAATGTGGGCGAGCGGCAGGTAGGAAACGACTTCGTCTTTTTCGCTCACCGGAATGATCTGGAGGAAGGCCTGGGTCACCATCGAGATGTTCCGGTGGGAGAGGAGCGCGCCCTTCGGACGACCCGTCGTTCCCGACGTGTAGATCACCATCGCCGTCTGTTCGACGTCGATCGCCCGTAGACTGTCTGTCACGGCGACCGGATGATCCGCCAGGTGCGCCTCCGCCCGGCGGATGAACTCGCGTAAGAAAACGACCCGGGGATGGGTGTAGCCCCACAGGCCCTTCTCGTCCCAGACAACGATCCGCTGGAGGCGGAGGTTCGGCAGGATATCGAGGATCTTGTCGAGTTGCTCCTCGTTTTCCGCGAAGAGCAGCTGCGCCTCCGAATGGTCGATGATATACCGGATTTCATCGGGAGAGGACGTGGGATAGATCCCGCATGTCCGCATTCCGGCGGTCATAATGGCCATGTGGCAGATCAGCCATTCCGGACGGTTGTCCCCCAGGATGCAGACCGTCTGCCCCCGGGGCAGTTCGAGCGACAGGATGGCGGCGGCCACCTGCCGGACGTTCTCCCCGTACTGGCCCCAGGTGACCTTGTTCCAGATCCCGTACTGCTTGTGCCGGAGTGCCACGCGGGTACGGTGCTTTTCCACCTGTTCAAAAAAGGCTTGGGGAACGGCCATCGCATTCAGCGGCATTACCATCTCCTCCGCTTCGTGTAGAATTTCCAGCCCTTCTCGGAAGCGTTCCCCTGCTCCAGGCCCAGATACAGCTCCTTGACGTCGTCGTTCTCCTTGAGTTCCTGCGAGGTCCCCTTCAGGACGATGCGACCCGCCTCCATGATGTAGCCGTAGTCGGCGATGTCCAGGGCCATCCGGGCATTCTGTTCGACCAGGAGGATCGTCATGTCCCGCTCGCTGACCTTGCGCAGGGTGTCATACACGCTGCGGGCCATGATGGGGGACAGCCCCAGGGAGGGTTCGTCCAGCATGAGGAGTTTCGGCCGGCGGAGGATGGCCCGGCCGATGGCCAGCATCTGCTGCTCGCCGCCTGAAAGCGTTTCCGCCTGCTGCCCGCCCCGTTCTTTCAGGATGGGGAAGAGGTCGTAGATGAAGTTCAGGTCGTTCCGGACCGCCTTGTCCCGACGCCCCCAGCAACCGAGATCGAGATTTTCCTCGACCGTCAGCTCACGGAAAAGACCGCGATCCTCCGGCACGTAGACGATGCCCAGAGAGGCGATCTTCTCGGGCGTGAGACCGCTGATCCGCCTGCCGCAGAACTCGATGGTCCCCTTCTTGGGCTGGTCCTTCAACAGGCCCGCAATCGTCTTCAGGAGCGTGGTCTTCCCCGCCCCGTTCGGACCGAGAACGGTGAAGATCTCGTTTTCCCTCACGGTCAGGGAGATCCCCCGCAGGGCGTAGATCCGGTCGAAATAGAGGGTTTCGATGCTTGCGATATTCAAAAAACTCATGAGGTCTCACCGACATAGGCGCGAATCACCTCAGGGTTTCTCTGCACCTCCGCGGGAGGACCCTCCGCCAATTTCTCTCCGAAGTTCAAGACCACCATGCGGTCGGCCAGTCGAGACACGATCCTCAGGTCATGTTCGATGAGCAGAACGGCAAAACCGAACCTGCCCCGCATCTCCGTCACCAGATACGCCACGCGATTTTTTTCCTCCACGGTCAACCCCGCGACCGGTTCGTCCAGGAGGAGGAGTTTCGGCTCCATCACCATGGCGCGGCCCAGTTCCACGCGCTTCTGCACCCCATAGGGGCAGTCGATGACCCGGGATTCCCGGTAGGCCGCGAGATCGAGAAAATCAATGATTTCTTCCACCTTCTCCCGATGGATCAACTCCTCCTTCCGGATACGCAGGAAGGCGTGGAGGAGGCTTCTCCTGAACTTCATGTGCCGGCCCAGCATGAGGTTGTCGAGCACCGACATGTTGTTGAACAGCCGGATGTTCTGAAAGGTCCGGCCGATGCCCCGCTGGGCGATTCTGTCGGGGGAGAGCCCGATCAGGCTCTCCCCGGCAAACAGAACCTCTCCCCCGGTGGGACGATAAACGCCGGACACGCAGTTGAAGAGGGTGGTCTTCCCCGCCCCGTTCGGACCGATGATCGAAAGGATTTCCTTCTCCTCCATTTCGAAATCGATCGCCGACAGGGCCTTGATGCCGCCGAACTGCACAGTCAGGTTGTTGACCTTCAATAGGCTCATGGTCTTCGAAGAACCTTAAAACAAGGGGTTGAAAATCATAAACTCGCTGATCGGCACGTGCTTGCCGCCCTTCGCCTCGCAGATCCGGATGGCGTTCAGCCCCATTTTCTGCTTGGCCGAGAAGGTGATGGGGGCTCCCATTCCCTCGCACTTGAAATTCTTGATGCCCTCCATGGCCTTCACGAAGCTCTCGCGCGTCAGGTTCTTCCCTGCCTTCCGCAACCCTTCGGCGATCAGCATCATCGTCGTGGCGCCGGTCACGCCGAGGAACTCCCGGCCCTTCAGCGCCGGCTCGTACTTGAGGAGGATGTCGACGACCCTGTCCGCCTGCGGATCGACGCCCGGCAGGGACACGTTGCCCGAGACGGCGGGGTAAGCGCCCTCCCACAGCTCGCCGGCGATCTTGTACATCAGGGGATCGCCCAGGGGATTGGCGGTGAAAATTTTGGGCTTGTAGCCGATCTTCGCCATCTCCTTGATGATCAGCGCCGCCTGCGTCGGTGCCCCGTAGATGACCACGGCGTCCGCGCCGAGTTCCTTCAGCTTCAGGGCGTGGCCCCCCACCGCCCGGTCCGTCACTTCAAACGTGACGAAGCCGGCGAACTTCCCCTTGCCGCCGAGCGCCTTGATCGCCTTCTGAATGCCGATTTCAGCCGACTTTCCCCAGTCGTCGTTCTGGCCGAAAAGCGCGATCGTCTTGATTCCCATCTTGGTGACGGCAAATTTGGCGACCGCCTCGGACTCGTCGATGTAGTCCGGGTAGGCGATAAAGATGTTCCTCCGCTGCGCGGCCGGCGTCCCCAGCCAGATGCGGGGGTTGGCATGGACGTGGACGACCGGCACCTTGCTCGTGAGGAGGAAATCCTTGCTCGCATTGGCCGTCGCCGAACCGATCACGCAACCGTACGCGAGCACGTCGTCTTTCATCTCCGTCAGGTTGGCCAGGGCCCGGCTCGGGTTGTAGCCGTCGTCCTTGACCACGAACTTGATCTTGCGGCCGTGAATCCCCCCCTGATCGTTGATGTGCTTCGCCCAGGCGGAATTTCCGAGCGCCATGGCGCTCCACAGCGCCGCCGGTCCGGACATGGGGCAGGTCATGCCGATGGTGACCTCGTCTTTCGTCACGCCCGGGGTACCGGCAGCCAGGACGGTCGCCGGCAACGAAAAACCGATGATGATCAACAGAATCCAAAACAAGCCCCTCCTCATATGCCACCTCCTTTTTTAAAAAGCACCGTGTCCATCACCGAGGAAAGTTCAGGCGCTTTCCCCCCCCTGTCTGATCCCTTCCGTGGCTTCACCTTTTTCCGGATCCACCGTTTCAATATTCCCACAGCACTCCCAGTGCCTGACCCAGCACCTGACGGGTTCCCCCGCCGCTGAGCAGGACCATGGCATCCCGGAGATAGCGCTGGGCGTCGTATTCCATGGCGTAACCGTAGCCGCCGAAAATCTGGACGCCGTGCAGGGACGTCTTGCGCGCCGCCTCCGCCGCGGCAAGGCGCGCCTGGATGATCTCCGGCAGGCATTCCCGCCCCCGGTCGATCAGCGACGCCGCCTGGCAGGTGAGCAGTTCGGCCACCCGCGCCTGCAGCGCCATCTCCACCAGCATCTCCCGGATCGCCCCGAACTGGATGATCGGCCGGCCGAACTGCACGCGCTCCCGGGCATACTGGAGTGCGTAAGCGTAGGCGCCCCGGGCGATGCCCATGCCGCAGGCCGCCACGGCCAGATGCTCGGCGCTCATGACCCCGGCCAGTTTCTTGCGCTCCGTCGGGGCATCGGCGTCTCCCCCCAGCCTTTCTTCCGCGCCAACGGCAACGGCGTCCAGGCCGACCTTGCACAGGCTCATGCCGTGAAATCCGACCGTCTCCAGCGCGCGGATCCTGATCCCGCGGGTGCCCGCGGCGACGATGAAGAAGGCGGGGGTCCCGTCACCGTCCTCCAGGGCAGCCCGGACGAGGATCAGGGCCGCCCGGTCGGCCAGACGCACGAACGTCTTCGCCCCGTTCAGGACCACTCGCTCCCCTTCCCGCCGGGCCGTCGTCC
>JALNWL010000005.1 GCA_023230905.1 Syntrophales bacterium
GAACTGCATCAAACGAACGGCCAGCATTTCCGGAACGCCGAAACTCGTCGAGGTCGAAACGGGCCGGGTCCTGTACGCCCGCAACCTGTCCGGCGCCGCCGAGAGCTCCGGCTGCGAGGATACGCGGCCCGCCGCGGACGGCGAGGCCCTGTTCACCCGCGCCAAGGAAACGGCCCAAGCCCAGTTCCGAAGAGACATCGCCCCCTACTACGTCACCCGCGAGATCACGCTCATGGACACCGGGGACGGCATCACCGCTCCGGAGGCCAAGGAAAAGCTCAAGCAGGGGATCGCCTATGCCGGCAAGGGACGGCTGGACATGGCCTGCGAACTGTGGGGGGCGGCGCGCATCCTTTCGCCCGACGCCGTGGCCATCCAGTACAACCTCGGCGTGTGCGCGGAAAGCCGGGGTGATTTCGAGGCGGCGCTCCGCCTCTATCGGCAGGCGGACCGGCTCCTGGGCAAGCCGGACGACAACATCACCCTGGCCCTGAACCGGGCCGGCCAGGCCCTCCAGAACCAGAAGAAACTCAAGGAACAGCTTCAGGAGGAGTAGCTAATTCTCCTCGCCCCCCTCCAGTCCCTGGAGGAAGGCGAGAACGTTCCGCCCCAGGACGCGATGGTTGTACCCCCCCTCGAGGATGCCGAAGCGGCCCGCCCCATGCGCCTCGCCCGCCTCCTTTACCATCCGCCCGATTTCGCGGTAATCCTCCGTCGTCAGGAGCCCCCCCCAGTCTTCCCGATGGTGATCGAAACCCGCGGAGACGCCGATGATATCGACCGGCTCGGCCCGGAGCTTGTCCCGCACCCGCTTGAGGTAATCGTTCCGGTCGTTCGTGGACGGGTTGTAGATCCGGACATAGCCCCGGCCCTCCAGGACATTGACCGTCCCGTCCCCGTAGTGGAGGTCGATGTCCAGCACGAAGGCCCGCTTGATGAGACCGTCCCGCCGCAGCCGCTCCAGGGCGATGGCCATGTTGCTGAAGTAGCAGAAGCCCCAGGCGCTGCCTGCCGAGGCGTGGTGTCCCGGGGGCCGGATCAGGCCGAAGCACGGCTCCTTCAGCCCCGTGCGGGCCGCTTGGATGGCCCCGCCGGCGGCCAGGGCGGCCACGGTGTAAACGCCCTCCCGGCGCACCTGTTCGATGTGGGAGCGCGTGTGGACGGCCGCGATGTCCTCCTCGGCGGCCGGCACGGCCTCGACAAAGGTAACGCGCCCCTCGATCGCCTTGACGACGGCCTCCATGCGTCCCGCCGCCGCCGCCGGATCCCCGGCATAGACCTCGTAGAAATCCTCGTGGAAGATAACCTTCATCGTCATTCACCTCCTGTCCGGGCCCTGTCACGGGCCGTGAGGTCGGATCTCTCCGATGCTTATAGCGCGGAAAAGGAGAAGGCGGACGTCATCCAGGCCTCGGGCCGGCCGTTGAAGACGCGCTCCACGAACTCCACGCCCCCTTTATGACCGATCTTCAGGACCGTTGAGGAACGGGTCCCGTAAACCGGACTGGTGATGAAGATGGACGACAGGATCCGCTCCCACGCCGGACCGACGCCGGTATCGGGCAGGTTTGCGTCCGCCGGCCGGCTTCGGTCCGCCAAGAGCGAAAAGAGCGCTTCCGTTTCGGGGTCGCCCCCGTTCTCCAGCAGGGCCCGCAGGAACGCCCGGCCCCGTTCCACCTTCGGCCAGGGGGTATTCAGGAGGTGGTTGCTGAGGCCGTACAAACCCGGGGACAGCTTCATGGACCCGCCCCGATTGGAAAAGACGTAAAGGGAGCGAAAATCGCCCACCAGAAGGTTGAATCCGTTATACGCGGAAGCCCCGGCGCGGATCGCATCCAGATAGTCCGGCGGCGCCTGTTGCCCCCGGAGGAAGTCGCCGACCAGCCGTCCCCTCGAGGGGGCCCCCGTTTTCAGGGATGCCGGGTCGCGGAAATTCGTCAAGGCGGCGAATCGCCCCTGGCGGGTGATCCCCAGCCAGGTTCCGCCGTCCCGCAGGTCCCGTCCGGCCAGAAGATCCGGGGCGTCGGCCCAGAAGGCGGCCGCCGCGGAGGGCCTCGCGTAGAATTCATCGCGGTTGGCCGCCAGAATCAGCCGGTGGCGGGGGTGCATCCCGTAGGCAAAGAGAATGAGGCACATACGCCCTCCCGTCGCCCCCCGCGCCGCTAGAGGCGGGCGCGGACGTCCCGCAGGATTCGTTCCATCACGTCACCGGCGGTCGCGTTGATCAGAATATCCGCCTGGTCGTCGCACAGGGTGGCGCTCAAGTTGATGATCGCGAGCTTGGCCCCCGCCCCTTTGGCATACACGGGCATGTAGGCCGCCGGATAAACGACGAGTGACGAACCGACGACGAGAAAGAGGTCACAGTGGCGGGCGTGATACGAGGCGGCGCCCAAGGCGGCCTCCGGCAGGGCCTCCCCGAAGAAGACGGCGTCCGGCTTCAGGATGCCCCGGCAGCGTTCGCAGACGGGAACCTCGGGGTGGGATCGGTAGCGGCTCAGCATTTCGTCCAGCGGATACCGCGTGTCGCAGCCCAGGCAGCGCAGCCATTGCATATTGCCGTGAAGCTCGAACACCTTCTCCGGACGGTTGCCCGCCTTTTGGTGGAGCTGGTCGATATTCTGGGTAATGACGCAGGTCAGCTTGCCGAGCGCCTCCAGCTCCGCGATGGCAAGGTGGGCCTTGTTCGGCCGGGCGTCCGTGAGCAGTCCCCCGTCCAGCAGGATCTCCCATTGCTTTCGCCGGGTCTCCGCGCTCACCAGAAATCGTTCGATCGTGAAGTCCTCCGGATCGAACCGGCTCCAAATCCCGCCCGGACTGCGAAAATCGGGGATCCCCGATTCCGTGCTGACGCCGGCGCCGGTGAACACCACCACGCGTTCGGCCGCCACGATCATGCCGGCAACGGCCCCGATCTTTTCGTCCAGATGGATGTCGGCCACGGGCGCCTCCTTCACAGTCCGCTGATGTCCTACAGATACACCATCCTCAGGAAAAAGACCAAGCGAAAACCGGCGTGACCAGCCCGCTCACGGACGGATTCGGTAGCGGATCACCGTCAAGGTCTTTCGACCCGCCGCATCCGTACCGGCAACACCCTCGATGTCCACCGTGTCCCCCTCGCGCTGGAACAACTCCCTCCCCACCGCGTCGGGGAGAACGCGGTACTCCCGTCCTTCCTCGGTGACGACGGACACCGCCGTGATCCGGTCCTCCTCGTCCCAGTCCACAACAAAGACCATGCCGCTGAGGGAGATCGTCTCACCGCCCGGGGCCGGGACGACCAGCGACAGGAGGGCGATCCCGAACAGCAGGACGCACATGGCGATTTTTTTCATCCGCCGTCGCATATTGTTATTGACACCTCCCCGAAGAATTCCGTATGAGAGAAGGGAGATTCGAACGTCCCCTTCGCGCCGGAACCCGGCGCTGCCCCCAGTCATGGAGACACCATGGACGAAATGGCAACCCTCTTCCAGAACTTCCGCCTCCAGGATTTGTTTGACATTGTCATCATCGCCGGGATGATCGCCATCCTGCTGATCTGGTTCAAGGACCGGGCCTCCCGCTTCGTCTTCTCCGGCGTGGTCCTGCTCGGCTTCCTCTACGGCGCGGCCCGGTTTTCCCATCTGTACCTGACGACGGTCGTCCTCCAGGGGTTCTTCGGCATCCTGGCCTTCGCCCTCGTCGTCCTCTTCCAGGAGGATCTGCGCCGTTTCCTGGAGCGTCTCGCCCTCTGGGGACGCTTCCGAAAGCAGTGGCGCGAACCCGTCGCCCATGAAGAAACCGCGGAAATCCTCGCCCTGACGGCGGCGAACCTCGCCCGAAACCATATCGGGGCCCTGATCGTCCTGACCGGAAGCGATCCGCTGGACCGTCACCTGAGCGGCGGGAACCGGCTGAACGGTCTGCTTTCCCAGCCGCTCCTGGAGAGCCTTTTCGACCCCCATTCCGCGGGCCATGACGGGGCCGTGATCATCGACGGCAACCGGGTGGTCCGTTTCGGCTGCCATCTCCCCCTGTCGACCGGCGCGGGGAAAAATCAGCCGATGGGATTGCGCCATACGGCGGCCCTCGGCCTGGCCGAACGGTCCGACGCCGTCTGCATCGTGGTCTCCGAAGAGCGGGGCACGATCTCCCTCGCGCGGGGAGAACAGATTCAGGTCCTGCCCCATGCCGCGGCCCTGAAATCCGCCCTTTCCGCCTTCTACGCGGCCCGCATGCCCGTCCGGGCGGCTCACCCCTTCTGGCAGCGCCTGAAAACGAATCCCCGCGAGAAGGTCATCGCAATTCTGCTGGCCTGCGTCCTCTGGCTCGTGTTCGGATACCAGCGCGACTCCGTCCGTCGGGATTTTCTGGCTCCCGTCGAGTACGTCAATATTGCGGCCGACTGGGTTATCGAGAATCCGAAGATCCCGGAAGCCACGATCATGGTCATGGGGCCGTCGCAGGCCTTCCAGTTTCTGGACGTCGGCTCGCTCAAGATTTCCCTGGACCTCTCCCGGCTCCGGGAGGGAAGGCAGGAAATCCCGCTCACCAGAAACATGGTGCGCGTTCCCGCGAACCTCACTGTTCTCGACATCAAGCCGAACCACCTCGTGCTTTCGGCCTCGCGACTGGTGCCTGTCTCCGTCCCCGTGCGGGTCGCGACCGAACACCATCCGCCGCCGGGTTACGCCGTGGGGCGGATTACGGTGTCGCCGGAGACCGTGAGGATCCTCGTCCCTTCGAAGCGGCGGACGGACAAGATCGCCATCAAAACGGCCCCGGTCAACCCGCAACGCCTGCGCGAGACCCGGACCGTGGAGGTGAAGCTGACGCCACCCTCCGACGTCCAGCTCGCCCCGGACACGGCCGCCACCGTCCGGGTGACCGTTGAAATCGTCGGACAGGACGCTACTTGAAGTCCTCTTTCCGGATCTCGTGACGCTGGAGCAGCTTGTGGATCTGCCGGCCCGTGACGCCCGCCGCGACCGCCGTGCGGTCGATGCGGCCCCGGTTGACCGACAGCAGTTCTTTCAGGTATTGCCTCTCCACGGCCTCCACCGCCTGCCTTCGCACCTCGCCCAGCGTGAGCGACGTGTTCAGGGACAGGCGCGGGGGCGTCGGGGTCACGGTGAAAAGTTCCGCCGGGAAGCTCTCGGGCGTCAGCATCGACGAGGTCTCGAGGATATAGGCCCGCTCGACCAGATTCTCGAGCTCCCGAATGTTTCCCGGCCAGGGATACCGGCGGAAGGCGTCCATCACCTGGGGATGGGCATAATGGATGTCCTTCTGGTTGAACCGATTCAGGTTTCTGAGGAAGACTTCCACAAGTTGGGGGATGTCTTCCGTCCGCTCCCGCAGGGGCGGGAGCTCGATGGGAAAGACGTTCAGGCGGTAGTACAGATCTTGCCGGAACAGGCCCTCCTCCACGAGTTTTTTCAGATCCACATTGGAAGCGGCGACGATCCGAACATCCGCCTCCAGGGTTTCCTCGCCGCCGACGCGTTCATAGGTCCTGTCCTGGAGGATCTGGAGCAGCCGGATCTGGGCGGCGGGGGAAAGGGTGCCGATCTCGTCCAGAAAAATCGTCCCGCCGTGGGCCAGCTCGAATTTACCCAATTTCCGCCGGACGGCGCCGGTGAACGCCCCCTTCTCGTGACCGAACAGCTCGCTTTCCAGGAGCGTATCGGGAATGGCGCCGCAGTGGACGCCGATGAACTGGACGTCCTTACGGTTGCTGTGACAGTGGATCAGCTTGGCCAGAATGCCCTTGCCCGTTCCCGTTTCCCCGGTGAGCAACACCGTACTCTTGGTCGGCGCGACCAGGCGGATGGCCTCGAAGACCGACCGCATGAATGCATTCTTCGTCTGGACCACCTCGAGGGCGTCGGCCTGCCAGAAGCGGCTTCGGAGGTAATCCAGCTCCGAGCGTGTCCGGTTTTCCTCGGCGATGAGTTCAACGGCATATCGGACCTCGTCCCGGTTGAGCGGATAGGTCACGTAGTTGCTCGCGCCCGCCTTGACCGCCATCACCGCTTCCCGGACCGCGTCCTGTCCGGCCATGACGATGATCTCAAGGGCGGGCTGAATCTGCCAGAGCTGCTGGAGGGAGGATTTGTAGTCGTACTGCCCGTGGCGGGATGACAGCGCCTGCAGCAGCGCAAGATCGATCAGCGCCAGCTCGTAGCGCTTTTTCCGGCAAAGCCCGAGGCAGGCATCCAGGTCATCCGCGGCGTCCACCGTCCCCCGGGAACGGAAGATGCCGCGGACGACCTGGACGACGTTGCGATCGGGTACAACGACAAGGATGCCTTTCATGCCCCTCCTCCCGCATCCGGCGATCGCCGGCGGGGTCCCTGTTTGTCTCCAAAATTATCTCCGTCTTGTCAAGCAAAAACTCCGGCGCCGGTGCGATAAGGCATTCAAATTTCGATTGTATTTCTCGGAGCTTTGGGCTAAAACACCCCATCACCCCATGGAGGCGCCCTGACGATGTCGTCCCCGCAGCCCACGCGAGTGGGCAAGGTCGGCCTACCGCCGGGATCCCTGGTCCACGTCGGCCGCCGGTTGACCGAAAAGACCTGCCTCACCCTGTTCAACTTCGACGAGCAGCACATCGAGGAGCGGACCATCGCCGCCGTCGGCGACGCCGTGCCCTATCGGAATCGGCCGAGCGTCACCTGGCTCAATATCGACGGTCTCCATGATACGGGCGTCCTGGCGGCGCTGGGCGAGGCGTTTGGACTCCACCCCCTGGTCCTGGAGGACATGCTGAACACGGAACAGCGGCCGAAGTTCGAGGATCTGGGGGATTACCTCTTCATCGTCATGCGCGTGTTCATGCTCCCCGCGAATCCGGAGGGAGGCATTCGTTCGGAACAGATCAGCCTCGTCATCGGCCCGCACTTCCTGATCACGCTTCAGGAGAAGGCCGGACCGCTGCTGGATCCGATCCGGGAAGGGCTCCGCGCCGGGAAGGGTCGCATCCGGAAGGGCGGGGCGGATTACCTGGCCCACGCCATCGTGGACGCCGTCGTGGATCAGTATTTCGTCGTTCTGGAGGCCCTGGGCGAGCGGATCGAGGTCCTGGAGGACCGCCTCATGACCCGCCCCACGCCGGATACCCTGCGCGCCATCCAGGGGCTGAAACGGGAAATCACCTCCCTGCGCCGATCGGTCTGGCCCCTCCGGGAGGCGATCAGCGCCGTCGACCGCTCCGACTCGACGCTCCTTCACGAGGGCACGGGGATCTATTTCAGGGACGTCTACGACCACACCATCCAGATGATCGACACGATCGAAACCTTCCGCGACCAGCTCGCGGGCATGCTCGACATCTATCTGTCCAGCCTGAGCAACCGGATGAACGAGGTCATGAGGGTCCTGACCATCATCGCCACCCTCTTCATGCCGCTCACCTTCATCGTCGGCATCTACGGGATGAATTTCAAGTACATGCCGGAACTGGCATGGCGCTGGGGATACCTCTACGTCTGGGGCGTCATCCTCCTCGCCGTCGCGGCCATGCTCCTGTATTTCAGGCGCAAACGGTGGCTGCCGTAGATTTTTTTCTTTAATTCTGGGCCAAAGTCGGATAGGATTTCGCCTGCGTCGGCGTGGCACGGACGCGGCGTTTTTCAAGGGCCTCCCCGGGTGGCGGCCCGCAGAACGTGGACAAGGGAAGGAGGCAGTACATGAGTTTCTCAGCATCGGACATTCTGGAATTCGCGATGAGGATCGAAGAAAACGGGGCCAATTTCTACCGGTACGCCGTCCAGATCACCAAGGACGAAGAGGCGAAGGAGATTTTCGCGCGCCTCGCCGACGAGGAACTGAACCACCAGAAGACCTTCGGCCGGATCTTCGCCGCCATGGAGAAGACCGCCCCGCCGGAGAGCTATGCGGGCGAGTACGCCGCCTATCTGCGGAACTACGTGGACAACACGGTGATCTTCACGAAGGAGGCCCTGGACCGTGAGCTGGCGGGGGTGAAGGATACCCTGTCGGCCCTGGATTTCGCCCTGCGCCGGGAGCAGGACTCCATCCTCTATTACCACGAGATCAAGCAGGTGGTGCCCGCCGCCGAACATGCCGCCGTGGACCGGGTGATCGAGGAGGAGCGCCGGCACTTCGGCATCCTATCGGAAATCAAGAAGCGGTTCCAGAAGTAGCGGAGACGGCCCATGCCCACGGCGGGTTTTCTCGCCCGCCACCCCTACGCGTGAAGGGGGCGCTACTCGCCCATCAAACTCGGCCCGCGCCAGATCCTGGTGAATACCTGGAGCCGCTGGCAGGATTGATGGCGCTGGACCGCGGCGCGGGTGGAGGCACTGGCGGAAGACGGGGACGGATGAAGCGCGGAAGGCTCAACCAGGATCACGTCTTCTACCGGAATCCGGCCCGCTTCTACCCGGCGGTGGACCGGGGCCGGGGGGTCTACCTCTACGACACGGACGGTAAACGGTATCTCGACGGAGCGGGCGGCGCGGCTGTGACCGCCATCGGTCACGGCGTCAAGGACATCGAGCGTGCCGTCGTGCGGCAGTTGCGAAAGGTCGCCTTCACCCACGGCTCCCAGTTCACGAGCGAGGCGGCCGTCACCCTCGCCGGGCGGTTGGTCGCCCTCGCCCCGGCCGGCCTGAACCGGGCCTACTTCGTTTCGGGAGGATCGGAGGCGGTCGAAACGGCGCTGAAGCTCTCGCGCCAGTACCAGGTGGATCGCGGCCAGCCCTCCCGATTCAAGGTCATCTCCCGCTGGACGAGCTATCACGGCAACACCCTGGGGTCGCTGGCCTTAAGCGGCCACACGGGCCGTCGTCGGGATTACCTCCCCCTGCTCCCGCATACCCCGCACATCGCTCCCGCCTACTGCTATCGCTGTCCCTTCGGTCTTGCGCCCGCGTCCTGCACCCTGGAGTGCGCCACGGACCTCGAGAAGACGATCCTCCACGAAGGCCCGGAGTCCGTTTCCGCATTCATCGCCGAGCCCGTCGTCGGTGCGACGGCCGGGGCGCTGGTCCCCCGGGACGGATACTTCCGGCGCATCCGGGAAATCTGCGACCGCTACGACATCCTGTTCATCGCCGACGAGGTCATGACCGGCCTCGGCCGGACGGGAAAGGCCTTTGCCGTCGACCACTGGGGGGTGAAACCGGATCTGATCGCCTGCGCCAAGGGACTGGGGGCCGGCTATAGCCCCATCTTCGCGGTGCTCGCCACCGAGGCCATCCATGAAACGATCCGCACCGGCCGGGGGGCATTCGTCCACGGCCACACCTACGGGCAGAATCCCCTGGCCTGCGCCGCCGCTCTCGCCGTGCTCGAATACATCGAGGCCCGTGACCTCATCGCCCGCTCCGCGGCGCTGGGGCCCTATCTTCTGGACAGCCTGGCGCGCCTGAACCGGCACCGGATCGTCGGGGACATCCGCGGGCTGGGACTCTTCGCCGGCGTGGAGTTCGTCCGGGACCGGGCGTCCCGGGAGCCGTTCCCCCCCGAGGCCCGGATCCATGCGCGCATCGCGGAGCGGGCCTTCGCCCGGGGGCTGATCGTCTATTCCGGCGGGGGCGGGGCCGATGGGATCCGTGGGGACCATGTCCTCATTGCCCCGCCGTTCGTCATCACGAAACGCCAGATCAATGCCTTGGTCCGCCTCTTGGACAAAGCGATCGCCGACATCGCCGGAGAAACGGGATAATCCGCCCGGATTCGGGCCATGGCCCGTGGGCGGCATCCGGTCGACGCGCTCAGGAAAGCCGGGATCGGCCGCGCGCCTTCTTCAGAGAGGAAAACTTCGGGGCGGTTACGATTTCAGGCCGTACTTCTTCAGCTTGTAACGCAGCATCCGCTCGCTGATTCCGAGAATCTCGGCCGCCCGGGTCTGGTGGTCCCCGGCCTTCTCCATCGCCTCCAGGATGAGGCGGCGCTCCAGGTCCTCGACGGAATCGCGGAGGACACCTCCCTCCCGATCCGAATCCTCCCGAACCTCCGGCGCCCCGCCGCCAAAGGGCAGATCCTCCACGGAGATCACGGATTCCCTCGAGATGACGACCGCCCGCTCGATGATGTTCTCCAGTTCCCGGACGTTGCCGGGATAGGCGTACTTGAGGAGCAGGTCCCGCGCCTCCCGGCTGATGCCTTCGATCCGCTTGCCGTTTTCCGTCGCGAAGCGCTGCAGGAAGTGATCGATCAGGAAGGGAATGTCCTCCTTGCGCTCCCGGAGGGGCGGGATGGACAGAACAACGACGTTCAGACGGTAGAACAGGTCCTCCCGGAACGCCCCCTCCCGGACGCGGGCCTCGAGGTCGCGGTTGGTGGCGGCGATAATCCGCACGTCGGCCGGAATCGTCTGATTTCCTCCCAGCCGCTGGAACTCCCGCTCCTGGAGAAAGCGCAGCAGTTTGACCTGAACGGACGGGTACAGCTCGCCGACCTCGTCGATGAACAGGGTGCCGCCGTCCGCCTCCTCGAACCGGCCGATGCGCCGCGCGCCGGCACCGGTGAAGGCGCCCTTTTCATGCCCGAACAGCTCGCTCTCGAGGAGCGTTTCGGGCAGGGCCCCGCAGTTCACGGCGATGATGGGGCGCCCGGAGCGGGGGCTCAAATGGTGCAGCAGCCGGGCGAAGAGCTCCTTCCCCGTACCGCTTTCCCCCTGCAGAAGCACCGTGGCGCGGCTTCCGGCCACACGCCCCGCCAGGTTGATCAGGGTCTTCATCTTTTCGCTGGCGTAGACGATTTGCTCGGCGGTGACCCCCTTCTCTCGAAGGTTCTGCCGGAGAATCTCGTTTTCGCGGATCAGGATCCGCCGCTCGCAGACCCGGTCGATCAGGAGGAGCAGTTCGTCGAATTCGACCGGTTTGGTGATGTAATCGATGGCGCCCGCCTTCATGGCATCGACAGCCGTCTCGATCGTCCCGTAGGCGGTGATGATCACCACGTCGATCTCGGGATTCAGACGCTTGACCTCCTTCAGCACCTCCATCCCGTCCATGCCCGGCATCTTGTAGTCCAGCAGGATGAGATCCACCTGTCCCCGGTGGACGGCCTCGACGGCCCCCGGCCCGGTCTCGGCCTCGGTGACCCGGTGCCCCTCCCGAAGCAGAAAATCGCGGAGCATTTCGCGCTGGGACTGGCCGTCTTCGACGACGAGGATGTTCAATGCCTTCATGCCTCAATTCCCCCTGATCGTGTTCCTTCAGCTTTTCCGGCTTTCCGTCGGCAGGATGATCTCTACCGTGGTCCCGGCACCGGCCTCGCTCTTCACGCGGATCTCGCCGCCG
Organism: Syntrophales bacterium; assembly: GCA_023230905.1. Taxonomy (GTDB): domain Bacteria; phylum Desulfobacterota; class Syntrophia; order Syntrophales; family UBA2251; genus UBA2251. The sequence continues at coordinate 11,265 of JALNWL010000005.1, forward strand.
TGCCCCCGGATGATCTCGTGCGCGAGCGTCATCCCCAGGCCCAGCCCTTTTTCCTTTGTCGTGTATTCCGGATTGAAGATCCGCTCCACCTCCTCCGGGGTCATGCCGCATCCCGTATCGGACACGGCGATGATCAGGCGCTCCCGGCTCTGGAGCGCCGCGGAGATCATGACCGTCCCCGCGCCGCTGATCGATTCCATGGCGTTTTTGATGAAATTGAGCATGGCCTGCTGAAGCTTGTCCACATCCATGGGCATGACCAGCGGATCCTCCCCCCAGTGGGTTTCCAGGGCAATGCCTTTCGTCACCGCCTCCTCCCGGATGAGATTGACGATTTTCTGGAGGACCTCGACGACGGAATACTCCCGCAGTTCCAGGCGCCGGCTCTTGGAGAAGGTCAGGAATTCCTCGATGATGCCGTTCAGGCGCCGGATCTCGTCCCGGATGACGCCGGTCAGGATGCCGAAATCCCCGACCTTGTCCGGGTTGTCGGGCAGGTACTCCCGCTTGAGCCTCTGGCTCGCCATGCTGATCGCGTTGAGCGGGTTGCGGATCTCGTGGGCCACGCCGGCGGCCAGCTGGCCCAGCGCGGAAAGACGCTCGGCCTTCTCCAGCTGCCGGGTGATCTCCACGAGCCGTTCCATATGCCGGTTCTGATTGAAGTAGAGGAGTCCCATGGCAAGCAGCATGATCGCCACGATAAAGGCCATGAAGACCAGCATGTTCCGCTCGTTTTCCCTCAGGATCCTGTCCGACCCGGACCGGTCCAGCCCGATCCGCGCCACGCCCTCGATCCGGTTGTTCAGGGTCACGGGGATCGCCATATCCAAGATGTTCTTGCCCTGCCAGACGCCTTTGCGGCTCTCGATCTTGCGCCGGCCGTCCAGAAGTTCCGGCAGGCGGAATTCCCCGGACCCCCAGCTCTGCGGCCCCTGGCCGGTGCTGCCCAGCACCTTGCCCTGCCGGTCCATGACGACCAGGTAAAGGAGGTTCTGGCGCTGCCCCTCTCCGAGTTCTCCGATGGCCTTCTCGATGGCGACCTTCAGTCCCCAGTACCGGGCCCCCGTGGGATCCAGCGCAATGATGATCGTCCCGCTCCCGTCGCGTCGCCGCAGGGCGATGAAGCCGATCTTCCCGTCTCTCCCCAGGCGGGAGAAATCCTCGATGGCGACGCTGTCATCAGCCCCCTGGGACCCCGCCAGGGAGGACGGCAGGGAGCGGCTCTGAAAGACGGCGCGCCCCCCCTTGTCGAAGACGGCGATCATCCACAGGCCCTGCTCGGCCACCATCTTGCGCAGGGTGTTCTCGCTCAGCCGATCGGCCTTCCAGTTCGTGTCCACCTCCCGGCCGATGTTGACCAGGGCCCTGATCAGCAGCCTCTGGGGGGAAAAGGCCTCCTCGGCGAGGGGCACAAAGGTGTCGTCGTGCCGCTGCTGCTGCCCCTGGACCAGGGTGTTGATGTTCTCCTGCGCCAGCCGCTCGACGACATTGATAACGCCCTGCCCCCGGTTCTCGAGAAAGCCCATCAGGGTCCGGTCGATGGTCTTCAAGTCCCTGATCCCCATGATCAGGATCAAACCGATAAAAATGATGGAGACCAGGGCAACCGCGATCGCCTGGATCAGCGGACGGCGGTAGCGGGCGGGCCGGTCCTCCCAGACCACCTTCTGCGCAGCTTTCATCCTCGGACCTCCCAGGCCAAGTCATTCTGAACACACGGGATTTTGCATACCGCAAAAAGTCCGGAATGACCACGATTATTTTGGCCTTCCGCGAGGCGTCGTGATGCCCGTTCGACATATTTGTCGAAACCGTGCATTGCCGGTCGGATCGTTCAACTATCCGTATCTTAAAGGCATTTTCCAGGAGGGTCGGGAGGCGTTGCGACATTTTCTGCCGCTACGCGGGGCCGTCAAACCCCGAACCGACACGGCCGGAGATCGAATGATGCACGCAAAATCGAAGGGTTGGAGTGTATCCGCTTTTACTGGCATGGGATATGCTACGAAAGAAGACAAAAAGCGTGATCGGTTAAAACAAAACGGGCATGGATTAGCCGATGGTAAAACGCCAGAACTTGGGGGTCGCCCCCCGCTCCTCCTGAAAAAGGAAGGTTTCTCAACCTTCCTTTTTTTTATGCTTCTCTCGGATGCCCCTCCAGTAGGCCATCCGCTCCCCGATGATTTTCTCGAACCCTCGGTCGGTCGGCCGGTAAAAGCGCTCGCCCGCGAGTGGATCGGGCAGATAGTCCTGGGGGATGTAGGCGTCCTCGTAATCGTGGGCGTACTTGTAATCCCGGCCGTACCCCAAATCCTTCATCAGGCGCGTCGGGGCGTTACGGATATGGAGCGGAACCGGCAGGGTTCCCGTGCGCTCGATGGCCCGGCGGACCTGCCCGTATCCGGCATACAGGGCGTTGCTCTTGGGTGCGGTGGCCAGATACACGGCCGCCTGGGCCAGCGCCAGTTCGCCCTCGGGACGCCCGAGGAAATGGAAGGCCTGCATGGCGTCCATCGCCACCGCCAGGGCCCGCGGATCGGCGTTGCCGACGTCCTCGGAGGCAAAGCGGATCATGCGGCGAGCGATGTACAGGGGGTCCTCCCCGGCCTCCAGCATCCGGCCCAGCCAGTACAGGGTCGCGTCGGGGTCGCTGCCCCGCAGGCTCTTGTGGAGGGCGGAGATCAGGTTGTAGTGTTCCTCCCCCCCCTTGTCGTACTGGAGGAGCTTCTTCTGCAGGGCCTCCTCGACGTTCGCCCGCGTGATCCGCCGCGTACCGTCCGACCCCGTCTGCACGAGACTGACCGCCGCCTCCAGGCTGTTCAGGGCCGCGCGGGCATCCCCGTCGGCGGCCCAGGCGAGGTGGGCGAGCGCCTCCGGTTCGATGCCTAGTTCGAGCGTCCCCAGGCCCCGTTCCCGGTCCGACAGCGCCCGTTCGAGGATCAGCAAGAGCTCCTCCTCGGCAAAGGGCTTCAGGACCAGGACCCGCGTCCGCGAGAGCAGCGGGGCGATCACCTCGAAGGACGGATTTTCCGTCGTCGCCCCGATCAGGGTGATGAGGCCGCTTTCCACGTGGGGAAGAAAGGCGTCCTGCTGGGCCTTGTTGAAGCGGTGGATCTCGTCGACGAACAGGACGGTCGTGAGGCGCGCTTCCCGCTGCCGGCGCTCCGCCCCCTCGACCACCGCCCGGATCTCCTTGACACCGGAGAGGACCGCGGAGAAGCTGACGAAATGGGACCGGGTTTCGCCGGCCAGGATCCTGGCCAGCGTGGTCTTCCCGCAGCCGGGACCGCCCCAGAAGATGATGGAGAAGAGGCGGTCTTCGGCAATGGCCCGCCGCAGGAGCGATCCCTCACCCAGCAGGTGAGACTGACCTACGAATTCGTCGAGGGTGCGCGGCCGCATGCGCTCGGCGAGGGGACGCGGATCGTTGTCGGAGACGGGGAGGGTCAAAGACGTTCCTTCCGGACCCGCTTCGCCCGCTCGACCATCTCGAGCAGGGACGTCACCTTGTCCCCGGGCGTCGGTGAGGAAAACCGCTCCCAGGCGTCCGGGGAAAGGGTCCGTTTCAGATAGGCCTCGACGGGCAGGAAGGACTGCCAGCAGCGGACGATCCGCGGACAGGGCAGGTCTCCGCCTTCCCGCTCGCAATAGGAAAACGCAATCTCGTGCCCGAGGCGCGGACAACGGATCTGCCGCGCCTCGTTTGGTTCCGTCATGGTCCTTCCTTCTTCGGAGTCTATTGAAAGCCGATCTCCCCTCCGCCGTCAAGCGATTTCTTCCCCGCGGCAGGGAAAAAGAACGGGGTGGCGTTTTCGCCCCCGGCACAATCGCCACCCCGCCCGGGGATGCCGTCCGTGGATCTACGGCTTGGGGAAGGCCGCCGTCGTCCGGATCGCCCGCTCTATCTCCTCTTCGGGCAGCTCGTATTGCGTGAGCTTTCCGGATAGGTAGGCGTCGTAGGCGGTCAAATCGATCAGACCGTGGCCGCTCCAGTTGAACAGGATAACCTTCTCCTTCCCCTCATCCTTGGCCCGCCGCGCCTCGTCGACGACCGCGGCGATCACGTGGTTCGTCTCCGGCGCCGGGACATAGCCTTCCGACCGCGCCCATTTCACGCCGGCGTCGAAGGTCTCCAGCTGGTTGTACGCCCGCGCCTCGACCAGGCCCCCACGGACGACGTGGCTGACGAGCGGCGCCATGCCGTGATAGCGCAGTCCGCCCGCGTGGATGGGCGCGGGCACGAAATCATGCCCCAGCGTGTGCATGGCCAAAAGCGGCGTCTTCTGTGCCAGATCGCCGAAGTCATAGGCATAGGGCGCCCGGGTGATCGACGGACAGGAGGTGGGCTCGGCCGCCACAATCCGAACGTCTTTCCCGTGGATCTTGTCCCGGACGAAGGGGAACGAGACGCCGGCAAAGTTGCTGCCGCCGCCGGCGCAGCCCAGCACGACATCGGGATAGACGCCGATCTTCTCCAGCTGTTTCTCGGCCTCGAGACCGATGATCGTCTGGTACATCAGGACGTGGTTGAGCACGCTGCCCAGGGAGTACCGGGTGTTCTCGGAGGTTACCGCATCCTCGATGGCCTCGCTGATGGCGACTCCCAGGCTTCCCGGCGAATCCGGGTGCGCGGCCAGAAAGTCGCGACCCGATACGGTCAGGCTGCTCGGACTTGGGATGCACTCGGCGCCCCACGTGTTCATCAGCATCCGCCGGTACGGCTTCTGTTCGAAGCTGACCCGCACCATGTACACCCGGCAGGCCAGACCGAACATCTGGCAGGCCATGGCCAGGGCGCTCCCCCACTGCCCGGCGCCCGTTTCCGTCGTCAGGCGTTTGATCCCGAACTCGCGGTTGTAGTACGCCATGGGGATCGCGGCGTTCGGCTTGTGGGATCCGGCCGGACTCACCCCCTCATGCTTGTAGTAGATCTTCACCGGGCAGCCGAGGAGCTTTTCGAAGTTGCGGGCTCGGTAGAGGGGAGACGGCCGCCACAGAAGGTATTTCCCCAGCACCTCGTCCGGAATGTCGATCCAGCGCTCCTGGCTCACGTCCTGCGCGATGATGTTCATCGGGAAGATCGGGGCCAGATCCTCCGGCCCGACCGGCTGCCCCGTCCCGGGATGGAGGGGCGGCGGCAACGGGGTCGGAAGATCCGCCTGGATGTTGTACCATTGCCGGGGAATTTCATGATCGCTCAGCACTACCTTCGTCTCGTCCATGATCTGCTCTCCTTTTTCCTGAAATAGGCGCGTCCCTGAATGAACGCACCGCGCAAAAAAAGCCACGGGGCGCGCCCCGTGGCTTTTGATTCTTTCTCTCCGTGCTCGGCCATGGGGGGTCCTCTCCCGCCCACGGCCCGCTCGATACCGGCGAGCGCTCGCGGGCAGACGTTACGTCTGCCACCACCAGAACAACCTGTTTTGAGACCGCCGATCCATCAACCGAACCTCTTTCCTCTCAATCGTGGGAAGGTTCCCTATCAAAAAAAAAACCCGAGGGCAAGTATTTTTTTGCAGGTGTTTTTGTGGCCGGATTTTCGACACCGGTCCTTCCCTCCGCCTCAGGGTTCGAAACGGGACATAAGCCCCTTGTGCCGCCGGTACCAGAAGTGGGGGAAGAGGTTATACAGGACCCGGGAGACCGGGCCGATGAACTCCTTCGTCCGCTTGTCGAACTGGCAGGCCTGGATGACGAGTTCCCGGATATCCTTTTTGTTGTTCCCCTCGTTGAAGATCTTGTAGGCGCAGTTGAACAGGGGGCTGTACATGTTCTTCTTCTCCAGGTACTTGTGGACGTTCCGGATCGTGTTCGGCCCTTCGGGCGTCCCGTCGATCCGGGCGAGGACCTTCATGTTGGTCTCGATGGGGTTGCCCATGTACTGCTCGTAGAAATACCGGCCGTACCGGAAGTTCTTGCTGGCGGGAGAGGATACGGTCACGTACATGTCGCCGACGCCCGCCTGGCTGTGGAAGGCCTGGAAGCTCCCGCCCAGGAGCTTCGACAGCGAGCGGATCTCCACGCCGGAACGGGCGAAGATCGTGCCGGGCGTGGAATCGCCCAGCGACAGCGACTGCGCCAGCCCCATGAGGTTGGCCACGATGTTCTTGAGTGATCCGCAGGCCTCTACCCCCACGATGTCGAAATTGTAGTAGGAGTTCAGTTCACGCCGGTTGAAGCGGAGCAGTTCGTCCCGGATGAGACGGGAGATGCGCCGTGGTCCGGCCACCGTGACGCAGACCGGATTCCCCAGGGCCACGTCGATGTCGAAGAACGGCCCGCCGATGCAGACCACCTGATACTTGTACTTGAGGTTGTAGAGGTTGTTGTTGATGAGCTGGGACGGGGTGATGAGCTCCTTGGTCAGCTCGTCGGCGGTGAGCCCCTTGATGGGCGAGATCAGGCACGTGTCGCCCGTCTTGCGCTCGATCAGGGGGGTCAGGTAATTGAGGAGCTCCGGCAGGCGGTTCATCGTCACGGACAGAAAAATGAAGTCATTGCCCTCGACGATCCGCTCCAGATCGTGGGTCGCGTAGACCCGGGGGGAGAATCGCGGAACCCGGTCCATCCCGCCCAGACGGTCGGCGAGGTCCTGGGTCAGGTGTTTCGGATTGACGCGTTCCCGGTTGATGGTGCGGCAGAGGTCGCCGTCATGGTAATAGATCGCGACCTTCTTGTTGTCGCGGTCGAACTTGTAGGCGAAGGCCGTCCCGAGACGCCCGGGGCCGATGATGGCGATTCTGTCCGTGTCCAGACTGTTGAAAATCATGATCCCCTGCCACTGGCGCCGATTTGCCGGAGCGGGGCGACGCCGCTCAGGCCCCCATGGACTCCCGCGCGATGACGATGCGCTGGACCTCCGAGGTCCCCTCGTAGATCGCGGTGACGCGCACGTCCCGGTACAGTCGCTCGATCTTGTATTCCTTCATGTAGCCGTACCCGCCGTGGATCTGCAGGGCACGGTAGGCCGCCCGGTTGGCCATCTCCGAGGCGAAAAGCTTCGCCATCGACGCCTCCCGGGTAAACGGAAGCCCCTGGTCCTTGCGATCCGCCGCGTTCAGGGTCAGCCAGTGGGCGGCCTCGATCTCCGTCGCCGTGTCCGCGATCATCCACTGGAGGGCCTGGAACGACCCGATCGCCCGACCGAACTGACGGCGCGATTTTGCGTACTGGATCGCTTCGTCCAGACAGGCCCGAGCGATGCCGAGGGACTGGGACGCGATGCCGATGCGCCCGCTGTCTAGGGCCGTCATCGCGATCCGGAAGCCGTGGCCCTCCTTTGCCAGGAGGTTTTCCTTCGGAATGAGACAGTCTTCGAAGATCAGCTCCACCGTGTTGGAGGCGCGGAGCCCCATCTTGTCTTCCTTCCGGCCCACCGAAAACCCCGGCAGGCCCGGTTCGACGATGAAGGCCGTTAGCCCCCGGCCCGACTTCTCCGCGCCCGTCCGGGCCACCAGGATGATTGACCCCGCGTAGCCCCCGTTCGTGATGAAGACCTTCGTGCCGTTGACCCGATAATGATTGCCCCGGTCCTCCGCGCGCATGACCATGCTGCCCGGATCGGAGCCCGCACCGGGCTCCGTGATGGCAAAGGCGCCGATGATCTCCCCGCCCGCCAGCGGGACGAGGTATTTCTCCCGCTGCGCCTCCGTCCCGAATTTGAGCAGGGGATCCTGGGAGAGGTTCGTCACCGACATGGTCACCGCCGTGGAGGCGCAGGCATAGGCGATCTCCTGCAGTGCCAGGGAATAGCTGACCGCCCCGACGCCTGCCCCTCCGTACTCCGCCGGCACCATCATCCCGAGCAGCCCCAGCCCCCCCATCTTGCGGAGCGCCTCCAGGGGAAACGTCTCCTGTGCGTCCCACGCGTGGGCGAAGGGCTCCAGCTCCTTGCGGGCGAACTCCCGGGCCATCAGGCGGATCATTTCCTGTTCGCTGGTGAGCTGAAAAGACATCCCCCCTCCCCCCTTACGGCACGTAGATGACGACGAGCAGCCTGGTCGTCTCCGCGGTCGGATTGCTCAGCTTGTGATGGAGGGAGGAATTGAAGTGGAGGCTCTCCCCCTTCGCCAGCGTCGAGACATTGTCGCCCACCTGGATGACGAGTCCGCCCTTGATGACGTACACGAACTCCTCCCCCTCGTGGTGGTACTCGACCCCCTTGTGCTCCGTGTTGGCCTCGATCGTGACGTGGTAGGCCCGCAGGTGCTTGTCCTTGGCCGGCTTGGTCAGGGGGTTGTAGGCGTAGGAATCCACCCGCTTCTTGTGGCTCCGGGTTCGTTTCCGGGTGGTCTTGAGGTCCTCCTCCGCCTCCCCGTCCTCCATGTCGAGTTTCAGCACCCGGCTCAGCTGAAGCAGCAGGGAGACGGGAGGGACGATTTTCCCCTCCTCGAGATCCCGCAGGACATCGACCGTGTAACCGCTCTCATGGGCCAGGTCTGCGAGGCTCAGGCCCAACTTCTCCCGGCCGGCCCGGACGCGCCGCCCCAGGGTCAGCCCCTGTGACTTTTTCTTCACCACGGGCACCTCCCTCATTGTTCCCCGGACAAGCCGGGTTCTGCTCCGACCCCGCGACCTTCACGGAGACAGCCCCCCATGGGTTGGAGCGCAACGCCCCCGGTGACGGGCGGGGCCGGAAAAATCGGGTGGAGTATAGGGAAGCCCCGGCAGCGTGTCAAGGACAAAGCGCCCCGCCGCGGGGTCCGTTCGGATCGTCCGGAAAACGGAAACATTCCTCCGACGGCCTGCGGTGAAACGGAGGCGGTCTTTACAGGACGATCCGGACGGCCGGCTGACGCCGGAGACCGTCGTAGAGGGTCAGGCGCTCCGCCTCGTCCCGCACCTCCAGGGCCAGGTTCAGACTGTGATATTTCCCGTTGGCGCTCGTGCGGGAAGGCGTCACCGTGTGGCGGCGGGGACCGACGACGGCGGCGATGGCCTGGCGGAGCGCGTCCGGGTCCGCGCCGACGACCTTGTATACCCAGGGGCAGGGATAGGTCAGGTCGGGTTTCCGTTTGCAGGCCGGAGGTACGCGGGGGGGCTGCAGCCCGCTTCCGCCGGGCGCAGGGTTCTCCGTCTGCCGGGCCGATGGCGAGGGAGAGCCGCCCGCCGTCCCGGACAGGAGGGCCCGGACCTGTCCGTCCGTTTCGCGGATCACGGCACCCGCCGCACCGGCCGGCAGGCCCGGTTCGATCATAAAGGGCACGACCTCCACCGCCCCGTCGAAGACCTCCTCCAGGAGGAAGGCGGTTTTCGCCATCCGCTCCGCCACCTTCTGCCGGGCGCCGTAGCTGTCTCCCGCCTGTTCGTTGAACCCGAAGTCGTCGATGAGGATGACCCGATCCATCCGCGCGGGGAGGAGGCGACGGGACTGCTCCCAGAAGGCGAGCGCCGCCTTCGGGGCGCCGAGATCGGCGGAATTGGCGACCAGGATCCGGGCAGGCGCCGCCGGCGCTTCCGGCTCGTCCCGGATCGCCCGGGCGGTGAGCCCCCCGTCGCGGAGATAGCCCACGATATAATCCGTCGCCTCGGCATAGTGGTCCGTGGCGACGAGGAGTTGCACGTCCGGATTCGAGGTTAGGGCGTTCAGGAGGGGCTGCCAGCGAAGATCGATCCGGGACTGCCCCAGATAGGCACCGACGAACCGGGAAACGGCGTCACGAATCCGGTCGTCCGCCGGGTCTCCCGGGCGGACGCCGCACCGTTCGCGGATCCGCCGCGCCATGACGCCCCGGTAGCCGACCGGCGTCGTGCTCCCCTCCGTCCAGGTCGGGCCGACGACCTCATCCCAGAAGACCCCGGGGCTCGCAATCCCGAGCGCCGCCAGCCCGGACGCGTCGAGCTGCTCCCTCAGACGGTCCGGACGGCCGAAGGCCACCGCCGCCAGGCTCAGGGTGCCGGAATAGTCGAAAACGACGAGCGTCTTCATCGCACGCCCCGTTCCTCCCGGACCCTGTGAATCACCGCTGCCAGCCCCTGCGAGGCCTGGAACGGATCGGCCGCCGCGCAGATCGCCGAGACGACGGCCAAGCTATCCGCCCCGGCCCGGCAGACCGCTTCCGCATTGGCGGCGTTGATGCCGCCGATCGCCACGAGGGGATGCCGCGAAAAGGCCCGGATCTTCGCCAGCCCCTCGAGCCCCCACGCCCCGCGGGTATCCGTTTTCGTCGGCGTCGCAAAAACGGGGCTGACGCCCAGGTAGTCGCAGTCCAGCGCCTGGGCCTGTTCCACGTCTTCCCAGGTTTCGACGGACACGCCGATGATCGCCCGGGGCCCCAGCAGCCTCCGGGCCAGGGTATAGGGCATGTCGTTCTGACCGATATGCACGCCGTCGGCCCCCACCGCCAGGGCCACGTCCAGACGGTCGTTGATGATCAGCGGAACGTTGAAAGGGGTGAGCAGGTCCCGGACGGCCAGCGCCTCCTCCACGAACTGCCGAGTCGAAAGCGTCTTCTCCCGCAGCTGGACGCACCGCGCCCCGCCGCGGACGGACGCCAGGACCACGTCCGTCAGAGACCGCCGGCCGCACAGGTCGCGGTCCGTCACCAGGTACAATCCTTCCATGATTCTTCCCCTCCGTCGGCGCCTACCCGTTTTCCGGCGCGATTCTCAAGCGCCGCCGGAGGTCCTCTTCCGTCAGGCTGTACAGGGCGTCGAGAAAGCGCACCTGGAACGATCCCGGCCCCGGGCAGCCCTCCGCCGCCATTTCTCCCGCAACGCCCATCACGGCCATCGCGGCCGCCGTCGCCAGGGCGGCGTCCCTCTCCACGGCGGCAAAGGCGCCGCACAGGGCCGACGCGGTACAGCCCAGGCCCGTCACCCGGGGCATCATCGGGTGACCGTTCCGGATGGCCAGGGTTCCACCTTCGTGAACCACATAGTCCGTTTCGCCGCTGATGGACACGATGCAACCGTGACGCTGATGAATCGCCCGGGCCGCGGCCAGGGCCGTGGAGGAGGCCGCGGCGCTGTCCACACCCTTCGTCCGGGCCTCGTCCTGATGGACCGCCATGATCTCCGAGGCGTTCCCCCGGAGAATCGTCGGCGGCCCCAACGAGATGAGCTCCCGGACCGTCTGCGTCCGGTAGGCCGTGGCACCCGCGCCCACGGGGTCCAGGACAACGGGAATGTGCCGGGCTCGGGCCGCCGGGACGGCGAGGCGCATGGCCCGGATCCAGGGGTCGCTCAGGGTCCCGATGTTGACGACGAGGGCGCCGGCGAGCACCGCCATCTCGGACGCTTCATTCTCCGCATGGGCCATGACCGGAGAGGCCCCGAGGGCCAGCAGGGCGTTGGCGGTGTTGTTCATGACCACGTAATTGGTGATATTGTGGACCAGGGGGGCCTGCCGGCGAATGGCCGTCACGGCCTCCCAGATCGATGTTGCCGTGGGTTCCATGGATGCACTCCGCTCCTTTCAACTGGAAAAATTCACGCACCGAAGACCGGGTGGCGTCGGGCGGCAAAATTCACGATCCGGCTGAGCATCGCCCCGTAGGAGAAGCCGGCGACCTCGGCGGCGCAGGCCATACTGGTTTCCGAGCTGATGTCGGGGTTGGGGTTGATGTCCAGGATATAAAAGACGCCGTCCCGGAGCCGGAGGTCCAGACGGGCGTAATCCCGGCAGCCGACAGCCCTGTAGCCTTCGACGACGGTCCGCCGCAGGGCTTCATTCTCCTCCGGAGACAGATCCGCCGGCAGCCTCAGGCCGATTCCCTCGTAATGCCGCGAACCGGGTTCAAACTTCGACTCGTAGGTGCAGAGCCGATCCTTCACCTCCGCGAAGGCCGCAAAGTCCATCTCCGCCGCCGGCAGCACCTCGCCGTCGCCCCAAACGGAGACGTGAAATTCCCGCCCGTCGATGAAGTCCTCCACCAGGGCCGGCTGGCGGTATGAATCCAGAACGAAGGCGATCCGGTCCGACAGTTCCCCCGGCTCCGTCGCCACGGCGTCGGTCGTCACCCCCAGGCTGCAATGCTCCCGGGCCGGCTTGACGATCGCCGGGAAGATCCGCCAGCCGGCCGGATCGGGGGTATCGCAGAGCCGCCAGCGGGGCGTCGGCAGACCGTATTCGTCGAGCAACCGCTTCACCCGCGGCTTGTCCCAGGCCAGGTCCATCGCCGCCGCCGTCGCGCCGGTGTAGGCAAAGCCCATCTCGTCCAGAAGGTCGATCACCCGGGCCTCGCTGCCGGGGACGCCCGGAAGACCTTCGCAGTTGTTGAAAACGACCCACGCCCGGGGATCGAACGGCTCCAGAAGCCGCTCCAGATCACGATCGCGGACCGTCAGATTGGCGACGGGGTGCCCCTGCTCCTTCAGGGCACCCTCCAGCGTCCGCACTTCGTCAAGGGCGACGGCGATCTCCGCTTCGGTCCAGGCGGCGTCCAGATTGTGGATCAGCAGGACCGGCCAGGCCGGGCGCCGCCCCCCCCGGTTCCGATCCGGCGAAACCGCGTTCATGGCGTCCCGCATTGTTTCCCGGTCATGTTCGTACGTCCCGTTGTCCGTCGTTCGTCTTGTCCTCCCCGGCGTCGGAAGGAATCCGGAAAGCGGAGAGGGATTCCTCCATGTCCACGGCCTCCCGCTTCAGGATATCCAGGGCTGACCGCACCTTCTCTTGCGTATCGAGGTCCCGGACCAGGGTGATGAGGTCCTCCAGGACGGCGACGAGTTGCCGATGGTCGGTCCGAAACCGGGACAAGAAGGCGATGAGCCGATCGATCATGGTGTTGATCTGTTCGGAAACACGGCCTCATGTCCCACTTGCATACGCGCTCCCTCGCACCGGTCCGGGTGCGGCGATTCTCATCGTCCGGAAATGGAAATTTTCCGGGCACGATCATCTTTTAAAACACCGGTTTTGTCAAGCGCGGAGATGGCCAGATTTCTGTTGACAAAGGCCGTCAAACCCGGTATGAGAGCGGTCATTACAGACACGGTGCGGCAGGAATGATGACCCCCCTTACCATCGCCATTCGGATTGAAGGCATAATTAGGCCCCCCGCCATAGGAGACCTGATAATGGTATAGCCCCGTCCGCAAGCCCCATCGAACTTCAGCCGTTATCAGGTCACTGATAGCGGCTTTTTTATTTTTGTGCGAGGGAATCATGAACAACACGTCCGATATCCTGCTTTACGACACCACCCTGAGAGACGGAACCCAGGGAGAACAGATCAACTTCTCCGCGGAGGAAAAACTGCGGATCGCCCGGCGACTCGACGATCTGGGGTTTCACTATCTCGAAGGCGGCTGGCCCGGATCCAATCCGAAGGACATGCGCTTCTTCGAATTGGCGAAAGGCGCCTCCTTCCGGAATACCCGGCTGACGGCCTTCGGCAGCACAAAGAAGGTCTCGGGCCGGCCGGCAGACTGCCCCCAACTGCAGGCCCTGCTCAAGGCCGAAACCCCGGCCGTCACGATCTTCGGCAAATCCTGGAACCTGCAGGTCACGGAGATTCTCGGGATCTCGCGTGACGAAAATCTGGAGATGATCACGGATACCCTCTCTTTTCTCAAGGCCCACGGCAAGGAGGTCCTCTTCGACGCGGAGCACTTCTTCGACGGGTTCAAGGCGGATCCCGGCTACGCCTGCCAAACCCTTCGGTGCGCCGCTGAAGCGGGCGCGGACGTCCTCGTTCTGTGCGACACCAATGGGGGGACCCTGCCGCACGAGATCAGCGAGATCGTCGCGGATGTCCGGCGCCGTTTCCCGGAAACGCTCCTGGGGATTCATGCCCACAACGACGGCGGCCTGGCCGTCGCCAACACCCTGGCAGCGGTGCGGCAGGGGGCCCGGATGGTTCAGGGAACCGTCAACGGATTCGGCGAACGGTGCGGCAACGCCGACCTCGTCACCGTCATCGGAAACCTGCAACTGAAGATGGGCCGGTCCTGTCTCAGCGACGACGCCCTCGCCCAGTTGACGAACCTCTCGCACTACGTCACCGACGTTGCGAACGTTCCCTTGCGGAGTTCCCACCCCTTCGTCGGCCGCAGCGCCTTCGCCCACAAGGGCGGCGTCCACGTCAATGCCGTCGCCAAGAATCCCGCGGCCTATGAACACATCGATCCGGCGAGGGTGGGCAACCGGCGACGCGTCCTCGTCTCCGACATGTCCGGGAAAACCAACATCGCCTACAAGGCGCGGGAGTTCGGCATCGACCTCGGCGAGGATGCCGGGCTCAACCGGCGCATCCTGGAGACGATCAAACGCATGGAGGACGAGGGGTACCAGTTCGACGCCGCCGACGGCTCCTTTTCCCTGCTCATCCGCAAGCTCAAGGGCGAATTCCGGGATCCCTTTGCCCTCGAGTGCTTCCACGTCATCAACGGCCGCACCGGAGACGGGCCTTCCCATTCCCAGGCCACGATCAAGATCTCCGTGGGCGGCGTGGAGGAACTCGCCGCGGCGGAGGGCAACGGCCCCGTGAACGCCCTGGACAACGCCCTGCGAAAGGCCCTCAAGACCTTCTACCCACAGGTCGAGGAGATGCACCTGGTCGATTTCAAGGTCCGGATCGTCGAGGGCAGCGAGGGCACCGCCGCGAAGGTCAAGGTGCTCATCGAATCCCGCGACGGCACGGACGTCTGGAGTACCATCGGCGTGTCCGAAAACATCATCGAGGCGAGCTGGCAGGCCCTCGCGGACAGCATCCAGTACAAACTGGCCAAGGACCGCCTCAACAAGAACACCTAAAAAGGCCTGTCCCCCGATCGGGAGAGGGGGGGGCCGCTCCGCTCCCCCTTCCCCGGAGGCTCATTTGTTTGTCCCGCTCCCACCCCTGCAAGATGGATATTGATTATCCCCCATATTTCTGATACATAGGCCGCGAAAAGGAATGGGGAAGGCCGCTATGATCCCTCTCCGTGCGGTTGGGATGTTCCATGATTGTCTCGATCAACAGGCAAAACCCACAGATGCGCTTGATCCGCAAGGCCGTCGATATCCTGCGTCAGGGGGGAATCATCGTCTATCCCACGGACACCTTCTACGGCCTGGGATGCGACCTCTTCAACAAACGGGGGATCGAAAGAATCTACGACATCAAGCGGCGCAGCCGAAAGCAGCCCTTCAGTTTCATCTGCGCCGACCTCAAGGAGATCAGCCGCTACGCCCGCGTTTCGGACTATGCCTACAAGACGATGCGGCGCCTGCTGCCCGGCCCCTACACCTTCATTCTCGAGGCCTCCCGGCTCGTTCCCAAAATCATCCTTCCCAAGCGACTGACGACGGGGATCCGCGTCCCCGACGATGCGATCTGTCTGGCCCTGGTGCGGGAATTGGGACAGCCGATCATCAGCACGAGCGTTTCGGACGAACGCGGGGAGATTCTCAATGACCCCCAGGAGATCGATAAGAAATTCAGACACTGTGTCGACCTGGTCATCGACGGCGGGATGCTGGTTGCCGAGCCGTCCAGCGTCATCAGCCTTGTGGACGACCGGGTCGAAGTGATCAGAACGGGAAAAGGCGACGTCTCCGCCTTTTTACAGTAAACAGGCAAGGTTCATGCGCCCCGGATCCTGAGGGGCCGCGGGCGGGCGATCCACTGGGAGAGGGCAGCGGTCGCCCCCTTACGTACCCGCGGACACGGGCACGCCCGGGCGCGCTGGCCGAATTGCCGGAAGGATCTTTATGAAAAAGGAAATGCTGATCAATGCCGTGCATCCGGAGCAGAAACGGATGGCCATCCTGGATGACGGCAAACTGGTGGAGTTCAACATCCAGATGGCCGTCCGCGACCCCATCAACGGCAATATCTACAAGGGAATCGTGCAGAAAGTGGAGCGGGGACTCCAGGCTGCCTTCGTGAATTACGGCGGCAAGAAGGACGGGTTCCTTCCCCTGCGCGACGTAAATCCGGAGTATTTTCACGACGGCAAGGACAACGGCCGCGCCTCCCTGAAAGTCGGTCAGGAAGTGATCGTCCAGGTTCTCAGGGAGGTGGGGGAGCGCAAAGGGGCGCTCCTCACCACCTACATCTCCCTGCCGGGACGGTATCTCGTCCTGCTGCCCAACAAACCCGGGGGGGGCATTTCGCGCAAGATCGAAGACGAGGAAGACCGCCGGCAGCTCAAGGAACTCATCGGCCAGATCAAGATCGACGAAGGCTTCGGCTACATCATCCGCACCGCGGGCATGAGCCGGACCAAGCAGGAACTGGCCCGGGACTACCAGCACCTCTCCCGCCTGTGGAAAGAGATCCTGAAGGCCGCCGCAGAATTGCCTGCCCCCTCGCTGATCTACCAGGAGACCGATTTCGGCGTCCGCTCGCTGAGGGATTACTTCACCTCGGACATCGAGGAAATCCTTGTGGACGATCTCGAAACCTTCCGGAAGATGCGGGCCTACTGCCGGGCCGTGGCGCCCCGCAACCTGAAGATGATCAAGCACTACAAGGACAAGACGCCGCTGTTCAACCGCTTCCGCCTGGAAGAGCAGATCGGCGTCATCTACCAGGAGCAGGCCAACCTCAAGTCCGGCGGTTATATCGTGCTCAACCCCACCGAGGCCATGATCACGATCGACGTCAATTCCGGCCGCGGCTCGAACAAGCGCAATGTCGAGGAAACGGCCTTCAAGACCAACATGGAGGCCGCCGAGGAAATCGCCCGCCAGCTCCGCCTGCGCGACCTGGGAGGGCTCATCGCCATCGACTTCATCGATATGCGGGACCGCAAGCACGAGGCGGAGGTGGAAAAGGCGTTCAAGAAGGCCCTGAGCCTCGACCGGTCGCGCATTCAGCTGTCCCGGATTTCCAAATTCGGCATCCTGGAGCTGTCCCGGCAGAAAAAGCAGTCCACCATCCAGGAAATCAGCTATACGAGCTGCCCCTACTGTAAAGGCCGGGGATCGCGGCCCTCCCTCGAGTACACCGCCCTGAGCGCCTTCCGGAAGATCGAGTCCCACGCCGTTCAGGGGCAGTACGCGTCGATCCGTGCCACGCTGCCCCACGAGATTTCCGATTATCTCCTCAACCAGAAGCGCCAGGAAATCGGCAAGCTCGAAGCCGCATACGACCTCAGCATCGTGATTTCCGGGCGGGCGGATCTCGCCTGGGACGAGATCCGGATCGACACCACGCGGAAGGAAGCGCCGTCAGAGACCGACCTCGAACCGGCGGAGAGCGGGGTCATCAGCGATCAGGAACTGTGGGAGGAAGAAGGGGACGAACGGGAGATCACCGCCGCCCCGGCCCCGCGGGAGCCGGAAGCACCGAACGGAACGCCGGTCGCGGATACCGCGCCGCCGCCCGCCAAGAAAAAGTCGCGGCGACGTTCCCGTCACCGGAGGAAAAAAACGGCCGACAAGGCCGTGGAGGCCGCGGTGCCGACAGAGACGACAGAGACGGCGGCGCCGGCGGCGCCCGTGAACGGAGAAATCCGACGGATCCAGTTGCGGGAAACGACGATGGCGGAGGGGGAGCCGGGACCGGAGACGGCGGACGCCGCTGCTTCTCCACCCGACCCGAAGCCGGCGTCGGAGGGGGTGGAGATGCCCGCGCCCCTCACCGGATATCCGTTGGAACCCTTCGCCGAAGACGACGCGGACGACGGGCTTCCGTTTTAGGGCCTCTCAGCGCCGGGCCTTCCCCAGTTCCCGGGAACGTTCCGTCGCCGCCGCGACGGCTGCCACGACGGTTTCCCGGAAGCCCCCGGCATTCAGGGCCTTCAGGCCTTCGAGGGTGGTTCCGCCCGGAGAGGTCACCATGGCCCTCAGCTCCGCCGGCGACTTTTCGCCCTGGAGGCAGAGCTTCGCCGCCCCCAGCAGGGTCTGGGAGGCGAGCCCCAGCGCCGTTTCCGGGGCCAGTCCCAGGCCGACACCGGCCTCCGTCAGGGCCTCGATGAACAGAAAGACGTAGGCCGGACCGCTGCCGCTCAATCCCGTCACGACGTCCATCAGGCCTTCCTCCACCTCGACCGTCATCCCAACGGCAGCGAAGATTTCCCGACCCAGGGCGAGATCTTCCGCGGTGGCGTTCCTCCCCCGCGTCAGGGCAGTCGCCCCGGCGCCGACCATGGCCGGGGTGTTGGGCATCACCCGGATGACGCGGAGCGGCGCCGGACAGGATCCCTCGATGAAGGCCGTTGAAATCCCCGCGGCGATCGAAACGATCACCGGCCGCGCGGTGAGGTCGTGGGCTAGGTCGGCCAGCACCTCGGCCATGTTCTGCGGCTTCACCGCCAGGATCACCAGATCGGCGTCCCGGACGGCGATCCGGTTATCCGCGGTCACCGTCACGCCGCAGCGCGCCTTCAGCTCTTCCCGCCTTTCCGCCAGGGTGTCGCTCACCGTCACGGCCGACGGTTGAACCAGGCCGCGGGAGATTATTCCGTCGATCAGGGCGCCGCCCATCTTTCCGCCGCCGATGACGCCGATTCTTCGGTCTCGTAACATCGCGCTCCATCCCTCCGGATTCTGCAGTTTGAATCGTCCCTGGGGATGGCTGTTAATACAAAAGCGCCGGCGGCGTCAATCTTTGTTTGCACGCAAAGTGCGATCTGTGGTAGTGCTGACCGTATCCGGCCGCGCCTCTCGATCGGTGCCGGCGCAGGCCGCAACACTCTGTCCCGGGAGGGCGACATGATTCATACGCGGGAGATCGGCGGCGTCAGGATCTCGTGCTGGACCAGCGAGACGGATTTCACCAGCGACCGCCGGAGCCTCTTTTTCATCCACGGCTCGGGCGGGGATCACACGGCCTGGAACGGGCAGATCGCCTCCTTCCGGGACCGGTTCAACGTCGTCGCCGTGGACCTGCCCGGACATGGGCAATCCGGGGGAGGCGGCGAAGAGACCGTCGAGGCCTACGTGGCCTGGGTGCGGGACACCCTTGCCGCCTTCAAACTGCCCAAGCCGGTTCTCGTCGGTCATTCCCTGGGTGCGGCCATCAGCCTCACCATGGCCCTGAACCACGGCGAGGAGATCGCCGGCATCGTGCCCGTCGGAGGCGGGATCCGGATGCCGGTCAATCCGGCCATCCTCGCGGGGCTGGAATCCAACCCCGGGCCGATCCTGACGATGGCCGCCCAGATCGTCGTGGCGAAGCGGAACCGGGAGCGGCTCTCGCACCAGCTGCTCGAGAGCCTGTCCGCCGTCAACCCCCGGGTCATGCGCGGCGATTTTCTCGCCTGCGACCGCCTCGACCTGACCGGGACCGTCGGGCGCATCGCCGTGCCGTCGCTCGTGATCTGCGGCGCCGAAGACAAGATGACCCCGCCCGCCCTTTCGCAGGCGATCGCGGAGAAGATCCCGGGGGCGCATCTGGCGCTCATCGAAGGGACGGGACACATGGTCATGTTGGAGGATCCGGCGGCCTTCAACAACGCGCTGGCGGGCTTTCTGTCCGCCCTGTAGGAAAACTCCGCATTTGCTCGAGAGAGGCAAACATGTTCGTTGTCGGCAATTTCATCGCAGCCATCGCCCGGATCCTCGATCTCGTCCTGACACTCTATCTGTGGATCGTCGTTTTCCGGGCGGTCATCTCCTGGGTCAATCCCGACCCGTACAATCCGATCGTCCGCTTTCTCGAGCGCGCGACGGAGCCGCTCCTGGCCCCTCTCTGGCGCTGGACCCCGCTGCGGGGAATGGGCATCGACCTCTCCCCGATCCTGCTGATCGCGGCGATTTATTTCCTGCAGGTCTTTCTCGTCAGGACATTGATGCAACTGGCCGGCACGCTCCATTGACGGATGAACGCGCCCCGCACCCTCATGGTCATTCACGAAACCTCCGAAGGCGTCACCTTTCCGATCCGGGTCCAGCCGCGGGCGTCCCGGTGTGAGTGCGCGGGCGTGCAGGACGGGGCCGTCCGGCTGAAGATCACCGCCCCACCCGTCGAAGGGCGGGCCAACGAGGAGTGTGTCCGGCTTCTCGCCGAGACGCTGAAGCTCCGCAAGCGGCAGATCACGATCCTGACCGGCCTGAAGTCCCGGAACAAGGTCGTCGCCGTAGCCGGGCTGAGTGCGGCGGCGCTTCGTGAAAGGCTGGCGGATCTCGCCGCAGCCGGCCCCGATATCCCGGCGCCGCAAGAGAGCGCGACATGAACCAAACCGTCCCGGGCGGAGAGAACAGGCAGGTGGCCCACGCGGCGGGCGTGGTCGGGGCGGCCACGATGCTCTCCCGGGTCTTCGGTTTCATCCGGGACATGGTCGTCGCCGGCCTTTTCGGCGCGGGGTTCAAGACCGACGCCTTCTTCGTCGCCTTCCGGATCCCCAACCTCCTCCGGCGCCTGCTCGCGGAAGGGTCGCTGACCGTCGCCTTCGTTCCCGTCTTCACGGATTACCTGAAAAGGAAGTCCCGCGCTGATGCCCTCGAATTCGCCAACGTCTGCTTCACCCTCCTGTCCATCGTCCTCGTCGTCGTTTCCTGCCTAGGAATCGTCTTCGCCCCGCTGATCGTCACGATCATGGCCCCCGGGTTCGTCCACGCGCCGGCGCAGTTCGACCTCGCCGTCTTCCTGACGCGGTTCATGTTCCCCTACATCTTCTTCATCTCGCTGGTCGCCCTGTGCATGGGCATCCTGAACGCCCTGCGCCACTTCGCCGCGCCGGCCCTGTCGCCGGTCGTCCTCAACATCGCCATGATCCTGGCCGCGCTGCTCCTGCGGGATTTCTTCGCGGAGCCGATCGTTGCCCTGGCTGTGGGGGTCATGATCGGCGGCGTCCTGCAGCTTGCCATGCAGTGGCCGTTTCTCGTCCGGATGGGCGCGCGCCTTCGCCTGAACTTTCACTTCCGGCACCCGGGGCTGAAACAGATGGGAATCCTCCTGATCCCCACGCTCATCGGTTCGGCCGTGTATCAGCTCAACATCTTCATCGGCACCATCCTGGCGTCGCTCCTGCCCAAGGGCAGCGTCTCCTATCTCTACTACGCCGACCGGATCGTCGAGCTGCCGCTCGGGGTCTTCGCCATCGCCGTGGGCACGGCCTCCCTGCCCAGCCTCTCCGCCCTCGTCACGCGGGGAGAGCTCGGCGAGATGAAACGAACGCTCTCGTTTTCCCTCGGGCTGATCCTCTTCATCACCCTTCCGGCCACGGTCGCCCTGATTGCGCTCCGGGTCCCGATCCTCTCCGTCCTCTTCCAGCGGGGCGCCTTTACGGCCCAGTCGACCCTCCTGACCGCCCAGGCGCTCCTCTGTTACACCCTCGGCCTGTGGGCGTTCTCCGTCATTCGGGTGATCGACGCCGCCTTCTTCGCCCTGCAGGACCGCAAATCACCGCTCAAGGCCGCCATCGTGGCCCTGCTCGTCAACGTCGCGTTCAGCATCGTCCTCATGGGCCCCCTGAAGCACGGCGGCATCGCCCTGGCTACCTCCATCGCCTCGGCGGTCAACGTAATCATGCTCGCCGTCATCCTGAGGCGCAAGCTCGGCCGGATCCTGGAGGCGGATTTCTTCCGGTCGATCGCCAAGATGGCCGCGGCGTCGCTCGTCATGTGGGCCTCCCTCCGGCTGGTGGAGGCGATTCTACCCTGGAGGACCGACGGCCCGTTCGACGAACGTCTCCTGTTCCTCACGGTCTCGGTAGCCGTGGGCGCGGCGGTCTTTTTCGTCACCGCCTTCCTCGTGCGCAGCCCGGAGATGGTGACCTTCGTCGGCGCCGTGAACCGAAGACTGCACCGCCGGCCGCACCCCCCGCAATGAAAGGAAACCCCATGGAAGAAAACACACCCGTCGCCGCAAACGAGATGACCGTCGAGACCGAGGCGAGTCTCGCCAAATATCTGGCCGCCACGCCCACGATCGAGAGCGGCCATCCGGAGGTGGCCGCCTTCGCCGCGCGGCACGCCGCCGGGGCGGGAGATCCCGTGGAAAAGGCGGTTCGTCTCTACTACGCGGTACGCGACGGCATCCGCTACAACCCCTACGCCTTCTTTCTGTCCGTGGACGGCCTCAAGGCCAGCCAAACCCTGCGGGCCGGCCAGGCCTGGTGCGTCCCGAAGGCCATTCTGCTGGCGGCCTGCTGCCGGGCGCACGGGATCCCGGCTCGGCTCGGCTATGCGGACATCCGGAACCACCTCTCCACGGCCCGCATGCGCGAGGCCATGCGGACAGACATCTTCTACTGGCACGGGTACACCTCGCTCTACCTGGAGGGGCGCTGGGTCCGGGCCACGCCGGCCTTCAATATCGAGCTCTGCCGGAAGTTCAACCTCCTCCCATTGGAGTTCGACGGGCGGGCGGACTCGCTCTTCCATCCCTTCGACGCGGTGGGAAACCGCCACATGGAATACCTTCATTACCGGGGCGAATATGCCGATGTCCCGCTCGACGGCCTGATCGCCACCTTCCGGGACCTCTACCCGGAACTGTGGCGGACGGGAGAAGCGGGATTGGGCAAGGACGCGGACTTCGACCGCGATGTGGACGCCGAAACCACGGGGGCCGTCGCGCCCGGTCAAAAGCGTTGACTTCAAATCGCTAAAGTGGTAGGAAACCTCTCCCTCCGAAGGCCCGGATACGGATCCCGGCATCGGAGGGAGAATCGTTAGCGGCCGGCGGTACAGCGCTTTATGCTCGACATCAAGTTTTTAAGGCAGAATCTCGATCAGGTCCGCAGGAAACTGGCGGAGCGCGGCCAGACGATTGACCTGGAGCAATTTTCCGCCTTGGATGCCCGGCGACGCAACCTCCTCCAGGAAGTGGAAACGCTGCGCAACGAGCGCAACACGGTTTCCAAGGAGATCGGCGACCGGAAGAAGCGCAAGGCCGATGCCGCCGATCTGATCGCGCGGATGGGAGAGGTTTCCGCGCGGATCAAGAACCTCGACGCGATCCTGGAAGAGACCGAGTCGGCGCTGGAGGCGATCGTGATGACGATCCCCAACGTGCCGCACGACTCGGTTGTCCGCGGAACGAGTTCCGAGGACAACCCGATTGTCCGGACCTGGGGCGACCTCCCCCGGCTCGCGTTCCCCCCCAGGCCGCACTGGGAGCTCGGGGAGAGCCTCGGCATCCTGGATTTCACCCGGGGGTCGAAGATCGCCGGCGCCCGGTTCACCCTGTATCGGGGGGCGGGCGCCCTGCTCGAGCGGGCCATCATCAACTTCATGCTGGACCTGCACACCGGCGAGCACGGCTATATGGAAATCCTGCCGCCTTTCCTGGCGAACCGGGAAAGCATGACGGGGACGGGACAGCTTCCCAAGTTCGCCGAGGATCTCTTCAAGATCGAGGGGCTGGACTACTACCTGATCCCCACGGCGGAGGTGCCGGTCACGAACATCCACCGGGAGGAGATCCTGAACGAGCGGGACCTGCCGATCCGTTACGTCGCCTATTCGCCCTGCTTTCGGGCGGAGGCGGGCTCCTACGGCAAGGACACGCGGGGGCTGATCCGGCAGCACCAGTTCAACAAGGTGGAGATGGTGAAGTTCACCACGCCGGAGACCTCGTACGAGGAGCTGGAAAATCTGACGGCCAACGCCGAAGAGGTCCTGCGGCGGCTTGAGATCCCCTTCCGGACGGTCAGCCTCTGCACGGCGGACCTGGGCTTCTCCTCCGCGAAGACCTACGACGTGGAGGCTTGGATGCCCGGCCAGGACGCCTACCGGGAGATCTCCTCGTGCAGCAACTTCGAGGACTTCCAGGCCCGGCGGGCGGCCATCCGCTTCCGGCGCGAAGCCACGGGCAAGGTGGAATTCGTCCACACCCTGAACGGGTCGGGTCTGGCCGCGGGGCGGACCACCGTCGCCGTTTTGGAGAATTATCAGCGGTCCGACGGGAGCATCCTCATTCCGAAGGCGCTGCGGCCCTACATGGGCGGCCGGGAAAAGATCGCCCCGGCGTGATCGATCGTTGAAAGAGGAGGGATGGCCGAGTGGTCGAAGGCGGCGGTCTTGAAAACCGTTGACCGAAAGGTTCGCGGGTTCGAATCCTGCTCCCTCCGCCAGAAAATTTTGCATGCAGCGGAGAGATGGCTGAGTGGCCGAAAGCGATCGCCTGCTAAGCGATTGTACGCCGATAAAAGGTGTACCGCGGGTTCGAATCCCGCTCTCTCCGCCAATATTTGCGCCCATAGCTCAGCTGGATAGAGCACCAGACTACGAATCTGGGGGCCGCAGGTTCGAATCCTGCTGGGCGCACCAATAA
>JALNWL010000006.1 GCA_023230905.1 Syntrophales bacterium
CTCCCCGCTTTTGCTGATCCGCCTCGCCGTTTTCGACGACCGGGCGCGGAACCCCCCGGCCGGGACATGGAAATCCGGCTCGCCCCGCGGACCCTTGTATGGCAAAGGCGTTGCGCCGTCAAGCCGGGAATGGCCGCGGTCCGTTCGGCGCTCAGACCGATTTCTTGATGCCCAGCCTGACGTAGAGCGGGCAGTGCCCCGAGGCCACGCTCGAGAGGAGCATGCCCGCCAGGACGGCGAGGACGAGCCCCGCGAGGCCCGTCACACAGCCCGCGGCGTTGGCGGCGATGAAAAAGATCGCGATCACGAGCCGGACGATCCTGTCGATGGTTCCCACGTTTCGGTCCATTTGCCTGTCTCCTTTCCGTGCCGCCGGATTGGGGCGTTCCCGTCCGTCCGTCCGCGAATCAGGGCCGTTGAATGACACGCATGCGCGGGTGGCTCACCGCGGCTTCGCGTCCCGGATCCCGCACAGGGCCTTGGCGAACGCCTGCTTTTGCTTGAGGTCGACCAGGCGGGCGATCATGATCCGCTGCGCCTGCGGCGAGCCCGCCCCGTGCATGGATTCCGTCAGGTAGCCGACCGCCGCCGTCCCCAGCGTGAGGTTTTCGATCAGGCGCAGGATGCGCATCCGTTCTTCCGTCGGGATGTCGCTGCGGCCGCGGAAGTATTTTTGCATCCATTTGCCCGTCTCCGGTGCGTTGAGATCGGCCTCGGAGGGCAGGGTGACCATCAGGCCGCCGGCGATGTCCTGGGCGAGGCGGGCGATCTCGTAGGGGAAGCGGGTGACGTTCTGCTTGTGCACGTTGGCCAGGAGCGTGTCGACCAGGTAGGTTCCGGACGGCTCGCGGTGCCCCTCCGCGGCGCAGGCGATGCAGCCGCAGTAGAGGGTCTCGTTCAGGTGGTTCATCTCGATGATCTTGTCCTTCACGTGGGAGGCCTTCTCGGTGCCGTTGTACTCGGCGGCCGTCTGCGCCGCGCCGATCAGGACGTCCCCGACCCCCACCTTGCATGCGTAGCTCTGGCGGTGGTAGGAGGCGAACTGCTCCACCAGCTGGCCGGCGAAGCCGTATTCTCGGCACATGAAGACCCGTTCCCACGGGACGAAGACGTCGTCGAAGACGATCAGGGCCTCGTGTCCGCCGAAGATGACGTTTCCCACGTCCATCCGGCCGCCCTCCAGCTTCCGGGTGTCGCAGGACTGGCGGCCAAGGATGTAGGTGATGCCCGCCGTGTCGCTGGGCAGGGCGAAGGAGACCGCGTAGTCCCGATCCTCCTCCCGCAGGGCGATCGTGGGCATGACGATCACCTCGTGGGAGTTGACGGCGCCGGTCTGGTGGGCCTTGGCCCCGCGCACGACGATCCCCTCCCGGCTTTCCGATACGATCCGGAGGTACTGGTCCGGATCGGCCTGCCGGTGGGGCGGCAGGGAGCGGTCGCCCTTGGGGTCCGTCATCGCCCCGTCGCACACGAGGTCGTTCTCCTGGACGTATTCCAGATATTTCAGGAACCGCTTGTTGTATTCCGTCCCGTGCCTTTGATCGATGTCGTAGGTCGTCATCGACAGGGCGTTGAGCGCGTCCATGCCGACGCAACGCTGGAAGCAGCAGCCGGTGCGGGACCCCATGAGCCGCCCCATCTTGCTCTTTCGCACGAGGTCCTCGACGCTCTGGTGGATGTGCGTGAAGCGGTTGATCTTCCTGCCCGTCAGGTGGGAGGTCGCCGTCATGAGGTCCGCATACCCGGGATCCTGGGCGAGCGCGTACGTCATCGCCACCGCGTTGAGCGACGGACGGATGATCGGGTCGTCCACGACGTTCTCGACCCGTTTGCCGAGCAGGTAGACCTTGAGATCGAGGGTTCTCAGGCTGTCGATGTATTCCTGCGGCGTTTTCATGGCGGCCTCCTTTTGCGGAATGTTTCCACTCGTGTCGGGCGACTCCTCCGGGTGAAGTCTATAAGCGCCCGTTTCCACGAAGGAAGCTATATGGAAGCGGACCCCATGTCAATCGAATATTCCATCAAACCGCTTGACAGACGTCCGGGGGTCATGTAGCGCTGGACGCTCGTGAACAAGAGGAACGACGTCGGGCGCGGGGTTGTCTTGCCGCGCCGGAGGATCTATGAGTCGCACCAGTTCGATGAGAGGCCTTGCGCTGCTGGCGGTGGTCGGTCCGCTGATGCTCCTGTCCGCCGCGCCGCCGCTTCGCGCCCAGGAAAGCGGGGCGGCGGAGGCCGACCGGATGGCGCCCGCGGAGTCGGCCACCGTCGGAGAACCGGAGGAAGGCTCCGTCTGCCGCGCCTTCTATTACGCCAAGCGTTTCAACGGCCGGCGAACCAGCTCCGGCGCGATCTACCGTCCCGAAAGGCGGACCGCCGCCCATCCCAGTCTTCCCCTCGGCACACGGGTCAGGGTCGTCAACATCGCCAATGACCGATCCGTGGTGGTGACGGTTAACGACCGCTGCCGCAAACGCAGCTTCGACGTCATCGACCTGTCGCGCGCGGCGGCGCGCGAACTTCGGTTCCTCCGCGGGGGAACCGCTTGGGTCCGGGTCATTCCCCTCGACGACTGAAGGGTTCCCCCCCCCCGCCGGGCCGGGGCGGCCCGCGCTCAGCCCCGCTTCTCGAAGTGGTGGTAGTCCTTCAGGGTCTTGAAATCCCCCCCCCACGTCCAGCCGCGCTTCCGGAATTCCTCCATCAGGGGATGCGCGGGGTAGACCGTCCCCGGAGCGCCCGGCCGGTACGCCGCTCCCGGCGGAGCGATGCGTCCGTCCCCGTAAATCACGGGATTGATCCGCGGGTTCAAGTCCACGGCCCGGCCGAGGGCGTGCAGCGACAGCCGCTCCGTCCCGTCGACGAAGCGGTAGTTGAAGGCGGAGGAGTTGTTGTCCGCCATTGAGGCGTCGTCGGACCACCCGTACCGGACGATCGGCACGACCTTCGCCACGGGGAACCGGGAACGCTGCATCCAGCCGAAGATTGCGCGGACGTCCGCGGCGAGGTCCCGGTGGACGACGAGCTGTCCCGCATGGAGGCGCCCGTCGAAGGCCCAGTAGCGGACGTCAACGAGGCTCAGCGGGGCGAGCGCCTCCGGAGGGGCCTGCGCGCCGGCGACGGCCTCCGGAAAGCTCATCGCGCTGTCCACGAGGGGAGAAACGGGCCGGGACGGTTCGGTCATGACGATCGGTCCTTTGCATGCAAAAACGGACGCCCGCGCGACAGGCCGCCGGCGTTCATTCGCGGGCGAGAAGATCCGCCCGGGGAGGGGAGGAAACCTCTTGGTAGATGTTCCGCAGCATCGGCGCGTTCAGGCGGGTGAACTCCCGCTCCCGGGGCGCGACGATAAGCCCGCCCATGTCCACGGCGCCGGGGCTGACGAGAAGCCGCTCCGGATCGGGACGGTCGTAGGCTGCCGGGCGGTGGCGCCGCCGGGGAAAGAGACAGAGCCGCCATTCCCCCCGGCGGTGGCCGGCCAGGAGATTCAGCATCGCTTCGTCCGGCGATCCCGGCGAGGTCCCTCCCCCGGCGATCAGGCGGCGCATTGCGTGGGCCAGCGGCGTCCGTTCGCGCCCCCGGATCAGGATCAGGGTTCGCCCCCAGGAGACCAGCCCCCACCGATCGACGCCGTTGTTTCCCCAGGCCGGCCGGGCGTCGAACCGCCCCGCCAGGTCCTTTTCGATGGGGATCGCGCCGGCCGGGGCGGCCTGGAAATGGAGGTGGTCCGGGGCGGAGGCCCCGCAGGCGGGGCCGTTGTAGAAGAGGGTCATGCCGTCGCCGAGATCGCGGGCCAGATCGAGGAAGGCCTCCAGGCGGGCTTCGATGGCCTGGGGCTCGTGAGCGAGGCTCGCAATCGTGAAGTGAGCGGGGAAGATCGGGGCGGGGTTGCAGAGAATCAGGTACTCCTCCCGATACAGGATGCCCCGCTGTTCGGGGGGGAGTGCCGCGGGGCAGAGGAAACAGGGGCGGGCGGCGATGGACGCGGGGTCCACGCGGGCGGTGCCGCTCTTCAGGCGCGCGGGGTTGTACTGGACCTTGAGCGACCAGCCGTCCGAGGACAGATCGCGGACGCGGATCCCGGCCAGTTCCGCCTCGGCCCGGGCCAGGGCCGGCCAGGATCGCGTCTGGTCAGCGTAGAGCGCGCGACAGAGTGGGGACAGGCCGCCCGCGGGGCGCGGTCCGTGCGAGCCTTCGAAAACGGCGGCGATCCTATCGCCGGGGACGCGGCGGGTCTGCCGGACCGGCCGCGTCATGGCGGAGGGACCCGCGCCGCCGCGGCGTTCATTTTCCGGTAGCCGATCCGGTGCTCGACCGTCGTGGCGGCCAGGGCGAACGGCTCCTTCCGGATGAAACGGAACCCCCGCCGCCGGTACCAGGCCAAGGCGCGTTTGTTCCGGGCCATGACGCCGAGCCAGACGGCGTCGACCCCGTAACGCAGGGCGCGCGCCTCCGCCGCCGCGAGCAACTTCCCGCCGAGCCCGCGCCCCTGATGTTCGGGGAGGATGTACAGGGACGTGACGTAGAACCGGTGCTCATCCCCGACGTAGCGGGTGCGGAGGTACCCCGCCGGCCCGCATTCCGTCGTGCCGATGAATCCGTCCACGAAGGGGTCCGCGTACACGGCGCGCAGGGCGCGCAGCGAATAGTGGGCGCCGAAATAGGTTTTCAGGTTGTCGGCCGGGATGAAGGGCGCGTAGGCACTCTGCCAGGTCGTCCAGGTGATTTCCCGGACGGCCCGGAGATCGTGCTTCTGCCAGGGCTGCACGGAGAATGTCATGACGGCGCCCCGGATCGGCAGGCGGGCGAACCGTATCCCGGGTAGCCGCGCCCCCCCTCGCGCCCCGGCACGGGGACGGCCGGGCGCGGGTTCATCTGCCGTCGGGCCATGATTTCCAGGGTGCGCAGGGTGTCCTTGAAGGCGTCGTGGCGGTTGATTTGCGCCACCGTCAGCGCGCTGTCGGAGTTTCCGGACCAGCGGCGGCACAGGTAGAGGTTTTCGTAGATCCGGCCGATCCGGTAGTCCCGGGTGAGCCTGAGCGCGATGGCGTAATCCTCCCCGTAACTCACGTTCAGAAAGCCGATCTGGCGGGCCAGGGCGGTCTGAAAGGCCCGCGGGGCGCCGAGGCCGTTGATGCGCAGGGCGTTGTTGCGGCCGTTGTCGTCGGTCCACTCGCGGTGGGCGATCAGTCCCGGCGGAAGGATGTTTCCCCGTTCGTCGACGATCGTGTAGGCGCCGATGACCATGGCGACGTCGCCTTCGCGGAAGCATTGCACGATCTTCCGCAGGGTGTCCGGACCGCTGTACACGTCGTCGGAGTCGAGCTGGACGGCGAACCGCCCGCACGCTTCGGCGCGGAGGGCCTCGTTCCAGCAGCCGCCGATGCCGAGATCGAGACGCGCGGGCACGAGGGGGATCACGCGCGGGTCCGCCTTGGCCAGCTTCTCCAGCACGGCCGTGGTTCCGTCGGTCGAGTGGTTGTCGATACACAGGACGTTGAAAGGGAAGTCCGCTTCCTGCGAGAGGGCGCTCCGGACGGCGTCGGCGATGGTCTTCTTGCGGTTCCTGACGGGGATGACGACGCTGGCCTCCACGGGGAAGGCCTGGGAGGTGGGCACGACGCTCCGGAAGCGGGGCCTGAGCCAGGCGCCGAGCCGTTTCAGGTGGGTGGTCGCCGCGCTTTCCATCTCCCGCTGACGGTCCTGCTGGCGGGGATCGCAGTAGGCGAAGGGCGCTGACGCCGGGTCGCCGCCGTTCGTTTCCCCTTCGTCCGTCCAGGCTTCGCATTCGTCCGCCGCCGGTGCGTCGGTTGCGGCCGGTTCCGGACGGATCACCGTCGCCAGGGATTCCCGCAGGTGAAACAGGGTCGCGTCCGTAGCGACCCTGAGGCGGAGGTCGTACAGCCCGGCGTGGGTGAACGGGGAAAGCGCGCCGTACCTCTTTAGGGCGGTGCGGATGGCGTCCATCGAAAAGAGCATCAGCGGGCCGAAATCGAAATCGTCACGGAGACTGCCCGGCTGGTAATCGTTGACGGGATGCTCCCGCAGGGCCGGGTTCGCGTCTTTTTTGCCCCGTTTTCGGGCCGGCGGAACCCCGTTCCCGGCGGGCGCGGCCGGGGAGGGCGTATGGCCTTCCAGGTAATCCGCGTAGAGCATGCCGGCCTGACAAATTTCCGCCGCCTCCAGTAGGCGCCGCAGGGCCCGGGGACCCAGTTCGAGGTCCGCGCAAAAGGGCAGGATCAGCAGGTATTTCGTTTGCGTCTTCTCGATGACGGTGGAAAGGGTCTCTCCCGCAACCAGGGAGCCGGCCGGAATCCATTCGCACTTGTCGTGGGGGTAGGCGTCGCCGTCGTTGTAGGCGATGAGGATCCGCTCGATCGCCGACTGCCGGATCAGCCGCCGGAGCAGGGCGTCGAACCAAGGCGCGTCGGCGTACGAGAGCGCCGCCGTGATTCCGGGGCGGGATTTTCTCGGCTGGATCTCCATGACCCCTTGATAATGGATGACTTCCGGCCTGTCAACGGTTAATTGCCCGGCGGCAGCGGGACAGGAGGCGGCGGAGATGATCCAGGCGGGGCGCGAGGCCTGCGGCCGCCTCCAGATGGTCCAAGCCGCGGGGCATATGGGCGAGAAAGTCCGGTTGGCCGGCCTTCAGGCCCAGGTAGCCGTAGGCGCCCAGGGCCTGGAGGAGCCGCTGCACCGACGCCTCCTGGAAGGCCTCCCGGAAGGCGTTCCAGGACAGCGCCCGCGGACTGAGGTCGTAGTAATCGCGAAGCAGGTCGAGGCGGACGTCCGGCGTCAGGCGGACGTAGGGGTCGTAGAGGAGGGCGCCCAGGTCGTAGAGGCGGGATCCGAGACGCATCCCCTGGAAATCGATCAGCACGGGTTCTCCGTCGCGGATCATGACGTTCTGAGACTGCAGGTCGCGGTGAACGAGGCAGGGGGCGGCGCCTCCCAGGCGCGCGGCGAGCGCGGCGAGCTCCGCCTCCAGTCCCGCCGCCTCGGACGGATCGAGCGCGAGGGCGCAGACGCCGCGGACGAAATGTTCCCGGAAATAATCCCGCTCCCAGCGGTAGAAGGCCGCGTCGAAGGGGTCCATCAGCGGCAGGGCGCGGACGGCCGCGTCCCCGGCCGCCAGTCCGTGAAGGCGGTGGACGAGGCGCAGGGTCCGCCGGTAGAGGGAGAGACGGACGGCGGGGTCCGCGTCGCGGTACGACCACAGGTCCCGGTCGCCCAGATCCTCCAGGACGAGCAGGCCCCGCGCGGCGTCTTCGGCGAGGATGACGGGGACCCGGATGTCGCGGGCGGCCAGGAAGCGCG
This sequence comes from Syntrophales bacterium, assembly GCA_023230905.1. Classification (GTDB taxonomy): domain Bacteria; phylum Desulfobacterota; class Syntrophia; order Syntrophales; family UBA2251; genus UBA2251. The sequence continues at coordinate 7,318 of JALNWL010000006.1, forward strand.
CGATCGGGGCGAAGGAGGCGTTCTCTCTTCGGTCCGTCCCGTACTGCATGACGATCCAGCTCGACCCGCCCGCGGTCAGGCGCCGGTAGACGCGGTCCGAGCCGCCCCGCGTGATGGGAGCGAGGTCCGGGGGCGGCGCATCCGCGAGGTTCAGGGCGCGGCGGGCGAACCCCAGGAGAGCGGCGTCGGACGGGAGCGGGGCGCTCACGGCGCGGGGCTCCAGGCGTTGCGCAGGGCGTCGTACGCGGCGGGCGAACCGATGTCGTGCCAGCGTCCCGCGTCGATTACCCGGCCCGCCACCGTCCCCGGCCGCCGGCGGATCCGGTCCACGAGCGCCGGGACGATGGAAAAGATCGGGCCCCCGGGCAGATGTTCCAGAAACCGGGTCTCCATGACGTAGATGCCGGCGAACAGGCAGCGCCTGATGCCCGGGTCGCCCAGCAGGTCGCGCATGTCGCGGACGTTGCCAGCGCCGTCGATCGTCACGTTCAAGGGCTTCCCCGCGGACCGCAGGGCCAGCGTGACCTCGGCGTCACGGCGCCGGTGCGCGGCGAGCAGGGGGTCGAGGGGGAGGTCCGTCAGGATGTCGCCGTTGTAGACGAGCAGGCGGTCGTCTCCGGCCAGTAGATCCGTGATGTTTTTCAGGCCGCCACCCGTGTCGAGCAGCACGGGTTCGTGGCGGAAGAGGATGGGACGCCCCCGCCAGGTCTTATCCGGAAACGCCCGGTCGTACGCCTCGGCCCGGTGATGCGTGTTGACGATGAAGCGCTCGACGCCCGTGGACAGCAGGTGGTCCATGACATGGGTGATGAGCGGCTGCCCACCGACGGGCAGCAGCGGTTTGGGGCAGCGGTCGGTCAGGGGTTTGAGGCGCGTGCCCAGGCCGGCGCCGAGGATGAAGGCGGTTTTGACGGGCGGGGTTCCCATGCGCGTCAGTATCTCCGGGTGACGGTCGCGCCGGGGAAGTAATGCGCGAGGATCTGTTCGGCGGTGCGGCCCCGCGCGGCCATCGCGGCGGCGCCGATCTGGCACAGGCCGACCCCGTGACCCCAGCCGCCGCCGGCGAGGTGAAACCGCATAGGGATGCCACTGTGATCCCGTTCCGTCCGGACGACGAAGGCGCTGCTGAACAGATGACTCTTCGACAGCCAGCGGCGGATCTCCAGCTCTCGGCCGACGGTCACGGCGTGTTTCGTGCCGGTGACGCGCAGGCGGCTGATCCGTCCCGACGGTCCGCGCGTCAGGGGCATGAGGTCGAGCAGGGTTCCGAAGTCGATCCCCGACGCGCCCTTCAGGAGACCTTCCAACTCCTCCCGTTCGTACGAGACGGACCACCGGAAAAAGTCGGCCGTTTCCCGGTCGAAGTCCGGCAGGATCCGCGCCAGCAACCCGGGGTCCGTCACCCGGCAATGGACGTCGGGGCGGTCACTGAACCACGCCGCCGCCTCCGCCTCCGTCCGCACGGGGGGAAGGGTCCCATCCGCGTCGGCGACGCTCGTGAGATAGGGGATGGGGACCTCAGCCCAGACGTTTTGGGCTGGCTCGGTGAGGCCGCCGCAGGCCTTGTGGTAGCGGGCGTCGCAGATCCTGCCCGCGTGCGTGAGAAAGACGCCCCGGGTGACGGAGACGGCGGCGGCCGCCGCGGGGGAAACGATTTTCGTCATTCCCTGGTAGCGCTGACAGTGGTCGTCGGCGCAGACATCGAAATGCGCGTGCGCCTCCCGACCCGTCCAGCGGCGGATTTCCGGAAGCTCCCTGCCCTCCGCCGCCGGAAGGGTCGAGGTGCGGGACGCCCCGCCCGGTTCCGATTCGGGACGTGCCGCCGTGCCCGGGTCGGTCCGCCGGGCGAGCATGGCGGCCAGCCAGCTCCGGGAGGTGACGGCGTGGGCCTTGAGAAACTCCGGCGGGGCCAGGGCGCTCATTTCGGAGGAAATTACGCTCGCGAGATAGGTCTCCAGCGGGACGACGTTGATCGCCGTAAGGGTGCCGTCGTCCGGGGAGAGCAGCGTGAGCCCGCCAGGGAAGGTCTGTGCTTCCCGGCGCTCCCAGTGGAAGGAGACGCCGATCGTCACGTCGTTCAGGGTGAAGTCGGCCTCGGCCTCCGGGACGAGGGAGAGCGTCCGTCCCAGCGGCCGGATCTCGCCGGAGCCGGTCCTCAGCAACGGTTTCCCGCCGTCGAGGAAGACCCCGAAAGGGCCCTGGAGGCGCACCGTCCGTTCCGCCGCAGGGACATGCTCCGGATCGGCCCGGAAAACGCCGTTCAGAACGCCGCTGATCCCGGTTGCCCGGGAGATGATGCCCACCGCGAGGCGGGGTTCCTGTGCGATCACGTCTCCGGTTTCTCCGTCCAAGATCCTTGAAGCTCCGCCTCTCGGCCTTCCAGCATTTTCCGTCGCCACTCCCGCTCCCGACCGGTGAACGCGAGGGCCGGCTGTGGCGGGAATCCGGCCGCCCCCGGGCAGGCAGGCCCCCGTCTTCGGGGAAACAGCGGGTCTGCCGAAGGTCGCGGCGCTTCGTCGGCGCAGGGACGGCACCCCTCAGTACCGGAAACATCCGCGGCCTGTCAAGGAATTTTGCCGGGATTTTCAAGGATTTCCCTTGACACCCGTCGCCCTTCTGCCTATACTCCGCCCCGCAAAAATTTTGATATTTCAGCAGAAAGTGCGAAAGAGAGGACGTATGTCGGAAGAGATGGAAAACGGCGGAGAGACCCAAACGTCAGTGCCGCCGGTATCGGAGGCCGCAGGTTCCGGGCGGGAAGGGATGGATGGCTTGATCGAGCCGGAGAACGCCCTGCCGGAAATCACCCTCGAGGGGCTGCCCGAGGCGCTCCAGGCGGCCTGTACGCGGACGGGATGGACGAAGCTCCTGCCGGTCCAGGCCCGGGCGATTCCCTATGTGCTGGCCGAACGGGACCTGATGGTTCAGTCGCAAACCGGGAGCGGCAAGACCGGCGCCTTCATCCTGCCGATCCTGGAGCGGATCGATCCGGCGAAGGCGGTCTGTCAGGCACTCGTCCTGGTTCCCACCCGCGAACTCGCCAAGCAGGTGGCGCACGAGGCCGAAACCCTCCAGGGGGAGCGCGGTCTTAGAACGGCCGTCGTTTACGGAGGCGTAAAATACGAACCCCAACTGGAGGCCTTCCGCCGGGGGGCGCACCTCGTCGTTGGGACGCCGGGGCGCATCCTCGACCATCTGCTCAAGGGGACCCTCTCCCTGGACACGCTCAAGATCATCGTTTTCGATGAGGCCGACCGGATGCTCTCGATGGGATTCTACCCCGACATGAAGCGGGTCAAACAATTTCTCCCGCGCCGGCCGATCAGCGGCTACATGTTTTCCGCCACCTTCCCGTCGTACGTGCTCCGCCTGGCCGGGGAGTTCCTCCGCCATCCCGAGTTCCTGAGCCTGAGTCAGGAACACGTCCATGTGACGGGCACCAGCCACATCTTCTACATCGTGCCGGGGATGCAGCGGGAGCGATCCCTCGTCCGGATCATCGAGATGGAAAATCCCGTCTCCGCGATCATCTTCTGCAACATGAAGTCCACCGTGCACTTCGTCTCCGTGGTGCTCAAGCGTTTCGGCTACGACGCCGACGAACTCAGCTCCGATCTCGCGCAGGGGGCGCGGGAGCGGGTGATGGGCCGGGTGCGCAGAGGGGCGCTCCGCTTTCTCGTTGCGACGGACGTGGCCGCGCGCGGCATCGACATTCCCGACCTTTCGCATGTTTTCCAGTACGAGCCGCCCGAAGACCCGGAGCTTTACATTCATCGGGCGGGGCGGACGGGACGCGTCGGGGCGACCGGAACGGCGATTACGCTCGTGGCGGGGATGGAGCAGTTCAACCTCCGGTCGATCGCCCGGAGCTTCAACATCAACATCCAGGAAAAGACGCTCCCCACGGACGAGGATGTCGAGGCGATCGTCTCGCAGCGGGTCATCGCGTCCCTGGAGGCGAACCTGCGGTCGCGCGACAGCCTTGAAAGGGAGCGGATGCGGCGCTTCATCCACCTGGGCCGAAGCCTGGCCGAGGCGGAGGTCGAATCTCCCCTGATTGCGATGCTTCTGGACGATTATTATCAGCGGATGCTGCAGGCCCCGCCCCAGACGCTGGTGGCCGAGGGGGACGGGGAGGGGATATCGGAAACGGAAGCGGCGCCTGCCGCGGAAGAGAAGAAATTGCCCCGGCGCAGGGAAGGACAGCGCCGGAGAGGGCCGCGACGACCGCGGCCGGGACGTTAAGCAGGGTCGGGCGTCGGGGCGTCGGCCCCCGTGTTCGACGCCTCGGCAGCGGAATCGGGGGCTTCACCGGCCGTGCCGGCGCCCGTTTCGTTCTCTGCCGGCCGCCGGCTTTCGGCGCGCCGCGCCGCCTTCTCTTCCTTCTTGCGGCGTTTCGCCAGTTCCTTCTGCCTTTTTTCGAAGGTGTATTTTGTCCGGGCCATTCAAAGACCTCCTTCCTTCTCATTAAAAGAAAGAGGCACCCCGTGACCTTTAACAGGCGCCGGGATGCCTCTTCTGGAGTGCCGCTAACCCTTACAGGGGTTTCACGTTTTCCGCCGCCGGGCCTTTTTTGCCCTGCGTGACGTCGAAACTCACGCGCTGACCCTCGGCCAACGTCTTGAAACCACCGGCCTGGATCGCACTGTAATGCACGAACACGTCGCCGCCCTCGGCATTCTCGATGAATCCGAAGCCCTTCTGCTCATTGAACCACTTTACGGTACCTTCTGCCATCTTATGCTCCTCCTTTCTGAAATTTCGCTTAAGTCGGATGAACACGATGACAGAAAGAAAAGGCCGCCAAGACTCTTTAGAGCACGGCGGCCCGCCTTTGCACTTCAAAATGTCTATATCCAACTGTGCACCCCTTTGACTAAGATCAATTCAGGGTGCGTGCGCCTTATACGGTGAATCCGCGCCCCTGTCAAGTTTTATTTTCCCCCGGGATGGGTGGTCGCCCCTGGGAGCGGCGCCGAAGTCCCAGGATCACCAGGAGCGTCACGGCGGCCATGATCGCGCTGATAAAGACGAACGGCCAGCGGTAGCCCCACCCGGAAGCCATCAACCCTCCAAAAAACGGGCCGGCCGCCATTCCCAGGCAGGTCGTGGCCGACGTGAGGCCGTAGGCCTTGCCGTAGCCGGAGGGCGGGATCAGACGGCCGACGAGGGCGTTCATCGTCGGGAGGATCCCCCCCGCGGCGATGCCGTAGAGGACCCGGAGCAGGACCAGGTGAGCGATGCCCTGCGCCAGACCGTGGAGCAGGAGGCTGGTCGAGGTCAGCAGGAGCATCGTTACGAGAATCGGTTTGTATCCCATCCGGTCGCTGAGGGCGCCGATGCCGCCCGCGGACAGGGCGGCGGCGCCGCCGCTGATGGCGAAAAGCAAGCCCGTCGTCGAGGCCACCCCCCGGGAAGGGTCGCACATCGTTTCGATGAACAACGGCAGGATGGGCATCACGAAGTGGAGGGAGAAGTTGAAGAAGAAGAACAGGGCCATCAAGGCGGGAAATCCCGCATAGGCGAGCAGGGAGAACAGGCGGTCGCCGCCTCCGAGCGTCCCTTTCTCGGGGCGGTTGAAACGTTCGCGGGCGCCGAGGAGGACCAGCGAGCCTCCCAGGAAGAGGATGCCGCCGCCGGTCATGAAGGTGACGCGATAGCCGACGGCGTCGGCCAAAAGTCCCCCGATCCAGGGTCCCAGGGTCATGCCCAGAAAGACGGCAACTTGCATAATCCCCAGGCTGTAACCCAGCCGTTTGGGGGGGACCACGGTGGAGACCAGGGCGATGGAAGCCGCGATGGTGCCCGTCGTGGCGCCGGACAGAAGCCTGAGAAACAGCAGCTGCCAGACGTCGGTCACGAGCCCCATGGCGAAGGTAAGGACGGCGCCCCCGAACATCGCCCGCTCCACCATGATCTTCCGGCCGTACCGGTCCGCGAGCCACCCCCAGAGGGGGGAGAAGAAGGCCATGACGAGGCTCGATGCGGCGGTGATGATGCCCGCCCAGACCGGCACGAGACGCTCGTCGGTCACACCCAGCTCCCGGATGTAGAAGGGGATGAAGGGCAGGGCGAAGGCAAAGCCGATGATGGACAGAAACTGCGCCGCGAACATGATGTAGAGGGTCCGCTGCCAGGGTTGTCCCATCGCCGTCGCGGCCGAATCGAAAGGAGGAAGCGAGTTCATGGTCCGTCGCCGCTTCAGGCGTTTCTCATGGCCGGCCGTACGTTTCGAGGATCTTCGCCACGAGATTCGTCGTGGAGGCGCCCGCGGTTTCCGGAATGATCATGACGCGGCCGCCCCAGGCGCGGACGGCGTCCCGGCCGACGACGTCTTCCTCTTTCCAGTCCCCGCCTTTGACAATGACGTCCGGCCGCAGGGACTGGATGAGGTCGAGCGGGGTCTGTTCGGAAAAGAGGGTGACGAAATCGACCGCGGCCAACCCCGCCACGACCGCCGCCCGCTCGCCCTCAGGGACCAGCGGCCGTTTCTCGCCCTTGATGGCCCGCACCGAGGCGTCGCTGTTGACGGCCACGATCAGGACGTCCGCTTCCCGACGGGCGGCCTCGAGGTACTGAACGTGGCCGACATGGAGGATATCAAAGCAGCCGTTGGTGAAGGCGATTTTGCTTCCCCCGCGGTGGAGACGATCGACGGCCTCCCCGAGGGCCTCACGAGACAGGATTTTTCCCATGGTTCGCGTCACTCCTTGCGTTCTTCAACGGACGGGTTTGCTAAAGCAGGCGTCCTCAAAGCTTCGCTCTCCGGCGCACCGGAGGACCGTTTTCACTCCCGCGCCTCCCCACGGCGAGGACAAGACGAAAAGCACGTTGTCGCGTTCAAACCGCCGTCTTTGCTGGCGCTATGCCCTGGCCAGCGTCAGGACGGCGACCTCCGCGGCCTGGTGCGCCATCAGGACGCGGGCACACTCCCCGACCGTGCTGCCGGTGGTGTAGACATCGTCCACGAGCAGGATTCTCCGGTCGGCGATGCGCTCCGGCCGGGTCACGACAAACGCCCCCCGGATGTTCCGGCGGCGGGCGTTCTTTCCCAGGCGGACCTGGGGGTCGGTCGCGTGGCGGCGCTTCAGGCTGAGAAAGTCCACCGTCTGGCCGCCGGGCCGGGCCAGTTCCCTCGCGAGGATCAACGCCTGGTTGAACCCCCGCTCCCTAAGCCGATTCACGTGGAGCGGAACGGGGATGATGCGGGTATCCGCGTCGATCTCCATTCCCGGGCAGGGGTGGCGCGTCATGAACCGCCCCAGGGCGCGGCCGAGGGCGGTATCCCCGCCGTATTTGAAGCGATGGATGGCGTCCAGAAGAACCGATTCGTACCGGCCGACGGATCGGGCCAGGGTGAATCCGGGGGGGTCGGCCAGACACGCGCCGCAGAGGTGGTCCGCGTCCCCTCCGTCGAACGGCGCGCCGCACCGGGTGCAGAGCGGGGACTGGAGAAGGCGGACCTCCGCCTGGCAGGCCGGGCAGAAGGGGGGCAGGCCGTCGTCCCCAAGGACGCGTCCGCAGCCGGCGCAGCGGGGCGGAAAGATCAGGTCGAGCAGGCCCGCGAGGAGTCGCCGCACGGCTACATCTCCGGCGCCAGGGCCTTGACCTTGAGCACGTCGTCGCCGATCTCCATGCGGGGTGCGTCCGCCCAGAGGCGCTCCAGCCCGTAAAACTCCCGAATCGGTTCGTAGAAGATGTGGAGGATGAAGTCCCCGTAATCGATCAGGACCCACTGAGCGACGCTTTCCCCCTCCACGCCGAGGGGAAGGAGCCCGGATTTCTTTTTGAGCGTTTCCTGCGCGAAGGCGGCGATGGCCTGGACCTGCCGGTCCGAGGCGCCGCTGCACAGGATAAAGTAGTCGGCGATGGACGACAGGTTCTGGACGTTGAGAAGAACGAGATTCCGTGCTTTGTGCTCCAGGATGGCGTTGAGACAGGTGAGGACGGCACTGTGGACCTTGTCGGTTTTTACGGTCAATCGGACCTCCCGGTAAATTTGCATTAACTGGCTGATTTTCATAACAGAAGGGAAGGGGGGTGTCAATGAAAAATGGCGATTGTACAAAGGGGGGGCGTATGATAAACGAAAGTCCACCCGCGAACGGCAATAGAGAGAAGGTCAAGATGACGTCGTCTGTCCTGAAGCACGTCCAGGTCCATGTCCCCTTTCCCATGCTCAAGGAGAAGCTCCTCTCCATGGTTGTCCGGGAACGCGTCCATCCCGAGATCGGGTTCTCCCACGTCGCCTTGGACGGGTATTCCCGCGCCGACTTCGCCGCCGTTGCGGAGCGCCTGGTCGGCGAGGGACTTCCGGTCACGCTGCACGCCCCCTTCGTCGATCTGCGTCCCGGGGCGCTCGATCCCGAAATCCGGCGCGTCACGGCCGCCCGGCTTCAGCAGGTATTCGATCTCGCGCCCCTGTTCCGGCCGCGCTCCATTGTCTGCCACCCCTCCTTCGATATCCGCTATTACGTCACGGCGGAGCGCCTCTGGCTCGAGCACAGCGTGGAGACGTGGCGCGCGTTTCTCCCCCAGGCCGAACAGATGGGGACGATCATCGCCCTGGAGAACGTCTACGAACGGGACCCGCAGGAACTGGAGCGGCTGCTCGCGGCCCTGCCATCGGAGCGCGTCTGCTGCTGCTTCGATACGGGGCATTTCAACGCCTTCGCCACGACGCCCCTTGACCGGTGGATCGTCTCCCTGGGCGACCGGATCGGTCAGCTCCACATCCACGACAACCACGGCCGGATGGACGAGCACCTGCCGGTCGGCGAGGGGACCTTTCCCTTTGCCGAATTTTTCCGGAGGCTCCGGGAACGGGGGCGGCGACCGATCATCACCATCGAGGCCCACTCCGAGAAGAACCTCTGGCGGGCGGTGAAGAATCTGGAGGACATGAACCTGCTGGCGATTCTGGAGACGGATCCGTGCTGATCTATCTGGGTAAGAGGCTCCTGTTCATGGCGCCGATGCTCGTCGGCATCACGATCATCTGTTTTGCCGTGATGCACCTGGCGCCCGGATCGCCGACCGACCTCCAGACCCAGATGAACCCCCGGGCCTCCGCCGAGGCGAAGGAGCGCCTCCGGGCCCTGTACGACCTCGACAAGCCGCTCACCCAGCAGTACTGGTTGTGGGTCAAGAAGCTCGCCGTCCTGGATTTGGGCCGCTCCTTCTCGCCGGACCGCCGGCCCGTGAGCGACAAGATCCTGGAGCGCCTGCCGATCACCATCACCCTGAACGTCCTGTCGCTCCTGCTGATCGTCGCGATCGCCATCCCCATCGGCGTGCTGGCGGCGGTGCACCAGGACGCCTGGTTCGACCGGGCGACGAGCGTCTTCGTCTTCATCGGATTCGCCATGCCGACCTTCTGGCTCGCGCTCCTGCTGATGATCCTGTTCGGCATCCACCTGGGGTGGCTGCCCATCTCCGGAATCCGCTCGCTCAACGCCGAATACATGCGGCCCGCCGCCGCCTTCTGGGACCTGATCCGGCACCTGATCCTCCCCGTGCTCCTGTCCGCCTTCGGGGGACTGGCCGGCCTGTCGCGCTACATGCGGGCGAACATGCTGGAGGTGATCCGCCAGGACTACATCATGACGGCGCGGGCCAAGGGGCTTTCCGAGCGGACCGTGATCTACCGCCACGCCCTGCGCAACGCCCTTTTGCCGGTGATCACCATCCTGGGGCTGTCCGTCCCGGGGCTGATCGGCGGAAGCGTCATCTTCGAGACCATCTTTGCCATTCCGGGGATGGGGCAACTGTTCTACATGTCGGTCATGGCGCGTGACTATCCCGTCGTCATGGGGATCCTGTTCATCGGGGCGGTGCTGACGCTCCTGGGCAACCTGATCGCGGACGTCTCCTACGCCCTGGCCGACCCGCGTATCCGGGTGGCGTGAGGGAGAGACCATGAGATCGGATTTCTGGCGAAGATTTCTGGAGAACCGGATGGCCGTCGCGGGGAGCGTCGTCGTGCTCGCCCTCTTCGTCGTCTCCCTCTTCGCCCCATGGCTCGCCCCCTACGACCCGAGCGCCATCGATCTCGACAGGGTCCTGATGCCGCCCTCGGGCGACCACTGGCTGGGGACGGACCCGCTCGGCCGCGACGTTCTGTCGCGGATGAGCTGGGGCGCGCGCATCTCGCTCAAGGTCGGGTTTATCGCCACGGGGATCGCCATCCTCATCGGGGCCGTTCTGGGGGCGATGGCGGGGTACTACGGCGGCTGGACCGACGCCCTCATCATGCGCTTCGTGGACATTATGCTGTGTTTCCCCGCCTTCTTCCTGATCCTCGCGGTCATCGCCGTCCTCGAACCCTCCATCTGGAACATCATGCTGATCATCGGCGTCACCGGCTGGATGGGGATCACGCGCCTCGTGCGCGCCGACTTCATCTCGCTCAAGGAGCGGGATTTCGTCCTCGCCGCCCGGGTGATCGGGGCGAGCGACCTCAGGATCATCTTCGTCCACATCCTGCCGAACGCGATGGCCTCCATCCTTGTGGCCGCCACGCTCGGCGTCGCCGGGGCGATCCTCACGGAGTCGGCCCTGAGTTTCCTCGGGATCGGCGTTCAGCCCCCGACGCCGAGTTGGGGGAACATCCTCACGGCGGGCAAGGACAATATCGACATCGCCTGGTGGCTCTCCCTGTATCCGGGGCTGGCCATTCTCGTAACCGTCCTGGGGTACAATCTGCTGGGCGAAGGCCTGCGGGACGCCCTGGATCCACGCCTTCGCTGACGGTTTTCGGCCGTCGACGCGGCGGCCCCCGCTTCCGAAAGAGGTTCGAAATGGCAACCAATCCACGCCCCGCATCCCGCGGCCGGACGCGCCGCCTGGAAGAGAGCCTGGCGCTCAAGAACAGCCTGCTGACGCACATCGGCGAGATCACCGCGCTCCTCACCGAGCAGCCCGATCTGGACCGCGTCTTCGACAAGATCCTCGTCCGGGTGATGACGGGGCTGCGCTTCGATCGCGCCGTCATCATGCTCCTGAGCGACGACGGCGCCCGGCTGGAATGCAAGTGCATCAAGGGGTTCACCCCCGAGGGGGAGCGGCTGGCCTGGGCGAACCCCTTTTACCTGCACCGGGACGACTGCTACGAAACTCGGGTGATCCGCACCGGCCAGCCCGTCGTTCTCCAGGACACCTCCGGCGATCCGACGGAGACGGACATGGACCGGCTGATCAACCGGCATCACATCCGTCAGGGGCAGGAGCGGAAATCCCTGATCTACGTGCCGCTCAAGTTCAAAGGCAAGATCCTAGGATTCATCGGCGGCGACCGCTTCCGCACCCGAATGGAGATCACCCCGGACGAGGTCGAGGCCATGGTGATCTTCGCCAATCACGCCTCGATCGTCATCGAGAACACCCGGCTGGACAAGGAGCGGCGCGACAAGCAGAGCCTCCTGGAAGGGGTGATCAAATCCTCCATCAACGGGATCATCGTCAGCGACATCCGGGGCAACATCCTGCATATCAATCCCAAGGCGGAGGAGATGGCCGGCATCACGCAGGCGGAGGCGCGGGGCATTCTCGCCCAGGAGCTTTCGGACCTGGACGAGGAGGAGCGACAGCGCCTTTACCAGGTCTTCAAGAACAAGGAGAACATCAGCCACTACGAGCGCATGCACACCCGCCGCGACGGGCAGCGCCTCGTCGTCTCCCTGAGTTGCTTTCCGGTTATCGACGAGAACGACCGGACGCTGGGCGTGGTGACGGAGTTCACCGACGTCACGGAAAAGAAGCGCATGGACGACTATTACGTCCGCCTGGAGAAATTCGCCGCCCTCGGGCACATCGCCTCCGCCATCGCGCACGAAATCCGCAACCCGCTGGCGGGCATCGCCGCCACCGTTCAGAACCTGGAGGTGGACTGTGAGGAGGGGAGCCCCCAGAAAACCGATCTCCGGAACATCATCCACGAGGTGGACCGCCTGGAAAAGCTCCTGCGCGACATCCTCGGCCTCGCCCGCCCGCTGCCCCTGCAGATGGAAGAGCTCAAGGTCCGCGATCTCCTCGATTCGACCCTGAGTCTGGTCAAAAAGGAGGCGTCCAAACGGGCCATCGCGATCCGCACGGCGTTTCCCCATCCGGAGATCCTCATCCGGGCGGATGCGGGGCGCTTGCGGCAGGTGTTCCTGAACCTGACCCTGAACGCCATGGAGGCCATCGACACGACGGGCGAAATCGCCGTCACCACGGCGACGCAGGCCGACGAGAAGGGCCGGCCCGAACGGCTCGTCATCAGCTTCAGGGATGACGGTCCCGGCATCCCCCCCGGACACCTGAACAAGATCTTCGACCCCTTCTTCACGACGAAGAAGGTCGGCACCGGCCTGGGCCTCGCCGTCTGTCAGCGCATCATCCAGGACCACGACGGCATGATCGAGGTGGAGAGCCGCGAGAACGCCGGCGCCACCTTCCGCATCACCCTGCCGGTTCTGACGGGAGCGCTTGAAGGGCGGGGCTGATCGGCAGGGACGACTTTTCCGTCCTGCCGCGCACGGGTTTACACGTCCGGCAATGGTCAGGCCCTGCCGGACCGGCGCTGTCTACTGTCCGGGGAGGACGATTCGGGAGGCTTCCTGACGCTCCATTTCCTTGGCCTCGGCAATCATGGCTTTGACCGCGGCCTCGATGGCGTCGGGTAGCCTGGCCGCCGCCTCGGCGAGCGTCTTCGCCCCTTCGATGATGCATTGAACCGGAATCGGTCCGCTCGGGGACATGAGCTGGGCCATCCCGGTAAAAAGGGTCTCCCGGTTCTCGTCGGGCGAACCGTCAATCTTGACGGGGGTGAGACGCCGGATCGTCGCATAGGTTAGGTCCGTGAAGGACTCCTCCCTGTAAAGGCTGTCGGCATTGAGTTTAATGTCCGTGATTTTAACTGCTTGAGGAGTGCTCATCGATTGTCTCCTTTTCTTCAGAGGGGGCCGTTCATCCGGCCCGGAACCTGTTCGCAGCCTCCGTACATCGGATAAGGGTGAGCGGTCAAACGATATTTGACAAAGCGCCGCTTTGGACGCCTTCCCCATCGGGATCGGGTGGATTGAAACCGTCCACGCGCTGATCCGAAATCATCCACATTTCCCCCTGTATTCTCTCCGGAGCGCGCCCATGGCCCCCGGGGCGCCCGACGGGTCCGCATCGTAATCGACCAGAATAAAAGCGCATTGAAGATTCATACGTCCCCGGGAGGCATTCCGGCGCGGGGCGGCATACCCTTTGCTCCTGCCTTCAGAACTGGACGGGCCGGTTGGAGAAACGGTGGAGGGTGCAACCGGGCAGACGGTATATTTGCATGCAGGATGATTCAGGAAAGGAGGACATTTCGATGAAGAAGGAAGAGTACATGTGGGATTACCGCAATCCGTACGAGTGGATGACGAGGACGATGACGGCGAAGCTGCCGCCGATGATGATCACCTGCGCGATCACGGGCGGGGTCCAGGGCAAGGAGATGAACGAGAATATCCCCGAGACGGCGGAGGAGCAGGCCGACCAGGTGTACGAGGCCTACAAGGCGGGGGCCGTCTCCGTCCACATCCATGCCCGGATGCCGGAAGCCCTGTCCATGACCTCGGCCGCCGCGGAGGATTATGCGCGGGTCAACAAGATGGTCCGCGAGCGCTGCCCGGATATCATCATCAACAACACGACCGGTGGCGGCCCCTGGCTGACGACGGAGCAGCGGATGTGCTGCCTCTTCGCAGAAGAGCCCCCGGACATGGCGAGCCTGAACCTGGGCCCGTTCATGCTCAAGGTCCCCCTGAAGGACCGCAAGCCGCCCCTCAAACACCCCCGCGACGGCTATATGTTCGACGCCATCATTCCCGCGACGTACGCCGACATCAACCTGTATGCGAAGACGATGAAGGAGAAGGGGATCAAGCCGGAGGTCGAGATCTACCACCAGGGCCAGTACTGGGTGCTCCAGGATCTGATCCGGGAGGGGAACATCGACCCGCCCTATGTGATCCAGTTTGTCATGGGGTTCCAGACCTCGACGTATCCGACGCCGGCGAACGTCCTTTCGTTCATCAACGAACTGCCGCCGCAGTCCATGTTTGCGGTGATCGGCGTGGGACCGTTCCAGATCCCGATGAACGCGATGGGAATCATGCTGGGCGGTCACGTCCGCGTGGGGATGGAGGACAACCTGTATTTCAAGAAGGGCGAAAAGGTCAAGAACAACGCCCAGCTCGTGACGCGGGTGAAGCAGATGGCGGAGATCATGAACCGCGAAGTGGCGACGGTGGCCCAGGCGCGGGAGATGCTCGGCCTGAAAAAGAAATAAATCCCTCGGGATCGCACCAGGACGGAGGATCGTTCTTAAGGCGCCGAGATTCAGATGACCGGCGCAGTGCGGGTGTTTGTCCGGTCCATGGACGGCAACCGGGGGTTCAATCAGCGATATGGGAGGTGTTATGGCGAAGGCAAGGCGGAAAGCCAGGAATGTGGTGTACGCGGGCCGCATCAAGGTTCCCTATGCGTGGAGTGTCGGGGCGACGGGAAGCCGGTTTCTGACCGCCCTCAGGGATGACCAGGAGATCTGGGGTGTCAAGTGCCCCAAGTGCAAGCGCGTCTATGTATACCCGATCAAGAACTGTGGAGAGTGTTTCGTCCCTACGGAGCAGTGGGTCAAGGTGGCGAACGTCGGGACACTCGAGTCCTTTACGGTGGTGCACTACAAGCACGACATGCAGCCCCGCAAGCGCCCGCTGATCTACGGTCTCGTCAAACTCGACGGCACCGACGGCGCCCTGCTGCACCTGATCGGCGGCGTCGAACCGGCCAAGATCAAGCTCGGCATGCGCATGAAGGCGGTTTTTGCCCGCCAGCGGGCAGGCTCGATCCTCGACATCCAACACTTTGCTCCGGCATAGACTCACGGAGGGGGAAAACTATGGAAAACATTGCTATCGTCGGCGTCGGACAGACAGTGTGCGCCCGGCGCAGAGAAGAAACGTTCGAACAGCTCGTATTCGAAGCGGCGACGAAAGCCCTGGCTGACGCCGGCGCGGAGATCGGTGACATCGACAACGTCGTCACCGTCTCAAACGACTTCTGGGACGGCCGGACGATCTCCTCGATGGCCGTTCAGGAGGCGGCGGGCGGGTGGCACAAGGACATCTCCACGGTCGAGGGCGACGGCGCCTTCGGGGCCTTCTACGGAGTGATGCGCATTTTGTCCGGGTCCTTCGACACGGCCCTCGTGGTGGGGCACATCAAGGGCTCCGAGGGGGTGATGAACCTGATCACCAACGCCATGTTCGATCCCATCTACCAGCGCTCGCTCGGGATCGACGCGACCGCGGCGGCGGCCCTTCAGGCTCGCATCTACATGCAGATGAGCGGGGCGACGGAGCGCGATTTCGCGCGGGTGTCGGTCAAGAACCACGGCCAGGCGATGAAGAACCCCTTCGCCCAGCTGCCGATGAAGCTTACCTTGAAGGACGTGCTGGAATCCCGTCCGATCGCCGAGCCGCTCAAACTGCTCGACTGCTCCCCGATCAGCGATGGGGCGGCCGCGGTTGTCCTCTCGAACCGGCGCGGCCTCAAGCGCTTCAAGAAGGATCCCGTCTGGATCCGCGGCGTCGGCCATTGTACCGATGCCTTCAACCTCGGCTATCGCGATCTGGCCCGCTCCCGTTCCCTCGGGGAGGCCGCGAAGAAGGCCTACAAGATGGCGAAGATCAAGGATCCTTTGAAGGAGCTGGACGTGGCGGAACTCTACGACGCCTACTCGTACATGGAATTGATGTGGTACGAGGGTTTGGGGCTGGCGCCGGAGGGCGAGGGAAAACAGCTCATCCGGGAAGGGGCCACGGCGCTGGGCGGCGTCCTGCCCGTGAATCCTTCCGGGGGCGTCCTCTCCGGCCACCCGGTCATCGTGGCGGGACTGATCCGGCTCATCGAAGCGACCCTGCAGGTCCGCGGCGAGGCGGACAAGCGGCAGGTCAAGGGCGCGAAAACGGCGCTCGCCCAGGGGATCAACGGCCCCTGCGGACAGGCCCATTGCGTATTCATCGTCGGTGCTTAAGGAGGAAGATATGGGGAAACGCGTAGCCGTTGTCGGATATGGTCAGACCTACCAGCGCTCCTCGCGCAAGGATGTCAACGGGGTGGAACTCATCAATGAGGCGGTGAGGGTTGCCCTGGCGGACGCGGAGCTGACCATCAAGGATATCGACGCCATTGTGATCGGCAATATGGATCACTTCGAAGGGATCAACTATGTGGACATGTGGTCGGCGGAAGGTTCCGGTGCCGTCATGAAACCGGTCATGAAGGTGACGACCGGCGGGACGACGGGAACGTCGGTGGCCATGTGCGCCTATTACCACGTCGCTTCGGGGATGTTCGACAAGGTACTGGCCATCGGCTGGGAGAAGAACTCCGAGTCCGACACGACCGGGGCGATCATCACGGCCTTCCATCCGGTTTGGGAGCGGCCCAACCTGGGCGGCGCCGTGGCCGGGCTGGCCATCGAGGCGAGCAAGTACATGCACGACTACGGGGCCACGGAGAAGGACGGCGCGCGGGTGGCCGTGCGCGAACGGCTCCACGCTCTGAACAACCCCTACGCCCACCTGCACCAGGAGTGGATGAAGGGCATCCCCCCGGATCAACTGGTGGACCTGATCGTCGGTTCGGAGCAGAACCAGCTGCTGGCCTACCCCCTGCGGATGAGCGACATGTGTCCCCGCACCGACGGCGCGGCGGCCGTGATCTTCGCCGTCGAGGGGAAGGCGGAAAAGATCGCGCCGATCCCGGCCTGGGTGCAAGCCACGGCCAATCGCCACAATTTCGTCTACGCCGGCGACGTGGACATGGCCCGCAACACGACGATCGCCGAGGCCTCGCAGGCGGTCTTCCGCAAGGCGGGCATCAAGGAGCCGCTCAAGCAGATCGACGTCTGCGAGCTTTACCTGCCGTACTCCTACGCCGGCCTCAAGTGGATCGAGGACATTGGTTTCTGCGGGTACGGCGAGGGGCCCCGGCTCCTCTGGGACGGCGTGACGGACATGGACGGCGAAATGCCGATCAATCCCTCGGGCGGGGTCATGAGTTCCAACGCCATCGGGGCGACGGCCCTGATCCGGGTGGGCGAGGGGGCCCTGCAGGTCATGGGGCGGGCGGGGGCGCGCCAGGTCAACCGGAAGGTGAATCTGGCCTTCTGCTCGGGATTCGGCGGTTGCTACTGGGCGGACATCATGCTCTTGGGCAGGAAGAAGCCCGCTTGAACATGGGGAGTTTTTCACGAGACGCGTGATGGATCCGGTTGCCCGTCGATCCGGCCGCCGTCGGGCGAGCCCGGGGTCGGGCGTGCAGCCTATCTCAGCAGTCATGAGGGAGGATATGATGACAGAAACGAAAAAAGACGCTCAGGAGCTTCTGATGGTGACATCCGGGGACTCCAGCCAGCCGTTCAACTGGACGGTGGACGAGTATGGCTCCACCTTTCTCAGAGAGATGCGCGACCACAAGAAACTGGTCGGAATCAAGTGCCCCAAGTGCGGAAAGGTCTATGTGCCGCCCCGGCCCGTCTGCGGTCAATGCTACGTCGGCATGAACGAGATCGTTCCCGTTTCCGACGAGGGGGAGATTTACGTCTTTACGATCGTGCACTTCGGCTTCGTGGATCCGAATACCGGGGTCCAGCGGCCGGTGCCCCACGGGTATGCCTTTATCAAGCTGGACGGCGCCGACACCTGCCTGACCCATTTCCTCGACAGCGTCGATCCGGTGAAGGTCAAGGTGGGCGCCCGGGTCAAGGCGGTCTTCGAGCCGAAGCGGACGGGAAGCATGATGGACATCAAGCACTTCAAGGTGCTTTAGGCGAAGGGCAAAAGGCGAGGGGCGAGAGAGGCTGAGGTCGAGCCTCCGGATCCCCGAGCCTTCTGTTTTTTGCGGAGGAGATTTTGAATGTCGGTTTTGGAAAAACACTATACCCAGGAACACCAGATTTTCAGGGAGGCGGTGCGCCGGTTCTACGAAAAGGAGATCACCCCGAACGCCGAGGCGTGGGAAGAGGCGGGGATGGTGCCCCGGGAACTTTGGCGGAAGTACGGCGAGCAGGGCTTCCTCTGCCCGTGGCTTCCGGAGGAATACGGCGGCGTCGGTGCGGATTTCCTGTATTCCGTCATCGCGCTCGAGGAACTGGCCCCCTGCCACATGTCGGGTTTCGTCGCCTTCCTGCACTCGGACGTTGTCGTGCCTTACCTCTACAGCTTCGGAACGGAGGAGCAGAAACGACGCTGGCTGCCTAAGTGCGTAACCGGCGAGACGATTACCGCCGTTGCGATGACCGAGCCCGGTACGGGTTCCGACTTGGCGGCCATCCGGACGACCGCGGTACGGGACGGCGATCACTATGTTCTGAACGGTCAGAAGACCTTCATCTCCAACGGCCTGCTCTGCAACCTCGTGGTCGTCGCGGCCAAGACGGATGTCCAGGCCAAACCGCCGTACGCGGGGATTTCCCTGATCGTCGTCGAGGAGGGGACGCCGGGGTTCGAGAAGGGACGAAAACTGGACAAGGTCGGTCTGCACAGTCAGGACACAGCCGAGATGGCCTTCGTCGATTGCCGCGTGCCGGTCGAAAATCTCCTGGGTTCGGAAGGTCAGGGGTTTCATTTCCTCATGCAGAAACTCCAGCAGGAGCGCCTGATGAGCGCGATCGGCGCCCAGGCGACGGCGGAAGAGGCGCTCCGGCTCACGATCGAATACACGAAAAGCCGCGAGGTGTTCGGCCGGCCCGTCAGCCGGTTTCAGTACATCGCCTTCGAAATGGCCAAGATGGCGACGGAGGTGGAACTGGGCCGCGCCTTTCTGGACAGCCTGATTCTCGAGCACATGGAGGGTCGGGATATCGTCAAGAAAGTGTCGATGGCCAAGTACTGGATCTCGGAGATGCTCAACCGGGTGGTGGGGCAGTGTGTGCAGTTCCACGGCGGCTACGGGTACATGGAAGAGTATCCCATCGCGCGCCTGTTTAGGGACGCCCGGGTCCATACGATCTTTGCCGGCACCTCGGAGATCATGCTGCTCATCATCAGCCGATACATGGGGCTTTAATCCTCGTTCACCGCACCCCCGACGGCAGCGCCGGGGGCGTCTCAACCGTTGCCCGTTCAACAGAAAGGATGAAGGATATGGCCATGCAGCGACCCTGGTTCAAAAGCTATCACCCGAACGTACCGCATGAGATCGAGATCGAGAAAATCACCATGCCCGAGGTGCTTCAGCGCACGGCGGACCGGCACCCGGACGGGATCGCGCTGAATTATTTCGGCAAGAGGATCACCTTCCGCCAGTTGAACGGCCTCGTGAATCGGCTGGCCAACGCGCTGCTGGCCATGGGGATCAAGAAGGACGACAAGATCGCCGTTCTCCTGCCCAACATTCCCCAATCGGCCGTGGCGAACCTGGCGGCCATGCGGATCGGCGCCGTGCCGGCCATGCTCAATCCCCTCTATACCGAGCGGGAGCTGGAATACCAGATCAACGACGCCGAGGCCAAGATGGCGATCACCCTGGACCTCTTGCTGCCGCGGATACAGACCCTCAAAACGAAGACCGGCATCGGTCCGATCGTGACCTGCCATATCAACGATTACCTGCCGTTTCCGAAGAAGCAGCTCTTCCCCTACGCGAAAAAGGGCATGTACCGCAAGATCGATCCGCAGCCCGAGGTCTTCGAGTTCATGGACCTGATGGAGGGCTATCCGGACACGCCGGTTCGGAACGAGGCCCGATGGGATGGCATTGCCGTCCTGATCTATACGGGCGGCACGACCGGGGTGAGCAAGGGCGTCATGCTGACCCAGTCGAATATCAGCTCCAACGTGCAGCAGTTTGCCGCCGGGTTTCACGACGTCAAGGTGGGCCAAGGCCTGATGTTCATCTTCCCCTTTTTCCATTCGGCGGGGCATCTCTGCATGCACCTGTGCCTGTGGATGGGCCTGGAGAACGTCCTGATCCCGCGCCCGGAGCCGCCCATCCTGGCGGAGCTCATCAAAAGCGCCAAGCCGACCTACATCGGGGCCGTGCCGACGATCTACGTCGGGCTGCTCGCCCTGGAGAAATTCAGCAAGATGGATCTGTCGTTCATCGGCGGGTTCGTCTCCGGCGCCGCCCCCCTGCCAGTGGAAATCATCGAGCAGCTCAAGCGGTTGACCGGCTCCACCATGCTCGAGGTCTATGGCCTGACGGAGACGACCCCGGTCGTCACCGCGACGCCTTGGAAGGGGAAGATCAAGGTCGGCACGGTCGGCGTCCCTGTCTGCAACACGGACATGAAGATCGTGGACGTCGACACGGGCGAGAAGGAACTGCCGCCCGGCGAGGCCGGCGAGCTCTGCTTCAAGGGGCCGCAGGTTATGAAGGGCTACTACAAAAAGCCCGAGGAGACTGCGATGGTCCTCAAGGATGGTTGGCTCTACACCGGGGACATCGGCGTCATGGACGAGGACGGCTACGTGTCGATCGTGGACCGGAAGAAGGACGTCATCATCGCCGGCGGATTCAACATTTATCCTAAGGAAATCGACGAGATCCTCTTCGAGCATCCCAAGGTCCTCGAGGCCTGTACCATCGGCATTCCGGATTCCTACCGGGGTGAAACCGTCAAGGCGTACATCGTCGCCAAATCCGGACAGACGCTGACGACCGAGGAGGTTACCGCCTTCTGCAAGGAGCGGTTGAGCCCGTACAAGGTTCCCAAGCAGATCGAATTCATCGACGAACTGCCCAAGAGCGCCGTGGGCAAGATCCTCCGGCGGGAGCTCCGGGACTTGGACAAGAAGAAGAGGGAATCCCGCCAGGCTTGAGGAACGCGGGCAAGCGCATGTTCGCAGACCTCCGGGATTCGGGGAGACATCATGCCCGCGGAGACGTGAACCCCGTTCTTCCATGATCTGCCCGGATTTTCGCCCGTGCAGGCGGGACCGGGACGGGGAGCGCTTTCACGGGATTTTGCATCCAGGACAAGGAGGACCCCTTGAGCGAAGAGCGGATCTGGCAAAAGGCGTATATGCCCGGTGTTCCTAAGACGGTCTCCTTCGAAGACCGGACCATGCCGGAATTTCTCACCCGAACGGCCCGCCGCTTTCCCCGCAGGGACGCCCTGATCTACCTCGGCCGGCGGATTTCGTTTGCCGAATTGGACCGGCTGGCCGACCGTTTCGCCTCTGCCCTCAAGGCCATCGGGGTCAAAAAGGGCGACCGGGTGGCTCTGCTGTTGCCCAACGTCCCCCAGATCGTCATCGCCTACTTCGGCATCTGGCGGGCCGGGGCAGCGGCGCTGCCCTGCAACCCCCTCTACTCGGACCGGGAGATCGAGCACCAGGTCAACCTGGCGGGCGCCTCGGTGATGATCACGCTGGACCTCTTCGCGCCCCGGATGCTCGCGCTCAGGTCGCGCACCGGCATCCGGCAGGTGATTGCGGCGCATATCAACGACTATCTGCCGACGCCGCAACGGCAGCTTTTCCCTTTTGTCAAGCGTGCCATGTACCTGCCCTACCGGAAGGAAGACGGGTATCATGATTTCATGGCGCTGATGCGCGCCGCTCCCGATCAGTCGAACCACACGCCCCCCGCCCTGGACGATCTCGCCCTGATCCCCTACACGGGCGGGACCACTGGCGTCTCGAAGGGGGCGATCATTTCCCATCGGAACATCTCCTCGATCAACCAGATCCTCATGGCCTGGTTTTTCGACCTGCCCGACGGCGAAGACAGCGAACTGGCCATCTTTCCCTTCTTTCACATGGCCGGTTTCAACCTGGTCATGAACCTGAGCATCTGCAAGGGCTGGACGGCCATTCTCGTGCCCCGTCCCGATCCCCAGGCGGTGATGGACCTCACCCGGAAATACCGGCCGACGATCTTCCTCGCGGTGCCGACCATCTACGTGGGGGTCATGGCCCTGCCTGAATTCCGGAAAAGTGACCTGTCGTTCATCAAGGGGTTTTTTTCCGGGGCCGCGCCCCTGCTCATCGAGACGATCGAGGCCCTGAAGAAGGCCACCGGTGCCAGCATCGTGGAGGGCTTGGGGATGACCGAATCGACCTCCATCATCACCATGACGCCCTGGCGGGGAAAACTCAAGCCGGGCAGCGTCGGCGTGCCCCTCCCGAACACGGACGTGAAGATCGTCGATCTGGAGACGGGGGAGACGGATCTTCCCCCGGGCGCGGAAGGGGAGATCTGCTTCCGGGGGCCGCAGATGTGCGGCGGGTACTACGGCATGCCGGAAGAGACGGAGCGAGCCGTCCGCGGCGGCTGGTTCTATTCGGGGGACATCGGCCGGATGGACGAAGAAGGGTATATCTATGTCGTCGACCGCAAGAAGGACATGATCATCGCGGGGGGCTACAACATCTATCCCCGGGAGATCGACGAGGTCCTCTACGAGCACCCGGGTGTGCTCGAAGCCTGTACCGTCGGCGTCCCCCACGAATACCGGGGCGAAACCGTCAAGGCCTTCATCGTTGTCAAACCCGGCGTGCAATTGAACGAAAAGGAACTAGACGCCTTCTGCCGCGAGCGCCTGGCCGCCTACAAGGTGCCGAAGCTGTATGAATTTACCGACAACCTTCCCAAGAGCGCCGTGGGCAAAATCCTCCGCCGGGAGCTGCGGGACAGGGCCGCAGGGGCGTGACCGAATCCCCCCGGAATCCGGGAAACACCGATTGACGCCGGGGAGAAAAATTCCTATAAGGGGGCAAATTTTTTTACGGCAGGAGGGAGCGATGGCAGATCCGATCCACGGAGAGAAGAAGGGGCCGATCTTTTATCTGACGCTGAATCGACCGGAAAAGCGCAACGCGATCACGTTCGACATGCTCGCGGACATCGCCGAGATGGTGGAGGACCTGATCACCGACGCGGACATCCGGGTCATCCTTCTGCGCGGCGAGGGCCCCGTGTTTTCCGCCGGCGTGGATTTTCCGTCCCTGGCGGGCCTGGTCGACCGCTTTCTCAAGGATTCGGCGGCCGGGGGGGCATCCATCCGGGCCGACATCTCCCGGTACCAGCAGTACCTCAACCGCCTGGAGACCATCGAGATCCCGATCCTGTGCGCCATCCACGGCCGGTTGCTGGGGCTGGGCATGGAACTGGTCCTGCCGTGCGACATCCGCCTGATGAGCGACGACTGCATTTGGAGCATGCCGGAGCTGAAGTTCGGCACCATCCCCGACCTGGGCGGAACCGCGCGCCTGACGCGTGTCGTCGGGGCGGCAAAGGCGATGGAGATCCTGATGACAGGCCGGATGTACCCGGCGGCCGAAGCCCTGCGGCTGGGTCTCGTCAACGGGCTCTGCCCGGCCGCGGATCTGATGGCGGAGGCGGAGAAGATGGCGACGGACATTGCAGCCATGGCCCCGCTCGCCGTCGGCGCCGTCAAGCGGGTCGTCCGGAAGGGCGAGGGGGTCGATCTCATGACCCATCTGGACATGGAGGCCAATCTGCAGAGCATTCTGCTTCGGAGCGAGGATTTCAGGGAAGGGGTGTCGTCCATGATGGAGCGGCGTCCTCCCAACTGGCGGAGGAGGTAACGGATGATCGAGAAGAAATATGCGGGCGTCGCCCGGTATGTGGAGAGCGGGATCGATGCCATCGGTCGGTTCGGCGTGAAGGCCCTGGAGTTCCGGGATCGCCACGTGAAACTCCTCATGCCCCTCGACCGCAACGTCAATCACGTGGGGATGATGTATGCCGGGGCGCTTTTCGCGCTGGGCGAGGTGATGGGCGGGGCCATCTTCGGCGTGGCCTTCGACTATCGAAAATATTTCCCCATCGTCCGGGAGGTGCAGATCCGTTACCTCAAGCCGGCGTTTACGGATGTGACCCTGACGGCCGACATTTCAGAGGCGCAGGTGGCCGAGGCGGTTGCGGCGTTCGAGGCGAAAGGCAAGGCGGATATCGCCCTGGACCTCGAACTCAAGGACGCCGAGGGAACCGTTGTCGCCCAGGTGCGGGGGGTCTGGCAGGGGCGGAAGCTGCCCGAAGGCTTTCCCGTTCCCTGGCCGACTGAGGAGGCGTGACCCCCGGCCGCGCCGGTCGCCGTCGTCCCGACTGCGGGTGGCGGTCAGCTAACCCATGGATTCAAGTCTCGCCGGGCTCGACCGGCAGGGCCGTTCGTGAGTCAAGGAGAATGGATTGAAATTCGTCAGGCTGTTCGAACCCATCGTCATCAACCGTTTGTTCATTGAAAACCGCACGGTCATGCCCGCCATGGGCCTGCACTATACGAACGACTATTCGTTTCCGGAGCGGATGCGGCATTTCTACCGCCGCCGCGCGCACGGCGGGGTGGGACTCATGATCCTCGGTCCCGTCGCCTTCGACGAACGCGGGGCGGCGCCCGCCATGCCCGGCATCTTCGACGACCGGATCGTGGAGGCGTTCCGCGTCTTTCTGGATGAGCTCCACCGCGACACGAAAACGAAGATCGCCATCCAGCTCTTCCACATGGGGCGGAACGCCCCGTCTCCGCTCTACACGGGGAAGCCCGCCCTGGCCCCCTCGGCCCTGAAGAGCCGACTGACCGGGCTGGTGCCGCAGGCCATGACGGAGGAGGACATCCGCGAGGTCCAGGTGGGTTTTGCCACGGGGGCGAAGCGCGCGAAGGACGCGGGCTTCGACATGGCGGAGATCATTGCCTGTACGGGCTACCTCGTCAGCCAGTTTCTGTCCCCGGTCACGAACCTCCGTACGGATGCCTACGGCGGACCCATCGAAAACCGGATGCGGTTCGGTCTCGAGGTCATCCGGACGGTCCGGGCGGCGGTGGGTCCGGATTTCCCCATCGGGATCCGGGTCGCGGGGAACGACTTCATGGAAGGCGGACACACGAACGCGGAATCCGCCCTGTTCTGCCGGGAGGCGGAGCGGGCGGGCGTCGATGCCATCAATGTCACCGGCGGGTGGCACGAGTCCAACACCCCGCAGCTCACCTCCCACGTGCCGCCCGCCGCCTACGTCTACCTGGCGCGGGGGATCAAGGAGCAAGTCGGCGTCCCGGTCTTCGCCTCGAACCGCCTGGGCGACCCCATCGTGGCCGAGCAGGTTCTACGCTCCGGCGCCGCGGACATGGTCGGCTGGGCGCGGCCCCTCTTGGCCGATCCGGATCTCCCGCGGAAGGTCCGGGACGGGCAGGCGGCATTGGCCATCCGCTGCATCTGTTGCAACCAGGGTTGCTTCGACGGCATCTTCGCCGGCCGGGGCGTCACCTGCCTTGTGAATCCCACGGTGGGCCGGGAGGGGGAACTCAAGATCGCCCCGGCGCGGCCGCCGAAGAAGATCTATGTGGCCGGCGGCGGTCCCGCGGGGATGGAGTTCGCCTGGGTCGCCGCGCTGCGCGGCCATGACGTGACCCTCTTCGAGAAGGAGGAGCGGCTCGGCGGGCAGGTCGATCTGGCGGCGGCGCCTCCCGGGAAGGCGGAATTTCTGAATGTGACCCGGAGCCTGGAAGCGCGGATGCGCGCGGCGGGCGTGAAGATCCGGCGAAGGTCGCCCCTGACGGCGGCCAAGGTCAGGCGGGGGGAGCCCGATCTGGTTGCCGTCGCCACCGGTTCCCGGCCGATCACCGTCGGCGTTCCGGGGGCGGACAGGCCCCATGTCGTGGACGCCTGGGACGTGCTGCGGGGGAATGTCGCCCATATCGGCCGCCGCATCGTGGTGATCGGCGGGAATGCCGTCGGGTGCGAAACCGCCGATTTCCTGGTCTCGGCAGACTGCCCGAAACCGGAAAACGCGGCGTTTCTCTTGTACCACGGGGCCGAGAACCCGCAGCACCTGAGGGAGCTGCTCTGCCGTTCCGGCCGTCAGGTCACGGTTATCGAGATGGTCGAACGCATGGCCGCCAATGTGGGGCCCTCGACGCGCTGGGTACTCCTGAAAGACCTTCAGATGAAGGGGGTCGAGCTGCGCACGGGCACGAAGCTCGTCGAGATCACGGACAAGGACGTTGTCGTGGAAACGGCCGCGGGTCGCGAATCCATTCCGGCCGATACGGTGGTCATGGCCGTCGGGTCCCGGTCCGTCAACGACCTGGCCCGACGGATCGAACAGAACGGGACGCCGGTGGTGACCCTCGGGGACGCTGCATCCCCCCGGAACATGATGGACGCGATCCGCGAGGGCTTCGAAGCGGCCCTGACGGTGTGAGGGTGAAGTCATGAAATCGTCCATTCTGATCGTCGATGACGAAACCCTGCTTCTGGAGTCCCTGAAGAAGGCCCTCTCCCGGGAGGGATACGTCGCGTTGACGGCGACGACCGGCCGGGAGGCCCTCCGCTGTTTCGAGGAGCACGCCCCCGACCTGGTCCTGCTGGATGTCAAGCTGCCCGACATCGACGGCATCCAGGTCCTCCAGCGCCTCCGCAAGGTGGACACCCAGACGCCCATCATCGTCATGACGGCCTACAGCGGCATCAAGGGGGCGGTCGAGGCCATCAAGTTCGGGGCCTACGACTATATCGCCAAACCCTTCGACGTCGACGAACTGAAGTTCGTCGTGGCCCGTTCCCTCGCCTCCCGCCGGGTTGAGGCCGAGGTCGATCAGATCCGCACCACGAAGAAGGAGCGCTACAGCTTTGCCAACATCCTGACGGTCAACGAGCGGATGAAGCAGATCATCAAGCTGGGGCAGCGGGTCGCGAACAACAGCCAGTCCACGGTGCTGATCTCCGGGGAGAGCGGGACCGGGAAGGAGCTGTTCGCCAACGCCATCCATTACAACGGCCCCCGGGCCAATCAGCCGCTGGTGGCGATCAACTGCGCCGTCCTGTCGGAAGGGGTCCTCGAGAGCGAACTGTTCGGCCATGAAAAGGGCGCTTTCACCGGCGCGATCAAGCAGAAGAAGGGCCTGTTCGAATTGGCCGATCAGGGGACGCTGTTTCTGGACGAAATCGGCGAGATCAGCCCCGCCACCCAGCTCAAGCTGCTCCGGTTTCTCGAAGAGCGGGAGTTCCAGCGGGTCGGGGGGACGCGGAGCATCGAGGTCGACGTCCGGATCATCGCCGCGACGAACAAGAACCTGCGCCAGAACGTGGAGGACGGCAAGTTCAGGGAGGACCTCTACTACCGGCTGAACGTGATCTCC
>JALNWL010000007.1 GCA_023230905.1 Syntrophales bacterium
CTCGATATGGAAACGATCGCGGTCGCGGGAAAAACAAACCACAGGGATTGACCAAAACACCGCTCCCTTCAATGCCAGTCCCCCACCCGAGTCTTTTCCTTCCGCTGCAGAAGTTGTTGCGCAAGAAAGAGGAGTTGGAGCGCCCGACGGGTCCGGTTACAGGTTCCGGGCCAGAACGTAGTCGGCAATGGCAAAAAGGGCGTCTCTGGGGGGTGACGCGGGGAAGGGGGCGAGGAGGCCCTTGGCCTCCGTGATCAGGGCATCGGCCTGCCCCAGGGCATAATCGATCCCGCCCCGGCGGCGGACGACGTCCATGATGAAGCGGATCGTGTCGTCGTCGAGGGCCCGTTCCCGGACGGCACGGCGGATCCGTTCCGTTTCTTCCCGCGATCCCTGCCGCAGGGCGTGGATCAGGGGGAGGGTCATTTTCCCCTCCTGGAGGTCCTTACCCACGGCCTTGCCGAACTCCTCCTCGCGGGCGACGTAGTCGAGGGTGTCGTCGGTCATCTGGAAGGCGGCGCCCACGCGCAACCCGAATTGACGCAGGGCCTCGACCCGATCTTCCGGCGCGTCGCCGAGCATCGCACCCAGCGCACAGGCCGCGGCAATCAGGATGGCCGTCTTGCGCTCGATGATCGTCCGGTAGTCCGCCTCGACCAAGTCGGTTTCGCCGCACTTGACGAGCTGAAAGACCTCCCCCTCGGACATCAGGTTCGTCGTCTCGGACATGAGCGTCATCACGGGCAGGCTCCCGTCCGCCGTCATGAGGCAGAAGGCCTTGGAATAGAGGAAGTCGCCGACCAGGACGCTCGTCTCGTTGCCCCAGATCGTGTTGGCCGACCGCCGACCGCGCCGCGTCTTCGCCTCGTCGATGACATCGTCGTGGAAGAGGCTTGCGGTGTGGAGGAACTCGATGACCGTGGCGAGGGGGTAGCGCCGCTCGCCCGCGTAGCCGCACAGGTCGGCGCAGGCAAGGAGCAGCAGGGGGCGGAGGCGCTTGCCGCCGCCGCTGATGAGGTGACGGACCACCTCGGGGATGAGCGCCACCTCCGAGCGCATGTGCTCGTCCATGCAGGCCTCGACCTGCTTCAGACCCTCATCGTAGCGGTGGATAACGTCCTGGATATCCATGGGTCCCCGGTAAGCGCTCAAAGACGGCGGGAGCCCCCGACGCACGCCCGCACATCGAAGCCCCCCGTGAGACGGAAAGAGAATGGCGCAGAGGATTACTTGTTCTTGTGCCGATTGGCCTTAAGGCGTTTGCTGTACTTGTGCTTGCTGATCTTCTTCCGGCGCTTCTTTACGACACTCCCCATAAACACTCCCCTAATTCTTCAGGCTGGCGGTAACTCGTCCCTTCGGGGTCCGGCCGTCACCTCTCGCACGGCCCACGCGATCCCGGCACTCCGGACGCCAAGAGGTGAGCTCATACCACGGAGGCGCGCCATTTAGCAACCTTTTTTTGCGTCGCGGCCCGCCCGGTCCGTCGCGGCGGCAAGCTCTGCCTTTCGGATGGCGACGAGCACGGCCGTCAGGGCGGCCTGGGTCATGCCGGGAATCCGCTCGGCCTGGGCGATCGTCGCGGGCCGGACCCGGGACAGCTTCAGCTTGAGTTCGTTGGAAAGACCGGGGACGGCGCCGTAATCCAGCTCGGGCGGGATCTTTCGCCGCTCCAGGTCCTTCATTTTCTCCACGGCCTCGCGCTGCCGGCGGATGTAGCCCTCGTACCGGGACTCGATCTCGATCTGCCGGACGACCTGGCGGTCGGTCACGGGCTCCCACCCGGGAAAGGCCGCGAGGTCGGCGAACCGCAGCGCGTCGCGTTTCAGAAGATCGAAGAGGGAGGCGGGGTTGCGGAGCGGGGCTTGCCCGAGGCCCTCCAGGACGGCGTTGGTCGCCGCGACAGGATAGACCATGGCGGCCTTGAGCCGCCCGATGCCCGTCTCGATCCACCGGACCCGTTCCTGAAGCGCCCGCCAGGCGTCGTCGCCGATCAGGCCCAGGGCATGGCCCCGGCCCATGAGGCGGATCGTCGCGTTGTCCTCGCGTAGGATGAGGCGGTACTCGGCCCGCGACGTGAACATCCGGTAGGGCTCGTCCGTCCCCCGCGTGACGAGATCGTCCACCATCACCCCCAGGTAGGCCTCGGAGCGGTCCAGGACGAACGGGGGCCGGCCCTGGACGGCGCAGGCGGCGTTGATCCCCGCGCAGAGGCCCTGCGCGGCGGCCTCTTCGTACCCGGAGGTCCCGTTGATCTGGCCGGCGAGATACAGGCCGGCGACCCGTTTGGTCTCCAGGGTCGGCCAGAGTTCGGTCGGCTGGACGAAGTCGTACTCGATGGCGTAGGCGGGGCGCATGATCTCCGCCGCCTCCAGCCCCGGAACGCTGTGGACGATCGCCTCCTGGAGCTCCGGGGGCAGGCTGTTGCCCAGGCCTTTGGCGTAAACCTCCTCCGTCTGAAGCCCCTCGTGCTCCAGGACGACCGGGTGGGTCTCGCGGCTCGCGAAGCGCATCACCTTGTCCTCGAGGGAGGGGCAGTAACGGGCGCTGACCCCGTGGATCTGCCCGGAGTAGAGCGGAGAAAGGACGATGTTGTCCCGGATGAGGCGGTGGGTCTCGGCGGTGGTGGCGCCGAAGTAGGAAGGGAGGCGCTCCGGTCCGAGGCGTTCGGTGGCAAACGAGAAGGGCTCCGGGTCGGGGTCGCTGTCCTGGCGCTCCAGACGGGAGAAGTCGATGGTGGAGGCCTTGAGCCGGGGCGGCGTCCCCGTCTTCATCCGCCCCATCTCGAAACCCGCCTCGCGGAGCCAGGTCGCCAGGCCGACGGCGGCGATTTCCCCGGCCCGTCCCGCCGGGTACCGGACTGTGCCGACATGGACCAGGCCGTTCAAAAATGTGCCTGTGGTCAGGACGACCGTGCGCGCCCCGGCAAACAGGCCCGTCTGGTCCACGACCCCGGTGACCCGGCCGTTCTCGACGACCAGGCGCTCGATCAGGGCCTGCCGGATGTGGAGACGCTCCTGGCGTTCGAGCACGGCCTTCATGGCGAGGCGGTAGCGCTGCTTGTCGCACTGGCAGCGCGACGACTGCACGGCGGGTCCCTTCGAGGCGTTGAGCCGCCGGAAGTGCGTCGCCGTCCGATCGGCGATCCGGCCCATCTCGCCGCCCAGGGCGTCAATTTCCTTGACCAGATGCCCCTTCGCCAGCCCCCCGATCGCGGGATTGCACGGCATCAGGGCCATGGCATCCAGGTTGATGTTGCACAGCAGGGTCTCGCAGCCCATCCGGGCCGCCGCGAGGGCCGCCTCGCAGCCCGCATGCCCTCCGCCGACCACGATCACGTCATAGGATTGCAAATGTCCGCCTCCCCGCACCAAATCCTTGCAGTCGAATGGGGAATCTAATAAGATCCGCCTCAAAACACAACGAAAAAGAAGACCCCGTGGGAAAATCGGCATCCTGGAACAACACCAAGCGTTTCTACGATCTGAAGAGCTTCTGGCGGAACACCTTCGGGCACCGGGTCTACAAGCTCCCCATCGACGCCGGGTTCACCTGCCCCAACCGCGACGGCACCGTGGCGCGGGGGGGATGCATCTACTGCGACGGCCGCGGCTCGGCCTTGCGGCAGGCGGGGCCGCTCCCGGCGGTTGCCGAACAGATCCGAAAGGGCCGGGCCTACTACCGGGAGGCCCGGCACGCCGGCCGGTTCATCGCCTATTTCCAGACGTTCACCAACACCTACGGGTCGCTGGAGCATCTCCGGGCCCTGTACGACGAGGCCCTGGCCCAAGAGGACATCATCGGCCTGTCCGTCGGAACCCGCCCGGACTGCGTTCCGGACGCGGTCCTGGATCTTTTGCAGGACTACGCCCGGGACCGCCACGTCTGGCTCGAATTCGGCCTCCAGTCGATCCACGACCGGACCCTGGCCGCGCTAAACCGGGGACACACGGCGGCGCAGTTCCTAGACGCAGTCGCGCGGACCGCCGGCCGGGGGATCCGCGTCTGCGTCCACATCATCGTCGGCCTGCCGGGGGAGAGCCACGCGGACATCCTCGAGACCGCCCGCGTGCTCGCCTCCCTGCCCGTGCAGGGAATCAAGATCCACGCGCTTCTGGCCCTGAAGGGGACCGTCCTGGGCGACCGGTACGCCCGGGGGGAAATCCAGACCGTAAGCCGGGAGCACTACGTCGGAACGGTCTGCGACGTTCTGGAACTCCTGCCGCCGGACCTCGTCGTCCAGCGTCTGACCGCCGACGGGTACAAGGACATCTTTCTGGGCCCGCCGTGGGCGGTCAACAAGATGGCCGTTCTGAACGCGATCGATCGCGAGCTGGAACGGCGGGACGCCTGGCAGGGCTGCCGTAGCGCCCCACGGCCCCGTAGCGGTTCGGAGGACATGCGCTGACGACGGCACGCTATTTGCTCATTTTTTGGGTTGAAACGGCAGGGGCCTGTTCGGGGAGGCCGCCCGGCACGAAGCTTCCCGTCCGCAGCCCCTCACGGGAATGGGGAGAGAGGCGTCGACGGGACGGCCGGGCGCCGTCACCGACGTTCGTTGAAGGATGGTTATGATCGGCATCGTGGATTACCGGGCGGGGAACCTGACGAGCGTGGCCCGCGCCCTCGAACACCTGCATGAACCCTGCGAAGTGACGGATCGGCCGGAGGTCCTGGACCGGGCGAGCCACATCATCTTCCCCGGCGTCGGGGCGGCGGCCGAGGCGATGGCAAACCTGCGTCGGAGCGGCCTCGACGCGTGGCTCAAAAAATGGGTGCAGGAGGGCAGGCCGATCCTCGGCATCTGCCTCGGCACCCAGGTGATCCTGAGTGAGAGCGAGGAGGACGGCACGACGCCCGGCCTCGGCATCATTCCGGGTGTGGTCAAGAAATTTCCCGGGACGTTGCAGGCGGAGGGACAGCGGCTGAAGATCCCCCACATGGGGTGGAACACCGTCGAGTTCCAGGGCGATCACCCGGTGTTCGCGGGCTTGCCCCGGGCGGCTGAATTTTACTTCGTCCACTCGTACTACCCGGCGCCGATGGACGAACGCCTCGTCGTCGGCTGGACACGCTACGGGATACGTTTTTGTGCCGCCCTGGCGCGGGACAACCTGGTCGCCGTGCAGTTCCACCCGGAAAAGAGCGGCCGCCCGGGACTCCGCATCCTGTCCAACTTCTGCCGCTGGGGAGGCAACGATGCTGCGTAAGCGGATCATCCCCTGCCTGGACGTCCGGGCGGGCAAGCTCACCAAGGGCATAAAATTCAAGGGCAACATCGACATCGGGGACCCGGTGGAGGCGGCGCGGCAGTACTATGAGCAGGGGGCCGACGAGATCGTCTTCTACGACATCACGGCCTCGTCCGATCAGCGGCAGATCATGCTCGACGTCGTCCGGCGCGTCGCCGCGACGATCTTCATCCCTTTTTCCGTCGGCGGCGGCATCCGGACCCTGGCCGACATGCGGGCGGTCATTCTGGCCGGGGCGGAAAAGGTCAGCGTCAATTCGGCAGCCGTGCAGAATCCGAGGCTCATTGCCGAGGGGGCAAAGGCCTTCGGGAGCCAGTGCATCGTCCTGGGAATGGACGTCAAACGGGTCGAGGCCTCCGCCCGGATCCCGTCCGGCTACGAGATCGTCATTCACGGCGGCCGGATCGATACGGGTCGCGACGCCCTGGAATGGGCCCGGGAGGCGGAGTGCCTGGGCGCGGGGGAAATCTGCCTCAATTCCATCGACGCCGACGGCACCCGGGACGGTTATGAAATCCGCCTGACGTCGCTGATCTCAGACCGGGTCGGCATCCCCGTGATCGCCTCCGGCGGTGCAGGCACGCCGGAGCACCTCCACGACGTCCTGACTCGGGGCCGGGCCGATGCGGCCCTGATCGCCTCCATGGTCCACTACCGGACCCACACCCTTGCCGACATCAAGGCCTACCTCTCCGGGCGCGGCGTGCCGGTCCGCGTGCACTGGGCG
The DNA here is from genome assembly GCA_023230905.1 of Syntrophales bacterium. Taxonomy (GTDB): domain Bacteria; phylum Desulfobacterota; class Syntrophia; order Syntrophales; family UBA2251; genus UBA2251. The sequence goes on from JALNWL010000007.1 coordinate 5,980, forward strand.
TAGCGCCGCGCGGGAGGTTCATGTTTGTGCTTGACGAATCCCCGGCCTTTACATAGACTAAGACGATTCACGACGGGGAGGATTCCGGCCCCGGGGGGAGGGTACCACCATGGATGCAAAACGGTATGAATTGAACGTCCAGCTCGCCCAGATGTTGAAGGGCGGGGTTATCATGGATGTGACGAATGTCGAACAGGCGAAGATCGGCGAAGAGGCGGGGGCGGTGGCCGTCATGGCCCTGGAGCGGGTCCCCGCGGATATCCGCCGCGACGGCGGCGTTGCCCGCATGTCGGACCCGGCCATGATCGCCCAGATCAAGCAGGCGGTTTCCATCCCCGTCATGGCCAAGGCCCGGATCGGCCACTTCGTGGAGGCCCAGATCCTCGAGGCCCTGAAGATCGATTACATCGACGAGAGCGAGGTCCTGACCCCCGCGGACGAGGAGTGCCACATCGACAAGACGCGCTTCGCCATCCCCTTCGTCTGCGGCGCGCGGAACCTGGGCGAAGCCCTGCGGCGTATCGCCGAGGGGGCGGCCATGATCCGGACCAAGGGCGAGGCGGGAACCGGCAATGTCGTCGAGGCGGTCCGCCACATGCGGACGATGAACCGGGAGATCCGGCAGCTCGCGGCCATGCCCGTCGAGGAGGTCACCGGCTTCGCCAAGGCGAACGGCATGCCCTATGAGCTGGCCCTGAAGGTCAAACCCCTCGGCCGCCTGCCCGTCGTCAATTTCGCTGCGGGCGGGATCGCCACCCCGGCGGACGCGGCGCTCATGATGCAGCTTGGCTGCGACGGGATCTTTGTCGGTTCGGGAATCTTCAAGTCGGCGGATCCGGCCCGGCGCGCCCGGGCCATCGTCAAGGCGACGGCTTACTTCAACGATCCGGCCCGGGTCCTGGAGGCCTCCATGGATCTGGGAGAGGCCATGCCTGGCCTGGAGATCGCCTCCATCCCGGAAGAACAGCGTCTCGCCGGACGGGGCTGGTAAGATGTCCCCCGTGATTCCCATCCGGGCGCCGCGTGCGCCGGAGATCGGGATTCTCGACCTCCAGGGCGGCATCCAGGAACACCTCGATCATCTGGAGCGTCTGGGCATCGACGCCCGCAAGATCAAGACCGCCGACGCGCTGTCGGACGTCGCCGGCCTCATCCTACCCGGCGGCGAGAGCACTTGCATCGCCCGGCTGCTCGCCATTTTCGGCCTCGACCAAGTGATTCTCCGGGAAGTTCGGCGGGGCATGAAGCTCTGGGGAACCTGCGCCGGGACCATTCTCGTCGCGAAGACCCTCGTGGGCGAGCCGGCGCACCTCGGACTCATCGACATCACCGTGGAGCGCAACGGTTTCGGTAGCCAGTTGGACAGTTTTGCCGCCGAGGCCGTGATCCCGAAGGTGTCCCCGGACCCGATCCCCCTGACCTTCATCCGGGCCCCCAAGATCACGCATGCCGGGCCGGGGGTCGAAATCCTGCTGCAAATCGACGACTACATCGCCGCGGCCGAGTCTTCGGACGTCCTCGTCACGGTTTTCCACCCCGAACTGACGCCCTGCCTCGCCCTGCACCACTATTTTGCCTGCAAGTGCGGCCTGATCCCGCAAGAAACGGGTGGGCCCGTCCTCGATCCCTCATGGAAAACAACGAGCTGGACGCGCCTCGCCCGCCTGCCGTAAGGCATCCCCATTCCCGATCGAATCCGTCAGCTCAAAACCGCGGCCGTTTTTGTCTGAACTGCTTCGGCCTCGGTGACGATACGGGCCATGAGCTCCGCGACTGTCGGTTCGTCGTGCAGAAGTCCCATCACCTGTCCCACGGGCAGGATGCCCCGGGTGGTGTCCCCGTTCTCCGTGGCCAACTGGAACGCCTTGCCCGCATTGGCAAAATAGGCGAGCTGGCGGGCCGTCTTCCATCCGGAGAGCATCGCGCCGATCATCATCTTGAAGAAGGGCATGTTGATCATCTTGGCGATGTCCCGGCCGTTGAAGAAGGCGGCGGGCAGGTCGAGCCCCTTTTTCATGGCCTTGTGGGCCGCCGCGGTTTCCATTACCCGGCAGTAGATCCCGTCGAACCGCGTGGAATACAGGGTGTTCGTGACGTCCTTCTCAAGGGACAGCTTCTTGAAATTTGGGTGCAGGGGGCTTTCCTTCGTCGTCATGAACCGGGTCCCCATCGCCACGGCCTCGGCCCCGAGGGCCAGGGCGGCGGCAAGCCCGCGTCCGTCACCGATGCCGCCTGCCGCGATGACGGGGATCGTGAGAACGTCCGCCAGACTGGGAATCAGGACGAACGTCGTCACCGCTTCGCCGTGGGCGGCGGCCTCGTTGCCGGTGGCGATGACGGCGTCGCACCCGTAATCCTGAGCCCGCTTGGCATGGTGTGCGTTGACGACGGTGGCGATGACCTTCCCCCCGTATTTGTGGGCCTCTCGGACCAGCCAGTCCCCCTTGCCCAGGGCGAAATTGATGACCGGCACCTGTTCCTCGAGGAGGATGCCCGCCGACTCGCGTGCACCCGGCAGAAGGAGGGAGGTGTTTACCCCGAAGGGTTTGTCCGTCAGCTTCTTCACCTGGCGGATGTAGGCCCGGGTCTTGTCCTTGTCCAGGGCCCCCGTGGCCAAGATGCCCAGACCGCCGGCGTTGGAAACGGCGGCCACCATCTCCGGGACGCTGATCCAGCTCATGCCGGAAAGAACGATCGGGTAGGTGATGCCAAAAAGTTCTGTAATGCGCGTTTTCATCTTGTAGTCCTTTCTTGAGTCCTGATCGTCGCCGGCCGCCCCCGAGGCGGCCAATGATCATCCGAATGTATGAAATTCACGCGGAAATACCGTTCCCCGCCCTTACGAGACGGGGAACGGAAACGCCCGCGTTTCAGGCGGCCGGGATCATCTTGTTCACCCGGGCAAGATGCTCCCGGGCCTCTTTTGCCATCCTCTCGAGCAGTTCCTTACAGCTCGGCACGTCCCGGATGAGCCCAATGGACTGTCCCACCATCAGGGGGGCGTAATCCACATTGCCGGTTTCCCACGCCTCCTTGATCCGCTGGCCCGACATCAGGGGGATGAGTTCCTCCAGACCGCCGCCGCGCTCTTCGATCGCCGTGATTTCGTCGAGAACCTTGCTCTTGAGCCCCCGGCCTTGGAGCCCGATGGACTTGCCGAAGATCATCGTCTCGAATTCCTGACGCCGGATGATCTCCTGTTTGATGTTGTCGTGAACCTCGCACTCCTTCGTCGTCACAAAACGGCTCGCCATCATCACGCCCGAGGCACCCAGGACCATCGCCGCCGCCAGCGTGCGCCCATCGGCGACGCCGCCTACAGTCACGACTGGGATCTTGACGGTTTCGACGATGCGGGGCGTCAGGATCATGGTTGTCACGTCATCGTTCAGGGGATGCCCCCCCTCCTCGATCCCGGCGGCGTAGATGCCGTCGTAGCCGACCTTCTCCGCGTGGACGGCGTGGCGCACCGCTCCGACCTTGTGAAAAAGCTTGACGCCGGCCTTCTTCAGCATCTCGACGTACTGAGGTCCTGCCGCTTTGTCCGCGGGCGTCCCGGAGAATTCGATCCCGGCGACCTTCTCCTCGGCGCAGACCTCGATATACATCCTGTGGTGCTCCGGAGTGATGCGGATGGAGGGCAGCAGGGTGATGTTCACCATGAAGGGCTTGTCCGTGAGTTTGCGTGTCTCACGGATCGCGTCGCGGAATGCCTCTTTCGTTTCGTAGTTACCCGCCGTCAGGTTCCCCATCCCCCCGGCGTTGGAAATCGCGGCGCACAGGTTAGGCTTGCAGAGCCACATCATGGCCCCGCAGATGATGGGATAGTCGATTCCGAACATGTCCGTAATGGCCGTCTTGAACATAAGTCCTCCTGTGATGTGTTGATGATACGGTCGCTTGTCTTCCCGGCCCCCCGTCTTGCCGGGGACCGGCACTCTATCCGCCGCCGGAGCGTCCTCGCTCGGGACCCCTCCGGAGATCAGGCTTCCGGATCCTTGACCAGACTTTTGTTGATCGTTTCGCGGACCTTCTTCTGAAACAGCCGCCGCAGGATGTAGCCCCTGAAGAAATCGCCGGAACGGGCGAGTTCCGTCGTGATGCGCACGTTTTCCAGGACCGTCTTTCCCTGGACCAGCTTTCTGCGCATGTGCATCTCGCGATCGATGATCTTCTCGCCCAGTTCGAGATAAAAATCCATCTCGAGCAGATCGATCCCCAGGTGATACATTTTTTTGAGACATTCCCGTCCCTGCCGGAGATCATCCTGGTCGTAAAGGACCTTCCCCGGCTCCGCGGAATAGGGCACCAGCAAACGCAGCCGCTCGGCTTTTTCGAGTTCGGATTCCGTCAGCCCCGTCAGCTGCAGGAAGGCCTCCCGGTCGACCAGCGTCGTGGCGTCCACGTCCGGTGCCACGAAAACCGCATTTTCGATGGACTCGGCCTCCGACAGGGACAACCCGTCGTCCATGCGCCGGAGGATATTGCGGATCACGGCCAGGGGGAAAAACCGCTTGGCCTTCAGATACTGGATGGCCTCGATTTTTTGAATGCAATCCTCGTCGTAATGGGCCATCTTCTTGTTGATCTTCTTCGGGGCGGGCAGCAGGCCTTCCTTGACGTAGAACCGGATCGTCGAGGCCGGAACGCCGCTTTGCTTCGCCAATTCGCCGATCTTAAGGACCATGATTCGTCACCTGCCGGTCGGGTGCCGGCCGTGCGCAAACCGGCCACCTTCGTACTTCATGGTCCCGCCAGAAACGCCTCATAAGCGCGCCCCTGCTTCGAACCCTTCGTGAATGGCGTCCAGGGCCTTGGCCACCTTCCGGGCGTCGCCGATGACCTGATACGGGAGCCCCCGCTCACGGACCGGGACCTCTAGCGGATTGTAGGAGCGGGACCCCAGGGCCAGCACCACCGAATCGGCCGGGATCTCGCGGGTGCCCTGAGCATCCTCCACGACCACGGCGGTGGGGGTGATCGCCCGGGCGCGGGTCTTCGCAAGGGTTTTCACGTGATGGCGATCGAGATCCTGCAGCATCCCCCAGCGCGTCGATCGGCCGATGTCCGGTCCGATGCGGTCCAGCATTTCGACCAGCGTCACATCCTTGGTCCCTCGTGTCGCCAGCTCGTAAAGGTCCTCAAGGGGCTCCGCCCGGTTGATCAGGAGGAAGCGGACCATGTCCCCGGAAAGCGTTCCCTTTTCCGCGAGGAACAGGGCCGTCTCCACCCCCACTGCGCCACCGCCGATGATCACCACCCGTGGACCGGTTTGAACCCGGTCGCGGAGCACGTCCCAGGCGCCCACAACATGGGGCAGATCGGCGCCGTCGAGGGGCGGCGCCCATTCCTCGGCGCCCGTGGCCAAGATGACCGCGTCCGGTCGTTCACGGTCGAGGAAGGCCTCGTCCACTGTCACGCCCATCCGCACCTCCGCGACCCCGGCCGCCGCCAGTTGGGCCTCGAGGTCGCGGGCCAAGACCTGAAACTCGTCCCGCCCCGGCGGCAATCCCGCCAAGAGGAGCTGACCGCCTAGAATCTCTTCTTTTTCACAGAGCGTCACGCGATGACCGCGTTGTGCGGCCGTTGCCGCGGCCGTCATGCCGGCCGGGCCCCCGCCGATCACCAGAACCTTCCGGGGCGCGGGAGCGGCTTCGATCCCGCGTTCGCTCTCGTGGCCGGCCCGGGGATTGCACAGGCACTCCACGGGTTGCAGGTTGAACAGATGATCGAAGCACCCTTGGGCGCAGGCCACGCAATGGATGATTTCGTTTTCCCGGCCCGCCGCGATTTTCCGGGGAAGATCGGGATCGGCGATGAGCGCGCGGCCCATCCCCACCATATCGCACATGTGGTCGGCAATCATGGCCCGGGCGGTGGCCAGATCGTTGATGCGATGTCCGGCAATCACAGGCACGCCCACCTGCTCCCGGATGCCGCGCGCCAGATAGGCGAAGGCCCCGCGGGGCACCTGCGTGATGATCTGCGGGACGCGGGACTCATGCCAGCCCACGTTGACGGAAATGGCGTCGGCACCGTTCTCGACGAGCTTCACCGCGTATTCCCGCATCCGCATCCGGCCGATCCCGCCGGGCATGAAATCGTTGCCGTTGATCCGCCAGAGGACAGGATAATCTGCGCCGACGGCCTCGCGGACGGCCCGGGCGATCTCCAGACCGAACCGCATGCGGTTTTCCCAGGAGCCGCCGTAGGCGTCCGTGCGGCGGTTCGTCAATTCCGAAAGAAACTGGCTGATCAGATAGCCGGTCCCGGAGAGGATCTCCACGAAATCAAACCCGGCCTTCCGGGCGCGCCGGGCCGTGTCGGCAAAATCCTGGACGGTCCGCCGGACTTCTTCCGTCGCAAGCGCCCGAGGCTCTTCTTTCGTGAATTGCGACCGGATGGCCGACGGCGCCACGGAGGGCCGGCCTCCCAGAAGAATGGAGAAATTGTAGCGGCCCGAGTGGTTGAGCTGAAGACCCGCACGGCCACCGCCCAGTTTCATCGCCTCGGCCAGTCGGCTCAGCCCGGGAAGGAACTCATCCCGGTGGGCGCCGATGATGATGGCGCTACCGGCATCGTCATTCACCATTCCGTAACCGGCCACGAACGCCCCGGCGCCGCCGCGGGCCCGCTCCGCATAGAATTCCACCAGTTGATCGGTCACGAAGGAGTTCTGCACCATCGACAGGTGCATGGCCGGCATAAGGATGCGGTTGGGAATAACCATCCCGTTGATCCGGATCGGCTCCAGCAGAACATCCGGGCGTTTCGCGTTGCGTTGATTTTCCACGATCCGTTCCCCCCACAGTCAGGCGACTCTTCAAGGTTGCCCGGCAGGAAAACAGCCGATCGTTCCGGGCATACCCGCCGGCAGATGAAACCCCGAAGAACTGTCAAGAATGAAGTTATTGTTTAATGTCATAACCAAACGCGTTCCCCTTGTCAACCCAAATTTTGTTCCGCCTTCATCAGGGTCTGTCAGGAAACGCGCGGGATGATCTCCGACACAGGAACAGCCGATAAAATTTAATGAAATCGGAGCGATGTACGATATCTGAGTCTATCGCCGTCCCTTTCAAAGAGGGGAAGACGACCGCCAGAGGTTCAACCTCGGAGACAAAGCGTAGGGGATTCAGTCGCGCAGGAGATCCATTTTCCGGCGGATCAACTCGGACCGGGCGCGGTCGCCGCTCCGGCCGTAATAGGCCTGCTGGACATTGAGATAGGTGAGGAGGGCCTTTTTCCAGCCGTTGCGGGAGGAAACCTCCACGGCCTGGTTCAGGGTTTCGGCTTCGTACTGCTGCGCTTTTACGAGGAGGCCGGTGGCAATCAGCACGGCCAGGGGGTCATCCATTTGGTCAATCTCCGCACGGGTGGAGGACGGGTCGTTCCTCTGCCATGCCTTCAGAAATCCTTGGTACCGGGGGGGAAGGCACCCGATCTCGACCCCGGCCGGATCACCCTTCAGCATCGTAAAGAAGGCCTGATTATCCGGCTGCGGCAGAACGGCCGCGATCTCAAGATATTCCCGATCGTCCAAGGGCTCCAGCAGGGCGGCCTGGACCGCACAGCGTGTGAGATACACCCGGGCCAGCATCTCCAGATCACCGCTTTTCTTCACCTCGGCCACGGCCTTGCGGAAGTGTTGCACCGCAAGATCGGCCTTGCCTTCCAGGGCGGCCTGCTTGAAGCCATGCAGTTGTTTGGCGCCAAGGGCTTGCCAGTCCGGGATGGACTTCGAGCCGCAGGCAAGGATCAGCAGGCAGCAGACAAGGGGAAAAATCCGTTTCATGGCAGTCTGATCTCCGGCTCCTTTTTAAGCGGAATCAGGCGGTCGATGTTCCCGGCCAAGTCGTTGATGGAACGGATCGTCGCCTCGAGGTCCAGCCGCAGACCTTTCAGGTCGCCCGTGGCGCCGACGGCGTCCGTCGACATGCGGTTGACGTTGTCCACCGTGGTTTCCAACTTCTGCAGTTTGGCGAGCAGATCCTTCAAAATCTTGCTGACCGAAACAAGGGCGCCGTCCTGGCCATAGAGGGACGCGTCTGTTTTGACGGCCATGGCATCAACTTTCTTCAGGATGGCGTTGATCTGTCCGGTGATGTCCTTGACCTGACTCAAGGCCTGCTCGACGGATTTGACGCTCTCCCGGTCGGCGACCGCCATCTCGAGCAGCGAGTTTTTCTGCGACAGCTTGGAGGTCAGAACCTGCGCGTTTGCCAGGGTCCGGCTCAAATCTCCCTGCGGACTCGCCAGGGCGGCCGTGAGTTTGTCCACGCTGGTGGCAATGCTGTTGACGCGATCCAGTAAAGGCTGGATCATCTTCACGATCTCGTTGATGTCACTGGTTACGGTCATCTCCCGAACGGTCTGCTCATCCAGGAGCGGGTGTACAAAGTTCGTCGTCGTCACCACGATCCGGGGGGTGCTGATGATGGGTTTTTCGAGGACGAACCGCGTGTCCGTCCGCAGCCATTTGACATGCCTCCGGGGAACGGAGATCCGGATCATGACGAGACCGTTGTCGTTCAATTCCAGCTTTTCGACCTTCCCGATCTTGAACCCGGAAAAAACAACCGGCATCCCCTCGGTCAGGTTGTCGCCGGATTTCGAGGAGAGGGTGTAGGTGTGGGTCGGAGTGAATACGTCCTTCTTGTAGGCGATGTAGACCACCGAGGCCACGATCAGGGCCGTCGTGATCAGGATGAACAGGCCGACTTTCCGTTCAATGTTCTTCGCCATGGAGTGCCCCGTATTGATCCTTCATCCAAACATAGTCGAATATATGACATTCCTCATACAAATCGTCAATCCATTTCAGCGACCGGCCGACGTAGCGGACGTCTTGCAGATCCGGCATGATCTGGAACGGGCGGTCGATCACCAGAACGGACCGCTTCACCATGGCCGCGCGCAGCAACATGATGCAAAACCGCTCCTGATCGTCCAGGGAAGAGATGCGCCGATCGGCGACGGCGCCCAGGCCGAAGCGGTCCAGGGATGCGAGTACCTCACGTCGGGCCTGGTCCCGCGGCAGGTTCTCATGGTACTGCCGGATCAGCGCCACGTTGAGCCAGGCGTCCAGGTTGGAGATCAGCGGCGCCTGCACCGACACCATCCCCAGCCGGGCCTTATGCAGGGCGATAGCCTGCCGCAGGGCCGCCTTCAGGTCCCCTTCGTCGTCGAAGAGATTCAGATGAATCTTAGGATCAATGACAGCACCTCGATGATCACGATGGCAATGAAGACTTTCACCATCCCATTCAAGACGGCCACGGGAATGCTCGTCAGTTCATGGGAGGCCCGCAACCCGAAGCGGAGGGGGATCAGCGTGATGAAGAAGCCGAAGGTCATGCATTTCAAAAGCATGATGACGATGTCTGAAAACTTCGTTGAATTGATCAGGGCATTGACGTACGTATCCAGACCCATCCCGAAAATGAAAATGGAAAACAGCATGCCGCTTCCCAGGACGAGGATGGAAAACAGCCAGCTCAAGAGCACGACGGAAACCATTCCGCTGACAATGCGGGGAACGAACAGGTAATCGAGCACGTCGATGTTGAACAGCGACAGGGTGTTCAGCTCCTGATTGACCTTCATGACGGCAATTTCCGCGTCGATGGCCGAGCTGGAACGCAGGGCGATCAAGAGAACCGTGATGAAGGGGGCAAGTTCCGTGACCACGAATCCCATGAGGATGCTCCCCAGGTATTCCGCCAGTCCCAGATCCTTGATCACCGCGAAGACGATCCCGATCAGGAGCGACCCGAAAATGATGGAAACCGTGATAAAGAGCGGCAGGATCTCCACGGCGGTGAAATAGATCTGATTGACGAGGACCGTCTTCGTCGCGCTGTTGTACGAACGACGGGAGAACACCTTGGATATGACCACGCCGGCAAAGGCGAGGGTTTCCTGAGCGGACAAGACGTTTTTCACAAAGGGATTGCCGAGGGTTTTGAGGATTGGGGCCATCTGCGCCACGGTCGTCTCGTCGTCGGAGGGATATCGCTTGCGCTTTCAGCGCCGGCGCCGGACGGCCCCGGGAAAGCGGTTGCCGATCCAATGTGATCATGCTACCATATCTAACCCGGGAGGGCAATGTGGATTTGGCATTAAAATCCGCGTGAAAGGACCGCTCGGTTGAAGGGAGGAGCGCGATGAGGCGGATCCGTTTTCTATCGGAAAAAGACACGGTCCTGACAGGCGTGCTTTGCGAGGACGATCCGTCTCAGGCACAAGTCCTGTCCGGGCGATTTCCCGGCAAGCCCGGGCGGTCAAAGACGTTCCGGCGCATTCGCCGTCTCCTCGCCCCCGTCGCCCCGCCCAACATCCTCGCGCTCGGCCTGAACTATCGTCAACATGCCGCGGAAACCCGGATGGACCTCCCCAGAATCCCGGTTGTCTTCATGAAAGCCACCAGCAGCCTCGTCGGTCCCGGCGACCCGATCCTGTTGCCCGGGGCCGGTCCGGATCATGTCGATTATGAGGGAGAACTGGCCGTGGTCATCGGGCGGGAGATCCGGAATGTCTCTCCGGCCGTTGCCCGGGCCGCCATCTTGGGGTACACCTGCGCCAACGACGTCAGCGCCCGGGACTGGCAGTTTTCGAAACAGAGCGGCCAGTGGATCCGGGGAAAAAGCTTCGACACCTTCTGCCCCATGGGACCCTGGATCGTCACCCCGGAAGCACTGCCCGATCCACAGCGGTTGCGGCTCCGCACCCTCCTGAACGGTACCGTGGTTCAGGAGGCGAGCACGGCCGACATGATCTTTTCGATTCCGGACATCATCAGCGATCTGAGCCGGACCATGACCCTCTTGCCGGGCACGGTCATCCTGACCGGCACGCCCCAAGGGGTTGGTTTCTCGCGCACTCCGCCGCTCTTTCTACGTGACGGCGATACGGTGACGGTCGAAATCGAGGAAATCGGCGCCCTGACGAACCCAGTCCGGGCCGAGAGGGAATCCGCCCGCCCCGGACCTTAGATCCTCCAATCCTCAATCACCGGTGGTATTCTGTTGACAACTGTGCTACTATACCTGAATTGTTAACTGTATTGGGCGATCCCTGTTGGAGGTGGGTATGAGCAACGAAGGGAAGAAGGGCAGCAGCAGAAAAACATTTATCATGTTTCTTCTGGCCTTTCTGATCGGTTTCTTTGTGGTATCGGTCGTGGAAGTGATTCGCTCCTCCTTTGGCCCTGTCGGACCGGACGTGCAGACGGCGTCAGCCGTGCTCAGCGGCGATGCAACCCGGACTCCCGGGTCTTTCGCCGATCTCGCCGAACGGGTCAAGCCGGCCGTGGTCAATATCAGTACCTCGAAGACCGTCCGCACCAGTCCCTTCCGCATGCCGATGGACCGGGGGATCTGGGGTGACGAGTTCTTCGAACGTTTCTTCGGAGACATGCCGCGGCGCGAATTCAAACAGCGGAGCCTGGGTTCGGGCTTCATCATCAGTCACGACGGCTACATTTTTACGAACAATCACGTGGTGGAGCAGGCCGATAAAATCCTGGTGAAACTCTCGAACGGCAGGGAGTACGAAGCGCGGATCATCGGCAAGGACGTCAAAACGGATCTGGCCCTGATCAAAATCAAGCCGAACGACAGCCTCCCGGTCGTGGAAATCGGCGATTCCGAAAGTGTCCGCGTGGGGGAATGGGTGATCGCCATCGGCAATCCCTTCGGACTGGAACAGACCGTCACCGCCGGCATCGTCAGCGCCAAGGGCCGCGTCATCGGGGCAGGCCCCTACGATAACTTCATCCAGACCGACGCCTCGATCAACCCCGGAAACAGCGGCGGACCCCTGTTCAACATGGAGGGAAAGGTCGTCGGAATCAACACGGCCATCGTCGCCCAAGGGCAGGGCATCGGTTTCGCCATCCCCATTGCCATGGCGAAAACGATCCTCCCGGATCTGAAAAGCAAGGGGAAGGTCACGCGGGCCTGGCTCGGCGTCTCCGTCCAGGACCTCGACGAAACCATGGCGCGGAGTCTCCATCGCGAGGATCAGACGGGCGCCCTGATCGCGGATGTCTTCCGCGGAGATCCGGCGGACAAGGCCGGCTTGAAAACCGGCGACATCGTGACGCAAGTCAACGGCAAGCCGATCAAGGATTCCCATGAACTGCTCATGATCATCTCCACTTTGCACGTGGGAGACCGGGTCAACATCACCTTCATGCGCGAAGGACGGGAGCGAACGGTTCAGGTGGTCGCTGCCGAGCGCAAGGATCGGGGTGAGTGGATCAGCACCCGCGATCCGGCGGAAGGCCTGGGGATGGAGGTTCAGGAAATCACGCCGGACATCGCCAAATACCTGGGCGTGCCCAGAAAATCGGGAGTCGTGGTGGTGGAGGTGGAACCGGGCAGTCCGGCCGATGAGGTGGGCATCCAGCCGCAGGACATTATCCTCAAGGTGAACAATGTCCGGATCGCTTCCATAAAGGATTACATCCGCGAATTATCCAGGAAAACGGGAAAAAACAGTCTTCTGTTCTTGGTCAAGCGGGGGAAGGCCACGTTCTTTGTCGCCATCCGAATCTCGTAACATGGGCCCGGGGGCCGTGTTGCTGGCACGGGCGGACGATCCGGAGGTCGCCCTGCCCGCCCTGTATGAAATGCTTCAGGCATATTGGGGAAACTTGGGCTGGTGGCCGGCGGAATCACCGTTCGAGGTCATTGTCGGCGCCATCCTGACACAGAATACGGCCTGGCAGAATGTAGAAAAGGCCGTAACCGCCCTGAAGCGCGAGACCGTCCTGTCCCCGGCGCGCATCCGCGATCTTTCCGAGGACCGTCTGGCGGAATGGATCCGCCCGGCGGGATATTACCGGCTCAAGGCCCGCCGGCTCAAGGCGTTCATCCGTTTTTTGTACGAGCGTTACGCCGGCAATCTGGACCGGATGTTCGCCCAGCCCACGGAACGCCTGAGGGAGGCCTTGCTGTCCGTAAACGGCATCGGCCCGGAGACGGCCGACAGCATTCTCCTGTATGCAGGGGGAAAACCGGTTTTCGTCGTCGACGCCTACACGAAGCGAATCCTGTGCCGGCACGGGATGATTCCGGAGGGCGTCGACTATGCGACCCTGCAGGGCCTTTTCACGCGCCACCTCCCCGCGGAGGCGCCGCTGTTCAACCAGTACCATGCCCTGCTGGTCCATACGGGAAAGACGTTCTGTCGGAAGAAACCGCTTTGCACCGGATGTCCGCTGGAGCCGCTCGTCGGCCCCGGCGAAGCGCGGTGACGCGCCGCCCGGAATCCGGCCGAGGCCCCTTCACCCTGGAGATCAAACATGCTTCTGGAAATCAGCAATCTGAGCGTCGCGGTGGGAGACAAGGAGGTTCTGCACGGCATCAACCTTACCATCGATCAGGGGGAAACCCACGTTCTGTTCGGCAAGAACGGGTCGGGCAAGACCAGTCTCCTCATGGCCCTGATGGGGTTTTCCAATTACCGGATCACGGGGGGTCAGATCCGGTTCAAGGATCAGGACATCACCCGGATGCCCATCAACGAACGGGCCCGGCTGGGCATCGGCATGTCCTTTCAGCGTCCGCCCACCCTGCGCGGCGTCAAGACGAAGGATCTGATCCGCACCTTCGGCGGCCGCCAGGAGGACCGTGAGAAGGAGATATCCGGCCTGAACATGGCAACCTTCATGGACCGGGATATCAACCTGGGCTTCTCCGGCGGGGAGATCAAGAAATCGGAGCTCCTCCAGCTGATCCTCCAGGATCCGGAATTGATCCTTCTGGACGAACCGGAATCGGGCGTGGATCTGGAAAACATCAAGATCATCGGCCGATCGATCAAAAAGCTCCTGCAAAAACACCTGCGCCGGCAGCGGACCAAGTCAGGCCTGATCATCACCCATACCGGTCTCATCCTCAATTACCTGGAGGCCGATATGGGTCACCTGCTCCTCGACGGTCACATCCGCTGCGAGGGCAACCCCAGGGAAATGTTTGAAACCATACAGACCGCCGGTTATGAGGAGTGTGCCAGATGTCAGAGATAATCAAGGAAGCGGAGGCAGCCCGGAACAAGCAGGGACAGCATGGCGCAGACGTCGATCTGGACTCTTTCCGCCGGGACGCGCCAGCGCATGGGACGGATCCCGACCTGACCTGCCTGTCGGACTCGGAGATGGAACACCTCGCCGGCGTAGGAATCGTGGCCGCCCCCCAGGAGCGGGCCGGCAGCTTCATCCTGAAAGACCATTCCCCGGTCCACTGTTCCATGGGACAGGACGGGGTCGAACTGCTGTCCATCAAGACCGCCTTGGCCAAATACGGAGATCTCGCGGAATATTGGTGGAAGGCCGTCCACCCCGGCACGGACAAGTACACGGCCCAGGCGGCGCTCGCCCTGGACGACGGCTATTTCATCCGCGTCCGCGCGGGCGTCAAGGCCGCCCTTCCCGTCCAGGCCTGCCTGTTCATCGGGGCGGAGGGCCTTTCCCAGAATATCCACAACGTCGTGATCGCCGAAGCCGGATCCGAACTGCACATCATCACGGGCTGCACCACGGCCCCGGACCTGCACCGGGGATTGCACGTGGGCGTCTCGGAATTTTACGTGCAAAAAGGGGCGACGGTTACCTCAACCATGCTGCATAACTGGGGGGACGAGATCGTCGTCCGTCCCCGCACCAGCGTTATCGTGGAGGAGGGGGCGACGTTCATGTCTAACTATGTCTGTCTGAAATCCGCCCGCTCCGTGCAGATGGACCCCCTGGTCCGCCTCGTGGGACCGGACGCCGTGACCCGGCTCAACACGATCCTCGTTGCCGCCCCAGGCGCCGATTTCGACGTCGGCGGCCGCGTTTCCCTCGAGGCGGCCGGCACACGGGCGGAAATCATTTCCCGGACGATCACGACCGGGGGCAACATCATCTCCCGCGGCCTCCTTACCGGTCATGTTCCCGGCGCGAAGGCCCATCTGGAGTGCAGCGGCCTCATCCTGGCCGACGGAGGCTACATCCGCGCCATCCCCGAGTTGGACGGCCGGGTGGCGGGCGTGGAGATGTCTCACGAGGCCGCCGTGGGACGGATTTCCCAGGAAGAGATCGAATACCTCATGGCCCGCGGGCTGACGGAGAATGAAGCGTCCGCCCTGATCGTCCGGGGATTTTTGAATGTCAAAATGGAGGGTCTGCCCCGGGAATTGGCGGACGAGATCGAACGCATCGTGGAGGCGTTCGGGAAAAGCGTCTTTTAGGTACGAGAGGCGTGTCCCCCCTCCATGACTACGCCGGGGTCATTCACCTTCACTCCGCGTACTCCTTTGACGGGCATGTGGCCGTTCCGGAGATTCTCCGGGCGGCGCGGGACTGCGGCCTGGATTTCGTCATGCTGACGGACCACGGCACCCTGCGGGCCCGGGACGAGGGCCTGGAGGGCTGGCACGACGGCCTCCTCCTGATCGTCGGTGAAGAGATCTCCCCCCGTTTCAACCATTACCTGGCCTTCCAGATCCAGGACGCGGTCGAGATCCCGGAAGGCGGGGACGCGTCCCCGCCTCAGGGCTATATCGACGCGGTCGAACGCCGGGGGGGATTCGGCTTCATCGCCCACCCCGACCACGGGGGAAACGAACTGTTTCACGTGAAACATTACCCCTGGCAGGACTGGTCCGTCACGGGATGCACCGGGATGGGCATCTGGGATTTCATGACGGACTGGCAGGAAACGTTGACCGGGCGAGGAAAAGCCATCTGGTGCTATCTGCAGCCGGCCCTCGTCCTCACGGGCCCGAAACCGGAAACGCTCCGGCGCTGGGATCAGCTGAACCGGCGGGGAAAAATCGTCGGCATCGGCGAACTGGACAACCATGGCACCCGCAGGCGCTTTCTGGGCCTGACCGTTTCCGTCTTCCCCTTCCGGCGGGCCTTCCGACTGATCCGCACCCATCTCCTGACGGAGCGTCCCCTGACCGGTCACGCCGAACAAGACATCCCCCTGCTGTGCGGGGCCCTCCGGAACGGCCGGGCCTACATCGCACTGGAAGCCCATCGGGAAGCGAAAGGATTTTCATTTTCCGTCACGGGGACCGGCGGCACCGCATCGCTCGGGGACGAATGCCGCCTGGACGGGTCCTCGAAACTCCGGGTCCGCCTGCCGGACCGCAGCCGCATTCGCGTCATCCGGAACGGTCGCATGTGGCAGGAAGCGGCGGGAACCGCCCTCGATCGTCCATTGCGCGAACCGGGATGCTACCGCGTCGAGGTCTGGCGGCGCGTCCTGGGTCGCCACCGCCCCTGGATTTACAGCAACCCCATCTATGTCCGTCCCGGAACCGCCCCGCTCCCTGACAGCGGGTCGGCATTTGTCTTGACAGCCCCCGACCCGTCCCCTATAGTGTGACCGTAGATATGTCTCTGCAAGATCGCCCCATCGAGGAGTTTCCCTTGTCAACCCCCTATCCGAAAACGGCGGGTCCCCTCCGGATCCAGGACAATACCCTGCGCGACGGGCACCAGTCCCTCTTCGCGACCCGGATGCGGACGTCAGACATGATCCCCGCGGCGGAACAGCTCGACGGGGTGGGCTTCTGGGCGCTCGAAATCTGGGGCGGGGCGACGTTCGACGCCATGCACCGTTTCCTCGGCGAAGACCCGTGGGAAAGGCCCCGCATCCTGAAACGTTACCTCAAGAAAACACCCTGCGCCATGCTGCTCCGGGGCCAGAATCTCGTCGGCTACCGCCACTACGCGGATGATGTCGTCAACGCCTTCGTCGACAAGGCCTGCGAAGCCGGCATCGACGTCTTTCGGGTCTTCGATGCGCTCAACGATTTTCGCAACCTGGAGACTGCGTTGGCCCGGATCCGTGCCAACGGGAAGCACTGCCAGGGGACGATCTGCTACTCCCTGACCGGCCGCCGTCTGGGCGGTGACGTGTTTACGCTGGATTATTACCTCGCCCGGGCCAGGGAACTCGAGGCGATGGGGGTGGACTCCCTCTGCATCAAGGACATGGCCGGCATCATGTCCCCCTATGACGCCCGGGATCTGATCATCCTCCTGAAGCGGCATCTCCGGCTGCCGCTACACCTTCATACCCACGAGACGAGCGGCATGGGTACGATGACCTATCTCAAGGCCGTCGAGGCGGGACTCGACGGCCTTGACACCTGTCTCGGTCCTTTTGCGGGACGGACATCCATGCCGGCCGCCGAACCGCTCGTGGCCGCGCTTCAGGGGACCCCCCGGGACACGGGCCTGGATCTTGCCCGGCTCATCCGGGTGAGCCTCGAGCTGGAAAAGCTGTTCCCCCGGTATCAGTCCTACCTCGTCCCGAGACGGCTCTCCCTGATCGACAGCGGGGTGCTCGCCCATCAGATCCCCGGAGGGATGATCTCGAACCTCGTCGACCAGCTTAAGGACATGCGGGCCCTCGACCGGCTGAACGAGGTTTGCGAAGAGATCCCGGTCACCCGGAGGGAGCTGGGCAATCCCCCGCTGGTCACCCCGATTTCCCAGATCGTTGCGGTCCAAGCCGTGATGAACGTCCTGTTCGGCAAATACAAGATGGTCAGCAACCAGCTGAAGGACCTGGTTTACGGGCTCTACGGCCGGACCCCCACCCCCGTCGATCCGGAGCTGCGGAAGAAGATTCTGAAACGCTACAAGCGCGGCGCCATTCCCATGACAGGCCGGCCGGCCGATGACCTGGAACCGGAACTCGCCGCCGCCGCGGAACGGATCGGGAACCTCGCCCGGAGCGAGGAAGACGTTCTGACCTACACGCTTTATCCGGTCACCGGAGAGCAGTTTCTCAGGGAAAAATACAAAGCGGGCTGACCTGGCCGAAAGGAAGTGGGATTTGGAATCGAGTTTCATACGGGGACGTGCCACTCCGACAGGCTCATGCGGCAACGGGTGTTTCAACCGTTTCGCGCTCAGGAGGCCGTGATGTGGAAACGCCTGTCAGACTTTGCCATCCGCTACGGCCTCATCCCTCTGGCCCATAACCTGATCCGGATCTATCTCGGTCTGATCCGGAAAACGGTCCTGGGGGAAGATCGCATCCTGCGCGTTCTGGAGGGCAACCAGAAGGTCGTGATCGCCATTCTGCACCAGCGGATGTTCGGCGTCATCGGTTATGCGCAGCGCTTCGGACGTTTCGCCCTCGGCGCCATCATCAGCCAGAGCCGGGATGGGGACATGATCGCCCAAGTCGTCAGCCGTCTCGGCTTCCACCCCGTGCGCGGCTCAAGTTCGAGGGGCGGCAAGGCGGCGCTTGACGCCCTCATCGACTATCTGGACGGGCACCCGGCCGCCGTACACGCCGTCGATGGACCCAGGGGTCCCAAAGGGGAGGCCAAGGCGGGGATCATCCGGATTGCGCAGCGTTCCAGGGCGCTGATCTTCCCCGTTTTCATCTCCACGGACCGGACCTGGATTCTGAAGAGCTGGGACCGCTTCCTGATTCCGAAGCCCTTCAGCCGACTCATGATCCGCTGGGGAGAGCCCCTGCACGTCCCTGAACACCTGACGGAAGCGGAGTTCGAAGCGATGCGGCAAGCACTCGAAGCGCGTCTTCGGACGAACCACGCCCGCGACGACCTCGCCATGGGCTGGGATCACCCCCTCTGATCGCCCTACGCCAGCATCCCGCCGTCAGCGATGATGCAGGCCCCGGTGGTATAGGCGGCGGCGTCGGAGACCAGGTACAGCACCGCACCCGCCATGTCCCCGGGCTGGCCAACCCGCCCCATGGGGATCATCGGCAGGACGGCCTGCATAAACTCCGCGTTCTGGACCATGACGGCCGAAAATTTCGTGTCCGTAATCCCCGGTAGGAGCGCATTGACGCGAATGTTGAATCCGGCAAGTTCCTTGGCGAACGATTTCGTCATTGCGATGACGCCCGCCTTCGTAATCGAATAGATCCCCTGGAACGGGGCCGGCTTGATGCCGTTGATGGAGGCCACGTTGACAATCGCCCCGCCGCCCTGTTCCTTCATCACGCGGGCCGCGTACTGGCTCATAAAGAAATAGCCCTTGAGGTTGACGTTGCAGGTCTTGTCCCAGGCCCATTCATCGGCGTTCAGAACCTCTCCGAAAAAAGGGTTCGTGGCGGCATTGTTCACCAGGATGTCAAGTTTCGCGAATCGGGCGCGGACCTGGGCAAACAGATCCCCGATCTGCGTCATCTCTCCGATATGGCAGGCCAACGCCGTCGCACGTCCGCCTGCTTCATGGATCGCCGCGGCCACCCGCTCCAGATCGCCGAGCTTGCGGCTCGTCAGAATAACCTCGGCGCCGTGTCCCGCCAGAGTTTTCGCGACGGCCTCGCCAATGCCGCGGCTGGCGCCGGTGACCAGGGCGATTTTCCCCTCCAGTTGAAACATCCTCTGTCCTTCCGTCATGCCCAACCCTCCTCGCAACAGATGGTTGATGGTTCCGTCCTTTCTCCATCTCCTTGGGGTCGCTCCAGAGTCTCCCGTCCTGGGGCTTTCATCCCGCGGGATGAACGGCTCTCGTCTCCGAACATTTCAGGATTGTTGACGACGCGCCCCGACCAGCGCGGCAATGTGGGCGGGGGTCGTCCCGCAGCATCCCCCGATAATGTTCGCCCCGGCCTCGACCAGCCGGGGAAAATAGGCGGCGGTGACCTCGGGCGTTTCAGGATAGGTCGCCCGGTCGCCGACCATCACGGGCAGGCCCGCATTCGCGTGAACCAGAATCGGCGTCAGACGGTCCACCGCCCGAATCTCCCGAACGACCTCGACCATCCTTGCCATCCCGATGCCGCAATTGGCCCCGATGATGTCCGCCCCGGCCTCGACCATCGTCCCGGCCATCCGGGCCGGTGTAACCCCCATGATCGTCCGGTATTCGCCCTTGGGGGTCTTGTCAAAGCTGAAGGTGCAGATAATTTCCAAATCCGTCCGCTCTTTAGCCGCCCGGACGGCGCACCGCGCTTCGTCGATATCCGCAAAGGTCTCGATGCAGCAGGCGTCGGCCCCACCCTGTTCGAGGGCCACGACCTGATCGCAAAAGGCCTCGAAGAGATCCGCCTCCGTCACTTCCTGCATGATCAGGAGCTTCCCCGTGGGTCCGATGGACCCCAAAACATGCCGACCCGGACCTGCCGCCTGCCTGGAAATGGCAGCCGCGGCGGCGTTCAGCTCCCCCACGCGGTCTTCCAGCCCGTACAGAGCCAGCTTGTACCGGTTGCCCCCGAAGCTGTTCGTCTCGATCATGTCCGCGCCGGCCTGGATGTAGGCCCCGGCAACGGCCAGGACGGCCTCCCTCATCTCCACGTTCCAGAGCTCCAAGCATTCTCCCGGCTGGAATCCCCCCTGTTGCAGCATCGTGCCCCAGGCCCCGTCGGAGATGAGAACCCGGCCTTCCTTGACTTCATCCCTGATTTTTTTCATGTCTTGACCTTTCTCCGCAGGTCCCGATGGCGGACACCGAACCTCCACGGCCCTCTCCGCCGGGCGTTCCGCGTGTCGGCCGAGGCGCACGAACGGTCGCCGCTCCGGCCGTGGGCGGTTCGGGGCCGCCATGCTGTCCGCCGCTTCTCGCGTCCGTGCTCGACGCATCGAGCAGCATGGACCTCTCAATCTCCGTGCCCGGGGGCAGGACGAGAAAATCCTCATCCCACGCCCCGCGCAACAGCTTTTCGATCAATAAGGAGGTCCCCTCGACTTCAATCGTTTGAAGCGCGAAGGCGGAGGCCATCCGCCCGGCCGTCTCGCGCCAGTTCCCACCCCCGGGCACCCCCGTGTCCAAAAGGACAAGGCGGCGATAATGACCGATCATGCCTCGCATGATGATTCGGGTCTGCTGTTCGCCGTAGCGTTCTAAACAGTGCTTGTATTCATCCCATATCGTGATCCGGTTGTCCAGCCAGCCCCTTGTCAGGTAGTAACTTCCCTCGCTGTTGATTTCGATGCGCCGGGCGATGGACCCCAGCAGAAGCGTGATGCAGTCGTCCACCTTCGGAACAACCAGGGTCTTGTCCGTTGAGCGCAATCCCACGAGGGCATTCCCGCAGAAACCGAAGCCGAGCAGGATATGGGACACCGCGTCATCGACCCCATCGATCTCGGTCTGGAGGCTCTGATGGAGCCTCTCCGGAAAAATGTGCAGTCCCGCTTCGAGAAAGACCATCGGGATCTCTGCGTTCAATCTATCCGCAACTGCACAGATTTCCTCGCGAATCGTATTACAGGCCAGCAACAACGAGATCATCGCGGCACCCCTTCATCCGGTTGGCGGAAAATCGAGCGCCTCGACAAACCGGGATTGGAACGCCGGATGCCCCGACAGTTCGACGTGTTCCGTCCCGGCGGCGATCACGGCCGCTCGCTCCCATTGCGGCATCGAGATCAGGGACAGCCAGGCGCCCAGTCCGGCGGCATTGCCGACGGGCCGGATCTTTTCCGGGGCCAGCGGGGGCAGCAATCCGATCGCGAGGAGGCTTTCGGCCTTGAGGCGGCTCCCGAAGACCCCGGCCAGGAGCACCTCCTCGAGGTCCGCAGCCGTCAATCCCCACCGATCCAGCAGGATCTCGATTCCGGCACGGATCGCGCCCTTGGCGAGCTGAAGCGCCCGGACGTCCTGCTGGTGGAGGATCACCTCCGTCTCTCCCTCCGTCAACCAAAAGGCATTGCCCCCGCCGCCGGTCCGCAGCCGGGGCAGCAGGGCCCGGGGAACGCTTGCAGGACAAGATTCCGCCCGGCGGAGGCGACCGCTTTGATCGATGATCCCGATCCGCACCAGTTCAGCCACGGCATCGACCAGGCCGGATCCGCATATCCCCCTGGGCGCCGCCCCACCCACCACCGAGAGCCGGACATCGTCCCCGATGCGGACGGCGCTGATCGCGCCCGCTTCGGCCCTCATGCCCTGGCGGATCCCGGCGCCCTCGAAGGCGGGCCCGGCCGCCGTCGAACAGGTCACCCGGCGGAGTCCCTGCGCCAGAACGATTTCGCCGTTCGTCCCAAGATCGATGAGCAGCCGGATTCCCCGCGGACGATCCATGTCCGTCGCCAGAATGGCGGCGGTAATATCCGATCCCACATAGCCGGCGATATTCGGCATAACGAGGAGCCTGGCGTAAGCCGGCGCCCTCAGGCACAGTCGGCGGGTAGGCACGACCAGACGGGAGCGAAAGGCTGGAACGAACGGGGCTTGGGCCAAGGCTCGGGAGGGGACGCCCAGTAGCAGGTGGCTCATCACCGTATTACCCGCGGCCGTCAGGAGGTAAAGACGGGAGGGGTCAATCCCGTTTTGCGCCAGCAGGGCATCGATCATCCCGTTGACGGAGGCGACGACATCGCCCTGGAGACGGGCAAGACCTTCCGGGTCCTCCAGCGTATGGGCCACGCGGGTCATGACATCGGCGCCGATACGCGCCTGCCGGTTCATCGCGGCCATCGAATCGAGCAGGGCGCCCGTCCGAAGGTCCGCCAGATATCCCGCCACGGTGGTCGTGCCGATGTCCAGTGCGATCCCATAGGCCTCCCCGGACGTATCCCCTCCTTCAACCGCAACGAGCCGGTCCCGGAAGATCACCGCCGTTACGTTGAATTCATTTTTTCTCAGCAATTCCGGCAGGGTCGCGATGACCCCCGGGGTCGCCGTGAGATCGGCATCCAGTGCGTGAAGGAGGCGTTCGAGATCCGGTGTCTGATCCGCTAACGATGGCGGCGCAAGCACCTGAAACTGCTTCAACACATGAGGCGCGGGGGCTTGGCCGTCACCCGGGTCAATGTCCTTGCCCGTCAGCGCCGAGGGTCGGTCGGTCGGGTCGTTCTCGACATAGACCGTCACACGGTCCAGCGGTTGCCGTTGACAGGCCAGTACCTCCTGTCCCTGCAGATGGCCTTGCTGTCGATGTTTTTCCTCGATCTCCGTGGTGGGCGTAACCGCTCCGGACAAAAGCCGCAGGCGGCATTTGCCGCACGTTCCCCGGCCGCCGCAGTCCTGCGAAAAAAAAATGCCCGCCTGGGCGACAGCCTCCGCCAGGGTGGTCCCCGGGGAAACCCTCACCGTTCTCCTGGCGGGAAGAATGGTGAGGATCGGATGTTCCCCCTTCACGCCGCCCCCCCGGTTACGCCTTCTTGCCGTCATCGCTGGCCCCTCCGGGGGGAGCGATCAGACAAGGATCCGGTTTTGTTTGGTTTTCTTCTCACAACCCTCCTCCGGTTATGGGCTTTTCGAATTCAATGTCGATCTTTTCAACCGCATCGATATCCCGTTGATAGTAAAAGGAACCGACGAGAAAGAAAAGGGCCGCCAGGGCCGTGAAAAAGGGGAGGAAGGAAAGCGCAACCGTCAGACCCAGGCGATCCGAGAGAACGCCGACAAAGATGGGGCCGAGAGAGCTTCCCAGCAGGTGTTGGATGACAACGTTCAGGCTCAGGGAGGTGGCTCTCAGGCCGGGATGGACGACGTCCTGCGTGACGGCCACGGATGCCGGCACAAAGGCGGCGATCGAGATCCCGCCGATCAGGAAGGCGATGTATTGCGCAGGCCCATGAAAAAGGACCAGGGCCGTGAAGAAAATAACGGCGGTCAGGAAGGAAGTGCAGGCGGGGAAAAGCATCCGGGCCTTGAGCTTTTTCCTCCGCCAGAGGTCGGACAGCCAGCCCCCCAGGGGTGCACCCAGCACGGCCAGAAACATGATGGCCCCCGCTTTTCCGCCCGCCTTCGTCATGGAAAGCCCTTCCGTTCGACTGAAGTAGGTCGGAAGCCAGCTCATCAGGGCCGTCGTGACGAAGACATTGGCCGCAAAGGCCAGGTTGTTGAAGATCAGCGATTTGGGGTGTGTGAACTGATGCACGTAGTCTTTCCGGTTCATCCTGATTTTCCGGTGTGGACCCTTCGCGGATTTGATCAGGGCGACCGTCTTATAGTCTTTGACGAAAAAGAACAGCAGGGCGATGATCATGCCGGGAATGGCGACGATGCCGAAGGCGTGCCGCCATCCGAAACGGTCGGCGATCACGCCGCCCAGCACAATGCCCAGCGCGCTTCCCAGCGGGATCGACGCATTCCAGAGCCCCAGGATCTTGGCCCGCTTTTCTTCCGGGAACAGCGCGGAGATCATGGCCGTTCCGCCAGGCGCGTAACCCGCCTCCCCGAGCCCGATCGCCGTTCTCGCGGCGAAGAGCTGGCCGAAGCTGCGCGTGAAGGCGCAAGCCCCCGTCGCCAAGCTCCAGAGCAGGGCCATCAGGGCGATGCTTTTCTTCCGGCTCCAGCGATCGACCAGGATCGAGACGGGCAGGCTGAAGATCAGGATCGACCAGTAGACCGCGGAGATCAACAGGCCGCATTGCGTATCCGACAACCCCCATTCCGCCTGATGAAGGGGAACAGGGACGATACGACGAGCCGATCGATGTAATCAAACATATACAGCAGGAATAACAGTCCGAAGATGAAATAGGTCTGGCCGCGAGAGATCGGGAGCGAGGGATCGTGGCCGACGTTCATGTCTGTCTCCTTTTCGAAGAAAGCGAGGGGGTCAGCGTCCGGCGCCGGGGTAGCGGCCGTATTTCTTTGCGGCCTCGAACATAGCGATGCAGTTTTCCGGCTTGACGCCGGGGTGGAGGGAGTTGGAGTCCGAAAGGATGTATCCCCCGCCCCGGGCGGCATCCTCGATGGCCTGCCTCACGGCCGCCTCGACCTGGACGGGTGTCCCGGAGGGCAGTAGTTCGATGCAGTCGATATTGCCGATCAGGCAGATCCGGTCACCGCAGTGGGCCTTCACCTTTTTCAAGTCCATGCCTGCCTGCGGCTCCAGCGGATTCAGGCCGTCGTAGCCTGCATCGAACAGGCTGTCGAGGAGCGGCCAGAGGTTCCCATCGCTGTGGCGCACGACCTTCAGACCCGCGGCGTGCGCCTTGTCGACCAGTTCCCGATTGTAGGGTTCGACAAAGGTCCTGAATTGATCGGGGGCGATGAGCGGGAACTGCTTGTCGGCGATGTCGTCCTCCACGATCAGGACATCCACGCCGGCATCCGTCAACAGGTCCAGCATCTCAAGGTTGAAGTTCGTCACCATCCGGGCGAGGGCATGAACAAAGGACGGACAATCGAACATCTGGATCATGAGGTTCTCCATGCCCGCCAGCCGCCAGCTTCTGACAAAGGCGCCCCGCATCATCCAGAAAAGGGCCTTGTGCCCCTTGAACCGATCCCGGGCCAGATCGTGCATCAGCAGGTGCTCCCGTCGGGGCCGGGGAGGATGGTAGCGGCTCAGGTCGTCCGGTGCCTTGAGCGGATGCCCCGAGGCAACGGGCAGGCCGTAAGGACTCCGCTCGTACAGGACGCCCCAGTCGTCCCGGACATGACGCTCATCCAGGACCGTTTCGTGGCCGATCTCGAAGGCGGTGAAGCCGTCGATCTCGAACGCCTCATGAATCAGGAAGAGGGTATCGAGCAGGGCGACCGTTTCGGACGCATCCATCTCATAGAGGGCCTTGCTGTCCGGAAGCCCCTCCCTCAGATGGCGGCCGATCCCGATGATGGGCGCTTCGTTGATGGCGTGGATATAGAGGGGAACGCGATCCGGTTCCTGGAGGGACAGGGCTGTCAGGATCCGCTCTTTCCCAGTCATAACGGTCTCCGGGGTCTATGCCAGCAGCGCCAGGGCATTTTCGGCCGCCGCCGTGGCGTCCGGCCCGTAGCCGTCCGCACCGATTTGGTCGGCATACGCCTGGGTCACGGACCCGCCACCGACCATGATCTTGACCGTGTCCCTCAGGCCCGCCCTGCCAATGGCCTCGATCGTCTCCTCCATGAAGGGAAGCGTGATGGAGAGCAGGGCGGACATGCCGATAATGTTCGCCTCGTGATCTCTCAGGGCCTGGACAAACCGCTCCGACGGAACGTTGACGCCCAAGTCGATCACCTCAAATCCCTTGCCCTGAAGCATCATCGCGACAAGATTCTTCCCGATGTCATGATGATCGCCCTGGACGGTGCCGATGATAAAGGTCCCGGCCGGTTTTGCGCCGGTCCGGATCAGATGGGGCCTCAGGATCTCCATGCCGGCGTGCATGGCCCGCGCGGCAATCAGGACTTGCGGGATGTAGATGTCTCCGTTCTTGAATCTTGCCCCCACGACGTCCATCCCGGCAAACAGTCCCTCCTTGAGGATCCCGTCGGGCGACATGTTTTCCTGGAGGGCCCGGGCGGTGAGAATTTCAACCCGGGCGCGGTCTCCCGCCTCGAGGGCTTGGGCGAGATCGGACAGTAACGGCATGCAGGGTTCCTCCGGGAGGGCAAGGATCGGGACAGGGTCTCTGCCCCAGGGACGCTTCACCAGTAAAGAACCCCGCGCCCAAAGTCAACAAGAATCTCCGCAGGACAAGCCGGCGGCGTTTGCATCCGGAGCCGTCTTTTTCCCGACTGTCACGCCCGCAGCCCCGCCGAACCTTCTGGATCCCCCGCAGGGCATCACGAACAAGGTCGGACACGCCCCATTCCCCTCTCCGGTCCGGCCGACGCGTCGCGGTTCCGCGGTGCGATCACGCTCCTCCGGAGAGGAACCGGCGCGGGTTGTCCACGAGCATCGTCTCGATCTGACCAGCGGTGACTCCGGCCTTCTCCAAGACCGGCAGGACATCGTCGAACAGATGGGTCGGCTTCCAGTTGGGCATCACCAAGGAGACAATCTCGCCCACGCCCGGCCGCCCCAGCCAATGGTTGACCCAGTCCTGCGAAATCATGATCTGCCCGGCGTACCCCAGGCCGATGAGACCGATCAGACAGGCCTCGCGGCGGGAATCGGGCGGCGTCCCGACAAGCCCTTCGATCCCCAGCCGGTCGAACCCGATGTACACGCCCGTCTCGAGGACGCGCATCAGGTAATCGATGTCCGTGCTGCCGCAGATGTGACCGATCAGGACGCGTCCGGGATCGGCCCCCTCCGCCAGGAGGAGTTCCGCCTGTTCCGGCCCCTGCGTGCCCTCCTCGGTGTGCGTCAGGATGGGGATCCCCTCCTCCCGGGAAACCCGGGCCGCCGCCTTGAAGAACATCCGCTCGTAGTCCGTGATCTCCCCCCGGCTCGACGCCAGCTTCAGGACGCCGGGACGGATGCCGGTCGTACCGATGCCCTCCGTGACCTCCTTCTTGAACATCTCGTAGACCTGCTGGACGCCATCGCCGAACTTGCTCCGCAGCTTGAAGTAAGGCGTCGCCCCCTCGGCCTCGGAGTAGTAGCC
>JALNWL010000008.1 GCA_023230905.1 Syntrophales bacterium
ACGCTTATCCTTTCACAACCGAGGCATCGCCCGCCATCACCGCTCGGATGCCCCCCGTCTTCTCCTCGAGCAGCAGGCCCCCCGCGTCGTCGAGCCCGGCCATCCGGCCTTCGTACACGTCCGTCCCCGCCATGACGCGAACGGGCTTTCCCGCCATGTCCGTCCGCTCGAGCCAGCGCGTCCGGAGGGGCGGGAACCCCTCCCGGCAATAGGTCCGGTAGGCGGCCTCCAGGGAGCGGAGGAACACGGCGGCCACCTCGACGCGGGAGAGCGGCCCTCCCGTCTCGTCCCGGAGAGAGGTGGCGATTCCTGCGATTTCCGGCGGGCACTCCTCCCGCAGGAGATTCACGTTGACGCCGATCCCGAGGATCACGAAGTCCAGCCGCCCGGCGGAGGCCTTCATTTCGGCCAGGATCCCGCAGAGCTTTCGCCCCCCGGCGAGGACGTCGTTCGGCCACTTCAGCGTCACACCGGGACACAGGCCCACGAGCGCCTCGGCCGCGGCGACACCGGCCACAATCGACAACTGAGGGGCCTGCTCCGGCGCGATATCCGGTCTTAAGACGAGCGACAGGTAAAGATTCCGTCCCGGCGGCGAAACCCAGACGCGTTGCATCCGCCCCCGCCCTTGAGTCTGGCGGTCCGCCACGACCACGGTTCCTTCCGGCGCGCCCTGCCGGGCCAGGTCGAAGGCCTCTTCATTCGTGGAGCCGAGCTCCGCATAAAAAAGGATGTGCCGGGCGAGACCGACGCCCGCGAGACGCTCCGACAGGCTTGCGGCGCTAAAAGACGGACTCATGTCCCCTGCTGAATGCCGAGCGAAATATCCGCCGCCGCCACGGAGTGGGTCAGGGCGCCGACGGAGATGAAATCGACCCCCGTTTCGGCCACGCTCCGGACATTGGCCAAGGTGACATTGCCCGAGGCCTCGAGCGGGACGCGCCCCCGGACCAGGGCCACCGCTTCCCTCATCGCCGGCAGATCCATGTTGTCCAGCATCACGGCGTCGGCGCCGGCGGCCAGCGCCTCCCCGACCTCGACGGCATTTTTGCATTCAACTTCGATCTTCACGAGATGCGCGACGGTCTGACGGACCTTCGCAACGGCGGCGGCGATCCCGCCCGCTGCCGCGATATGATTGTCCTTGATGAGCACACCGTCGAAAAGGGCAAACCGGTGATTTCGTCCGCCGCCGACCCGTACGGCGTACTTGTCGAGAAGCCTCAAGCCCGGCGCTGTCTTGCGCGTGTCCAGGATTCGGGCCCCGGTTCCATCGATTTCCTCCACGAAGCGCCGCGTAAGCGTGGCGATGCCGCAGAGGCGCTGGAAGAAATTCAGGGCGGTGCGCTCGGCCGTCAGGATGCTGTCCAGACGGCCGTTCAGTTCCGCGAGGCTGTCCCCGGGCCGGGCCCGGTCACCGTCCCGGCGGGACAGGACGACTTCCAGCGAGGCGTCCATCAGGGTGAAGACCTCCCGGAACACCTCCCCGCCCGCCACCACCAGGTCCGACTTGGCGATCGCGCAGGCCCGTCCCCGCTCGTCGCCCTTCAGGATCGCCTCCGTGGTCACGTCTCCGGGGCCGATGTCTTCGGCCAGGGCCTGTCTCAGAATGGGGTCGAGCACCGTTTTCGGCAGCATGGGGACCGTCCGCTCACCCCAGATCGGCAAACCGCTTCAGGGCCGCCTCCAGAGCCTGGTGTTTGTCCGTCAAATCCCGGTGTTTCCGCTCTTCCTTCTGAACGACGGCGGCCGCCGCCCGGGCGAGAAAATCCCGGTTGGCGAGCTTTCTCGCCACCCCTTCGAGATCGCGGTTCACCTTGGCCAGTTCCTTCTGTAGCCGGGCCCGCTCCGCGCCGATATCGACCACGCCTTCCAGAAGGACGAAGATGCGCAGGCCGCCGACGACCCCGGTGGCGGCCCCCTTGGGCTCTTCGAGGGTCCGGTCGATCTCGAGGCTCTGGAGGTTGGCCAGGTTGACGATATGGCCGCGCTCGGCAGCGACGACGGCCGCGCCCTCGGCCTCCGGCGCAAAGATCCGGACGTTCACCTTCTTGGAAGGGGCGATGTTGACCTCCCCCCGGATGTTCCGGATCGCGCTGATCACGTCCATGACGAGCCCCATGCGCGCCTCCGCTTCCGGATCGGCCGGCGTTTCGTCCACTCGCGGGAACTCGCTGACCATGATGGACGTACCGTCCGCCACGAGGGTCTGCCAGATCTCCTCCGTGAGAAACGGCATGAAGGGATGCAGAAGCTTGAGCGAGGTCTGGAGCGTCCGGCGGAGCGTCCGGCGGGCGGCGACGACGGCCGCGTTGTCCTCGCTCCCGTAGAGGACCGGCTTGATCAGTTCGAGGTACCAGTCGCACAACTCGTGCCAGACGAACTGGTACACGGCGGCGGCGGCTTCGTTGAATTTGTATTCGTCGAGCCCCCGGATGACCTCGGCGGTCGTCCTGTTGAGGCGCGAACGGATCCAGCGGTCGGCCAGGGAGAGGTCCTGCGGCGGAACCGTTTCGGTCCCCTTCGGCTCGCTCTTCAGGTTCATGAGCGAAAACTTCGTCGCGTTCCAGATCTTGTTGACGAAATACTTGTAGCCCTCGATCCGCTCCTCCGACATGCGCACGTCGCGCCCCTGGGCCGAGAAGGCCGCCAGGGTGAAGCGGAAGGCGTCCGTTCCGTACTTGTCGATCATCTCCAAGGGATCGATGCTGTTCCCCTTGGACTTGCTCATCTTGTCGCCCTTCTCGTCTCGGACCAGGGCGTGGAGATAGACGTCCCGGAAGGGAACGTCCTTCATGACGTAAAGCCCCATCATCATCATGCGGGCGACCCAGAAGAACAGGATGTCGAACCCGGTGACGAGGAGCGACGTGGGGTAGAAGGTCTTCAGGGCCGCCGTCCCGTCGGGCCATCCCAGGGTGGAGAAGGGCCAGAGGGCGGAGCTGAACCAGGTGTCAAGGACGTCCTCCTCCTGCCGCAGGTCCCGGCCCTCGCAATCGGGACACGTCTCGGGATCCTGGGTGGCGACGATCATCCGGCCGCACCCGCCGCAGGTCCACACGGGGATCCGGTGGCCCCACCAGATCTGCCGGGAGATGCACCAGTCGCGGATGTTGTCCATCCATTCGTAGTAGGTGGACTCCCACATGGACGGAACGATCCGGGTCTCGCCCTTGACGACCGCCGCCGTGGCGGCCCGGGCCAGGGGCTGGATCTTGACGAACCACTGCTTGGAGACCATTGGTTCGATGTCCGTCTTGCAGCGGTAGCATTGGCCGATGTTGTGGACGTAGGGCTCCGTCCCGACGAGATAGCCCTGCTCTTCCAGATCCCGGACGACGTTCCGCCGGCATTCGTAGCGGTCCTGACCTTCGTACGAACCGCCGTTCGCGTTGATCACGCCGCTGCCGTCCATGATCTTGATGATTTCGAGATCGTGCCGCCCCGCCATGGCGAAGTCGTTGGGATCGCAGGCGGGCGTGATCTTGACGGCGCCGGAACCGAAGTCCAGCGTCACGTAGTCATCGGCGATGATGGGTATTTCCTTGTTCACCAGCGGCAGGACGACGCGCTTCCCCACGAGGGCCCGGTACCGGTCGTCTTCCGGATTGACGGCGACCGCCGTATCGCCGAGCATCGTCTCGGGACGGGTCGTGGCGACGACGATTTCGCCGTTCCCGTCGGCAAAGGGATAACGGATGTTCCAGAGAAAGCCGGGCTCCTGCTTGTACTCCACCTCCAGGTCGGAGATGGCCGTGTGGCAGCGCGGGCACCAGTTGACGATGTAGTCTCCCTGGTAGATGAGGCCGTCGTTGTACAGGCGGACGAACACCTCCCGGACGGCGCGGGACAGCCCCTCGTCCATCGTGAAGCGCTCGCGCTCCCAGTCGCAGGAACAGCCCAGGCGCTTCAACTGGTTGATGATCACGCCGCCGTATTTGGCCTTCCACTCCCAAACGCGCTCGACGAACTTCTCCCGTCCCAGATCGTGGCGGGTGAGCCCCTCACGCGCCAGTTCCTGCTCCACGACGTTCTGGGTCGCAATCCCGGCATGATCCATGCCGGGCATCCAGAGGGCGTTGTAGCCCTGCATGCGCTTGAACCGGACGATGATGTCCTGCAAGACATTGTTCAGGGCATGGCCCATGTGGAGCATGCCCGTTACGTTGGGAGGAGGGATGACGATGGCGAACGGCGGCCTCGCGCCGTCATCGACCGCGTGGAAAAAGCCCTTCTCCAGCCAGTAGGCGTACCACTTCGCTTCGGAATCCCGGGGTTCGTAGGTTTTACTTAAAGTTCCACCGCCCATTGATACACTCCATGAAAAAATCCCCCTTCCTCCCCTGCGGAGGCGCTGCGCTCCGCACTGTTCGAGGGGCGATCGAGGGGATCTTTCCGCTATGATGCCACGGGGGACGGCAGGGAGAATCTCTTTCCCCTGCCATCCCCCGCGTCTTGGTCTTGCCTGTTCGGATCTTTCCCGATAGGATTTCTCTCCTGCCTAATAAATCTTCAGGATGTCGCTGAATTTACGGATGATGAGCAGGGAGTCGGCCCCGCCCACCGGACCCAGGGGCCCGAATTCGCCCGATGCCAGATCCTTTGGCTCCATGATGCCGCGCGACGT
Source organism: Syntrophales bacterium (assembly GCA_023230905.1). Taxonomy (GTDB): domain Bacteria; phylum Desulfobacterota; class Syntrophia; order Syntrophales; family UBA2251; genus UBA2251. Next base: position 4,628 of record JALNWL010000008.1, read on the forward strand.
TACCACCCGCACCGCGTTGTAATAGGGCAGGTCCGTTCTCAAGTCGGGGAAAGACGACGCCGTCTCTCCGATGAACTTGGTCGCCAGGGTGCTGTCGCCGCTCACCTTCATGAGGATATCCTCGATCATCATGGCGTAACTCGCCCGGTCGATCAGGTCGTTCGGGTGAAAGGCGCCATCCGGGAAAACCTCGAGCCCCCGAACGCCCAACTGGATGATCCCCTCGATGTCCGCCTTCAGGGGATGCGTGGCGATGTCGTTGGCCGTTTTCGGGGCTGGACCGGATTCCTTGGCCTTCTCGGGATCCTTGAATGAGGTGTCGAAGGTTTTCAGGGTGCGCTTCTGATACAGGACATCGATCTTCAATTCCTCCATGAACAGGGCCGCCGCATCGGCGCGTGTGATCTGCTCCACGAAGGCGATCTTCTTTCCGGTGATCGTGCCCGGCATGGCCCGCTGGATCTTCTGGACGAGGCGCCACTGATCGTCGGCCTCGCGCACGTAGTCGCCCTTCAGATCCAGGACCTTGGAAAACATGGAGGCGGCCTGGTTGATGTCCAGGGCCGTTTTGTAGGCGATTCCCATAAAATAGTAAGCGGCCGAGGACTTGGGATCGATGAGCACGGCGTCGTCGAATTCTCCCTTGGCCGTATCCAGCCAGTCGGACGGCGGGTCGCACACCACGCCGGTGCGGATGCCCGACCGGAGGCAGTCGGCGGCGCTCAGGGTGTTGATGCGGATGTAGCCGACATGGACGAAGACCTTTTCCTCCTCGGTTTTCGCATATTTCCCGGCTTTCTTCATCATCGCGAAAGCGGCGCTGAAATCCCGCTGATAGGCATTGGCAAGGCCGCTGCCTGCGTAGGCCTTGGAATACTTGGGGTCCAGCTGGATGGCCAAGTTGAAGGATTGCTGGGAATCGACATAGCGTCCCTGATCCAGCAGCTTCATGCCCGTATAAAAGTGATGCTCCGGCGTGTCCAGTTCGCTGGTCGCCACCCTGGCCTTGGGACCGCAGGAAACGAGAAGCAGGCCCGCCGCGACGAGAACCAGGACCGTGGTAAGATTTCGATTCTTGAATAGACGAACCATATCATCCTCCTTATTCTTGAAAAGACCGTTCTCCTGGAACCCGCCCGGGGATTCCTTTTGTCCTTCAACCACCGATTTGGCTGTTTTTATAATCTTCCCCTCCCCTTTAAGTCAAGGAATTTCACGGTTCAGAAACGGCCGCAGACAGGCCTCCACGCCCGCCGTATCGCCGGGAGAAAACCAGCGAATCTCCGGATCGGGGGCAAACCAGGTCTGTTGACGTTTGGCGTAATGCCGCGTATCGCGCTTCAGCCTCCGGACCGCATTGGAAAGATCAGCCTCCCCGCGGAGCCAGCCTCCGATATGGCGATAGCCCAGGGATTGCATCGGCTTGAGCGACGCATCGTAGCCGCGCGCCGCCAGTCCCGCGACTTCGTCCACGAGGCCGGCGGCAATCATGGCGTCGACGCGCGCCTCGATCCGGGCAAAGAGCGGTTCCCGCTCCAGCCGAAGGCCGATCTTGAGGCTGCGGTAGCGCCGTTCGGCAAAGCGATGCTCGGCCTGTTTGCCGACGATGGATTCTCCGGTCAGGGCGAGAACCTCTAGCGCCCTCACGATACGGACCGCATCGTGAGGATGGATCCGCCCCGCCGCCCGGGGATCCAGCCGTCGGAGCTGTTCATAAAGATGTGAAACGCCCTTCTCGTCTCGGACCGCCCTCCATTGCGCCCGCAGGGCCTCGTCCGGGCCGGGGCCGCCGACCAGCCCCCCTAGAAGGGCGCGGATATAGAGCCCCGTCCCGCCCACGACGAACACCGGCTTACCCAGGCGATGCAGACGGTCGATGACCTGCCCGGCCTGTTCAACAAACAGGGCGGCGTTGAAGGGTTCGTCCGGATCGACGACATCGATAAGATGGTGGGGGACGCGCGCACGGGCTTCCCGGCCCGGCTTGGCGGTCCCGATATCCATTCCCCGGTACACCTGCATGGAGTCGGCACTGATGATTTCCCCGCCGTACGCCTGGGCGAGCTCGAGCGCCAGCGACGACTTCCCGACCGCCGTCGGCCCCAGGATCACAATGAGTTTCGGCCTGTCTCCGGACGTCATTTCCTCCTCAGCCGACCCTTCGCCTCAGGTTCTCCTGAACATCCGTTTCAGGTCCCGTTCGTCGATGAGCACATACGCGGGGCGTCCGTGCGGACACGTGGAGGAGAAGGAAATGGCTTCCAGTTCCCGGCAGAGGGCGCCGACCTCCGCCTCCGTCAGCTCCTGATGCGCCTTGACGGCCCCCTTGCAGGCGAGGACCGCGTGGAGCCGGTCCCGCTGTTCCCGGAGCCCGGCCGTCGCGGGCAGTTCGGACAGTTCGGACAGAAGGTCTCTGACCGTCTGCCGGGGATCGAGGTTCGGGACGAGGGCGGGAACGGCCTTGACGGCGATGCTGGTGTCCCCGAACGGCTCGATGGCGAAGCCCAGTTCGTCCCAGAGCGCCTGCAGCGACAGGGCGAGTTGGAACTCGCCGGCGCGCAGCGAGATCACTTCCGGCAGGAGAAGCTGCTGGGTCACGACCTTTCCCGCCGTCCCGCTCGTTCGCAGGCGTTCGAAAAGAACCCGCTCGTGGGCCGCGTGCTGATCCATCAGGAGAATGCCGGCGGGATGCGCAAAGACTAGGTAGGTGGACAGGACCTGTCCCAGGTAGGTCCCCTCGGTAAAGCGGATCGCCGCCTCCGGGAACGGAGCCGCCGTCGTGGGCGGCGTCGGGAACCCCGCGTCGCGGTCCGGACGAACCGCCGGGGCCGCCGGCAGCCCCGCAAAGAGGCGCTTGCTCCTCCCGGAGGAAATCGTGTACCGCTTCATGGCCTCCTCGATGCGGGCCTGATACAGGGGCTCCCGCGCGATGTCGGCCAGAGGCGCGGACGGAACGGCGGTCGATCCCGAAAGGATTGCGACCAGGCTCTCGACGATCAGCGCGTAGATGTCCCGGGGTTGCCGGAACCGGACCTCCGCCTTGGCTGGATGGACGTTGACATCCACCTCTTCGGGAGCCACGTCGAGATAAAGAATGCAGGCCGGGTAGCGCCTGGCTTCGATGAGGCGGCGATAGGCCGTCATGACGGCGTGCTGCAGGAGGGGGTCCCGAACGAAGCGGCCGTTGACGTAGCAGAAGATCTGTTTACCGTCGGAGCGGGTCCAGGCGGGACGCGAGCAAAATCCCGAGAGAGAGGCTGTTTCCCGGAAGCCCGAAAAAGGCAGTAGGTGGCCGGCCGCCTCCTCCCCCAACAGAAGCCCCAGCCGTTCCAGGTCTCCTTCCGTCGCGGGAAGGCTCATCACGCTGCGCCCGTTGGCCTGGACGCGCACCCGGACATGGCGGTGGGGAAGCGCCACCCGGGTGATCGCCTCCAGGCAAGCCGAAAGTTCCGTGGATTCACGCTTGAGGAATTTCTTCCGGACGGGAACGGGGTCGAAGATGTTTTCGACGAGGATGGAGGTGCCGGAAGGACAGCCGCAATCGGTCACCTCGATAATCTGGCCGGCCTCGACGATCAGGCGCGTTCCGTCCGGCCGGTCGCGACGGCGCGTAATCAGGGTGACGCGCGAAACGGCCGCGATGCTGGGCAGTGCCTCGCCCCGAAAACCGAAAGAACGGATTCGATAAATGTCTTCAAAAGAGGCGATCTTGCTGGTGGCAAAACGGGAAAACGCCAGGGGAACGTCGGCGGCCGCCATCCCCCCGCCGTCATCGGTGACGCGAATGGCGCCGCACCCCCCCTGCCGCAACTCGATGCCGACAGTTTCGGCCCCGGCGTCAAGGGCATTCTCGAGGAGTTCCTTGACGATCGACGCGGGACGTTCCACGACCTCGCCGGCGGCGATGCGGTTGGTCAGTTCCTCGGGCAGAACGGTGATTTTCCCCACAGCAGATCATCCTCCCGCCGGGGTGCGCCCCCGAGCGAACCGACAAGAAAAACCGCAGTCCCGGTGGGGACTGCGGTCGAAATCCTGCCTATGAACGCGTCCCGGAAAGGGTCAGTCCAGAACGATCATGACCCGGCATTGTTTCAGGAAACTCAGGTTTTCGGCGGCGCCGCGGATTTTATTCGCATCGGCATTGCTGATCACGATGTCGGAACGGCCCGGTCCTTCGGTCCGCAATCCCTTGAGGCTGACGGGATTGTTGGTGACCCGCGCGTTGCTCTGGGCGGCGTTGAGATCGCGGGCGTAACCGCTCATCCCCTGCTGAATAGCGTATTCGCGATCCACGTTCAGGGAGCCGTACACCTCTTTCCCGCTTTCATCCAGGATCTTGGGCGACATGGCGGGTCTTGCCTGCAGACCGCGCGCATCGATTACGAGTCCGGTGAAAACCTCCGGAGGAGCCGCAGGGGCCGGCGCGGCGGGCTCAGGCGGCGCCGCCGCGGGAGGGGCTAAGGGCGCCGCCGGTTCCGGCGGTACGGACCTCTTCTGCATCAGCCGGGGAATGATCACCTGGGAAAAACCGCCTGCCAGCGGCATCCGGAGCGTTATTTCCACGGTCCCGTCCGAGAGGTAGTCCTGTTTAACGAGGTGGGCGTCCTTAACCACACCCTCCACCTGGGTATTGATCACGTCGCTCTCCACGGCGAAGTCCTTGACCACCGTCATGGAATCCACCCGGACCCCCTTCGTGAGTTCGAGAAGGTTGCGGTAGGCGTCGACCCGGGCCGCCCGGAGCGCCAGTGGACGGGCCTGGGGCTTCCCAATGAACCTTTCCGGCGGGGCGCCGATGCCCACGGCCTCGATGTACCCCTCCGACCAGTTGATCTTGCCCTTGCCGGCCATCTGTTCGATAATCTGCGTCCATTCCGGCATGCTCACCGTATCGGCGGCCAGGCCCACACCGGCATACAGAAACAGGCCCGCCAGCAAAATCCCTATCGTCAGTACCCATTTTGACTTCATGACATCCTCCTTGACGGTTATGGAATCACCCATAGAAACATCCCCTCGGCAAACGCGACCCCCTGTTGCCGCATGTTCGGAACGATAACAGAATCTCCCCCCCCTTTCAACGGGGAAATTGCCCCCCGAGGCTTATCTGCCCCGGAAGGCCTTGTCCTCCGGTTTTTCCAACCAGGGCTTGATGTTGATATTCCTGTCCAGATCGCCCCAGATCAGACTGACGTCCGGGGGCGCCTTTCCCCACCAGTTTTCGCGCGCATCGATATAGATCGAGGAAAAGATCTGCAGGGCGACGGGATTGTCGATAAAATTGTTCCGATGAATCGACGGATTGGACATGCCGACGCTCTTGATCGCGCCTTCGCCGGCGTTCGCGGTGAAGGTGCTGTAGGAAATCCGGGGGGCTGCGTCGTTGCGGCAGAAGATGCCGCCCTGAGACGTCTGGGCAATCAGGCAGTGGGAGATTTCCGGGGCGCCGGTGTAGACATCAAGGGCCGTGGAAGCGAATTTCACCTCGCAGTAGGCCAGGGCGCTGTTCACCTTCGTCTTCTTCGTGAATCGAACGGCATTCGTATAGAATCCCGGCGCGGGCGTTGTCCCCGAGGCCGTGAAGACGATCGGCCGATCCGGGGTTCCCTTGGCCACGATGCCCCCGTCCGCCATGATCAGGGAGGTGTTCTGATCGAAGCGGATCTCCACGCCGGGCTCGACGTAAAGGGTAGCCCCGCCGTCGACGGTGACATCCTTCTGCACCCGGTAGGGGCTGTTCGACACCGTGAGGAAACCGTCGGCCGTGATCGCCCCGTCCAGCGTCTGCGAAAGGATCGGCAGCGCGACCGGCTTCCCGTCGGGATAGGCCGCGCTCAGGACGGTGGCGACATCGACCCGGCCCCGGATCTTTTTCAGCACCTCGAGCCCCTGGGCGGTGCCCCACCAGTTACCGGACGCGTTCACCGCCTCTCCGGTCATTTCCGCCGTCATGTCAAAAGGCCGATTGTCGGTCAGGTTGTTTTCCGAAATGCGGGCGGGGCTCGTCTTCAGGTCGATCCCGACGCCGCGGTTCTGCGCAATGACGTTGCGGGTGATGACGGGCGAGGACGCCTGGACGACAATGCCCTTCCCCTCATTGTCGCGGATGCGGTTTTCCGCCAGGAGCGGCTGGGCGCCGGCCTCGACGACCACCGCCGCCTCTTTCTGCCTGTGGAGGGTATTCTGAACCAGGTTCGGCTTCGAGAAGGCGCCCGAGATCCGGACGGCCGTCCCGTTCTCGACGAATTCCGAGGCCTCGATCCGCGGTGAGGCGGCCATGCAGAGCACCCCGATGCGCGCCTTGCGGATGCGAACGTTCCGGAGGACGTTTTCCTTTTCCTTGACGTTCAGGAAGGTAATCCCCTCCCAGGTTTTCCCCTCCTCGGCATCGAAGGTGATGATATGCTCCCCGTCCCCCTGAGCCAGCAATCTTCCCTCCACCGTGATTCCCCCCCCCCCCGAGCGGATTTCCGTACCCGGCTCTATGGTGAGGCGGGCCTTGTCCCGGACGATGACGGAATTTTCAATCACGTAGGGGCTGGCGCCTGAATACCAGATCGTATCGGCCTCGATGGCGCCCGAAACGGGCGTGGGGCCCGGTGTGACGGGCATACCGACGATCACTTCGCTCCGTTCGCTTTCGTTCCCGGCCTGATCCACCGAGGAAATCTGAAAATAGTACTTCCGATCGTTCGTCAACCCCGCATCCCGGTGCTCGTTCAATTCCGTCCGGGCGATCTCGGTAAAGCCGGTGAGGGGCGTCTCGCTCCGGTACAGCCGGTATCCGACCAGGTCCGGCGCGACGCTCTTCTCCCAGTTCAGCAGGACGAGACCGTTGCGGCCGACGGATTTGTAATTCTTCGGAATGTCCGGCGGGGTCGTATCGAGGGTGACGGATCCGACGGCGTCGACCCACTGGGCCATATTCCGGGCGTCATCCTCCAGATACCCGGTGATAGTGGCCTTCTGGACATTGTCCCCCGGCAGGACCTTGTAGACCCCCAGGTAGCCGCCGGGCTCGATCTCCTGCATGTCGATGCGCCGCCGGTAGTCGCCAATGTCGAAACGCGCCCGCATCTTCGGCGTCCCCTGGATGACGATCCGGACTTCATCCCCGGCCTTCTTGGGGAGGCCCTTCGTATCCTGGGTCAACAGCGTGATCGTGGGCGGTCTCAGGGCCTCGGCCAGGGAGGGCGCCGGAATGGTTTTGACCATGTCGCGGAAAAGGTCGTCGCAGGCCCGGAGCAGCTGGATGTCTCTCATGTTCAAGGACGTCGCTACAATGGTGGCGATGATCCCGATGGGCGTGGTCGAGACGCCGCCCTCGTGGATGCGGACCGTGTGCTTTCCGCTCCAGAGGAAATGCCCCGTCTTCGCGTCGTACATCCGGACTTCCGCACCCACGGCGACATGGGAATACAGGATCGCGAAGAGCTTGTCGAAATCGGAGATCTCGCCCAGGACGATGGCGTCGACCCCCAGGATCTTTCCCAGTTCCTCGTACGGGGTCTTGTAGAGGATGTCCGGATCGGTCAGGCCGGCCTTTGCCAGGAGGGCGTCGACCTTGTAGAGTTCCATGTCCTGGTAGGGAACGGCGCTGAAGTGGTTGTAAAAGCCCTTCCGCACCGCGTCGAACCCCTTCCCGCTTTTGGACAGGTCATAGAAGGGCAGGACGGCGACCGTCCTCGGCATGTGCTCCTGCATGTAGGGGTCGATCTTGAACTTTCCCTTGTACAGGGCGATGATCTCCGGAGTGATGATCGTCGTCTTAGTGGCCACGACGCAGCTTTGCACGGCCAAGGTCGCGAGCACCACTGTCAGACAAAGGGATAACCGCTTGAACGCGTTCATGGCTGGCCTCCCAAAACCTCAAGTTTGCGCCACGGTGAGCAGGGCGTTTGCCCCGCCTTCAATCACGAGCAGCCGCTGCATGGAATCGGATGAACCTCCATGACGGTCCGTCTTTTCCGCGTTCAACGCCGGCCGGCATCCCCCGGATCAGGGGGTCTGCTCTTTCGCGTCGCCGCCCTTGGCCGGCGCACCGCCCGGCGCCAGTTCCACCAGAAACTCGCCCCGGTGCTGCGGAGAGATCCGGATGAATTTATAGGGAATCGCGACCGGCTCCCGCCCCGTGGCCATGGTGCGGTGGGTCAGGATCCAGACGGCGCCCGTCGTGGTGTCGACCAGAAAGGCCTGGTCTTCGTTTCCCGGCACCACCTGGTATTTCCCGATCGTATCGGCCGCTCCGGCTCCACAGACGCCGATGAGCCCCACCAACGCCAAGAACACAAGGATCCTGCCCACTCGATGGAATATCGGTTTCATCGTCTTCATCCCCCGCCTCACCCCGCTTTGATTAACGTCCTACAATCAAAAGTTCCGGGCACGGATCGCTTTCCAGCCCGTCTTTGTCGACCGCCGTCACGACATAGGTCTTCTTTTTCCCCTTGGGCGGCCCCGCTTCGCTGAAGCGCGGTTCTTTGACGGTGGCGATCTTCTCGGTTCCGTACCAACGTTTTTCATAGACGACGTAATGGACGATATCGCTCTCTTCATTGGGCTGCCAGGTGAGTTCCGCCTGGCCGCCGCTGATACGCCCCTTCGCGACCGACGGCACTTTCGGCCGCGGCTTCGTCTGGATGCGGACGATATCGGACAGATCACTCAGCAGCCCGTCCCGGTCTTCCGCCTGGATGCGGTACTGGTAAACCGTACCGTCCTTCAAGTTCTGGTCGATGTAGGCATTCGTTTTCCCGACCGTCGCCACACGGGAGAACTCCCCGCCTCCGGTTCCTTCGAGCCGGTAGACGGCGTACGCCTCGACATCCTCCTCCGGATTGGGATCCCAGGACAGCGGCGCCTGTTTCACCTGAAGATCGGCAGCCTTGAGCCCCAGGGGCTTTGCGGGACGGGCCTTGGTGGTCGCGGAAACCGGATCCGTCAGATCGCTTTCCACATCCACCTTGTTGAACGTCGTCAGGGCGTAATAATACGTGACCTCGTCCGCCAGCTTTTCCGAAGCGGCGGAACCGGTATCCGTAAAGGCGCTGTTCGCTTGTCCTTCGATGCGTTTGATCAGCAGATACTTGCCGATCTTTTCCTTCGACCAGTAGACGTTGTAGCCGACAACGTCCGGCTGCCGACTGGACGTCCAGGCGAGATCCACCCGCTTCGCCAGCCCGCTCCTGGCCTGAAGCCCTTCCGGTTTCGGGGGTTTCCCCTTCGTGACGGCGGAAACGGTCACGGAAGGAGACGTCTCGATTTCGGTGTCTTCAACGGCCGTGACGCGATAGTAATAGCGGACCTGATCGGCGAGTCCCTCCGTATCCGTAAACGCGACTCTCCCGTCCGCCCGGGCGCCGGCGGCATCCAGTTTCCGGATCTTCAAAAAATCGGCCTCCTCACGGAGACTGCGATAGATGAAATACCCCTTGATGAAGGGTGACGGAACGGGATTCCAGCTCAGCCGGATCTCCCGGATGAGATCGCCCTGGGCGATCAGACCGGAGACGGCGGGAATGGTCGTCCCTTTCACGCTTCGGGAATACTCGCTTTCAAGGTTCTTTTCATTGTAGGCGGTCACCCGGTAAAAATACTCCTCCCCGTCGGCCAGTCCCTTGTCGAGGTAAGGAACCTTGAACAACTTGTCGAGAGCGGTCGTGGTGTCGACCCCGATCCCCAGGTCCTTGCCCAGGATATTGGCCACCTCCCTGTAGGGCCCCTGTTCCACCTTCGCGCGGTAGAGTTTGTACCCCTTCATCTTCAGCGGGTCGTCACTGGTCATGGGACTGGGCGACCAGATCATCTGGATGCTCCGCACGTGACCTTCGGCGCTCAGAATCACGGGGGGGTTGGGAGTCAGCGCCGTTTCGGCCGGGATCACGGCTGAAAATTCGCTCTGCTGACCCCGCTGATTGAAGGAACGAATCTTGTAATAGTAGGTCCTGTTCCGCTCCAGGCCTTGGTCGAGATATTCGGGGCGCGTTGTCTGGCCGATCTTGGCGAAGGGACCGGTCTCCGTGGAGCTCCGAAAGAGTTCGTAACCGGCGGCCGGCGCGTCGGGGGGATCCTCCCAGTTCAGGGAAACACGCATGTTCCCCGACCGCTTCTGTACGTTGACGGGTCCCCTCATCGAGGGCTTGTCCTCCAGCGAACGGCTGGCGTTTTCCGCGATGGCCGCCACGATCATGGACGCGAGTTTCCGGACTTCGCCCAGGAGACCGGCGTCGCCCAGGGCCCGGACATGGGTCTGGAAGATCACCCGTTTCTGCTCGATGTGCACCACCTTACAGTGGATGGCGATAATCGTTCCCCGCTTCTGCACGTTGCCCACGACGATGACGTTAAGCCCCAGGCGCGTTCCGATGTGGATGACGTTTTCGAAGAGGTCGTTCTGCTGCAGGTCGTTGAGACTGAGAAAAGCCTCCAACTCCTTCCGGTCCATCAGATTCAGGGAGGCTTCGGACTGCAGGGAGGTGGTCAGCATGTTGGTCACGGTGGTCCCGTAGCCGGAGGCTTCGATATTGACCGTGCCGAAATTGAAAACGGAAACCCGGGTCGCCGTGGGGGGCTGCGCCGCTGCCAGCACGGGGAGGGAAAAAACGATCGTCCACAGCAGTGGGAAGAAGGATACGAACCTTCTGTTCTTCATGGTTTCCCTCCAGGCAGAAAAGCCCGGCTCGACGTCCGGGCCCCCCGCGCTTCGCCTTGGCTATTTATCCTGCACCAGCTTGACGATGAACTCCATGGATTTCTGGGAAATCGGGGTCGAGATGCCCTTCAGCTTCTCGTCGTAGATCGCATCGGTGTACCGTTCGACGGCCTGATCGATGTTGCGCCTTTTTTGCTGCTGCTGCCCATGGTTGAAGTATTCGACCTCCAGGCTCTGGTAATGTTTGAGCACGCTCTGGCCCATCTCCGAGATCTTCTCGTTCGTCAACTCGTCTAGGACCTCCACCTCCGTCGGAATCTCGAGCGGATCGTGGGGGATATTGGCAATCGCAACGCCGTCCTGGTACTTGTCCTCCTTGATCAGTCTTCCGGAAATGGTGTTGGTGAAGATGTTCTCCCCGGTCAGGGTATCCACAAGTTTGTATGAAATCTCGATAATGGCGGTGACCTTGCTCGATCCCTGTTTGTAGGAGATGAACTGGTAATCTCTCTTTTTCACCGTCCGTGGGGGGGCGTGCTTGAGATCGTCCGCGTTGGGCTTGGGGTTCATCATCAGCCAGTCGGAGAACTCCGGATTGCGGACATCCTCTTCATTGACCAGAACCTTGACCTGACCCAGGCTCGGCATATCCGTCGTACGCGCGGAGAAGTGCAGCACGTCGCCCATGATGAAGGTATCGATCCCCCTCATCTTCCCCACGCTCTGGACCGACTTGACATCGACCAGCCCCGTCTGCCCCAGTTGCATCTCCCGCAGGATGGACTGAAGATTTTCCCGCTCGATGATCCTGAGATCCCCGCTCCCGTTCTTGTGCAGGAACGTGATCAGCTTGTTGGCGGCAATCTTGCCCGCGTCCTTGTCGTTGCTCGGGCTGCTGAAGTCAAAGACGGCGATGGATTTCTTGATCCGTTTGTTGATCCGATCCTTGGTATCCAGGACCTTCTGGAACAGTTCCGGATAGGAGGGATTGATGGCCTGCACTTTCTCAAGCCAGACCAGCGCGTTCCCCCAGAGTTCCTTTTGCGCGTATTTGTCGGCCCGATCCATGAGCTGCTTGCAGAAATTCCAGAGAAATTCCTTGAAAACCGGATCGTCCTGCAGCTCCGGGGCGTAGGTCCGGATCCGTTCCACCCGTTTCATGGCCGGGTAATACTTGCCCTGATTCATGAATTTGACGGCTTCGTCGAAGTAGAGCTGCCCCACCTTGGCCTTCATGCCGTCCATCTTCCCAACCAGTTCCTGGTTTTCGGGCTGATATTCCAGCGCCTTTTCGTAGAGCGTGATCGCCCGGTCCCAGTTCTGGACGCCGGCTGCTTTGTCGGCCTCCGTCAGGTAGTATTGGACATTGTCGCGCGACTGCGCCTGCGCGGCCAGTGCGGACAGGTCGTAATAGTTGGGATTGATCTCGACGGCCGCCTTGAAGACCTGGGCCGCCAGCTTCCATTCCTCTTGCTTGCCCAGGGCAATTCCCTGTTGGTAAAGGCTCTTGACGGCTTCCTGCTCGGAGCGGGCGAGCCGGTTACCCGTATCCTCATAGTTCGGGAAGAGTTGGTTGACCTGCTTGAGCTTGGTCAACGCCGCCGGCCAGTCCTCTTTTTGCATGTCCAGCTCGGCCTGTCCGTAGAGGGTCTTCAGTTTGCCCTGAAGCGCCTCCATTTCCCCGCCCACTTCCTGTTTGAACGCAACACCGGTCTTGTTCTGGGGGTCCAAGGCAACGGCGGTATCCGCTTCCTTGAGAACCCGCTCCAAAGCCGGGACCGTCACTTCCGGGGACGCCTCGGCGAGAAGCTGCCGGGCCCGCGCCAGGTGAACCTTGGCCGCCTCTCTTTTTGCATTTTCAAGGGCGTCTTTGTACTCTTGATTGTCGGGCGCTTCACTGACCGCCTTCTGGAAATAGATGATCGCCTCGTCCCAGCGCTGGCTGCCGCTCAGATCCTGGCCGACCTTGAAACTCTCGCTGACGGCGCATCCGGCAAGCAAAAGCAGGACAAACAATCCCGAAAGCATCCGTGTTCTCATCGCCCGTTTCATGATTACCTCCCTGTGGTGCATCTTGACCGTCGTTTGCGTTCCACGAATCCCCGTGGGGCCGGCAGAAAACGTCCCTTTCAGGGGACCAGCTTCGCCACGATCCGGTTCTGGGTGATTTCCGTGATTCTCAATTTACGCTGGTTGAAGGTCATGGCGGCCAGGTCGTCGGCCACCCCTTGGGTATTGCCCTTGATCTCGAGATCCAGTTCGGCCTGACCATGGGCATAGGCGCGCTGATAGATCTCCCGGAATCCTCTCACGTCGCTCGCGATCTGTTCCTTGAACTGCAATAGATCCTGATAGGCGTTAAACCCGGTCACGATCAGTTTCACGGTAACCGCATTGGTCAACTCTGACGACCAGCGCTCCATGATTTCGTCCGTCATCTTCTTCGCCAGGCTGTCCGCGGCATCCACCGTGATCTGTTTGATGTCGTCGCGCATCCCCGGACACGATCTTGTTTCGCTGTCCGTCGCCAGAACCTCGCCCGTATCGACGTTGATGATCTTGGTCGAGACGATCACCTTGTTCGTCGTCATTTCGATCTCCCCGAATCTCGACGAGCTGGACGACGCTTCGACATCGCCGACGATCAGGACTTCCGCACCGTAACGATGGCCGAAATTGGCCGTCTCCCGCCGATTGAGCGCCAGCCCCTGAAGATTCTCGCGTTCCGTGCCCTTTTTGTAGGTATCGGCGTCGACCAGCTTGAACCCCTGGGACAGGAAATAGCGGGACATCGCGGACTCGGCAACGGCGTCCTTCTGTGCCCGTCCGCTGAAAAGAAGCATCAGGCGGGGTTTTTCCTTGCGGGCCATGATGAGGTTCAGGGCGGCGAGACGGTCCTTCAGTTTTCCCATCCCCACATCGGCTTCGATGGTGACTTCGTACATGTCCCCGTCACGCCGTTCGGAAACGATTTTGCGCGAGTTGATGAATCCCTGCGACTCGGAAAGGATCCGGTCCATCTTGACCTGAAAATTCTCCACCTCCGTGCTGCTGGAAATCATGACCCCGACCACCCGCTCCACGGCATTGCGCTGGGCGTTGTCGACCGCCCTGTCGCGGGCGATGTCCACGCGGTTGTTGTTGACGACGGCCATCCCATCGGCCACGACCCGGTTCTGGGCATAAAGGAGACTTACCCCCCCGAACATCAGTCCCACGAGCGTCACGAAAAGTATGCATCTTCTCATCATGCCAGTTCGCGTCCTTTCCCGCCGCCGGTCCCCGGCGGCCTTGAACGGTCGTTCCGCTCGATAAATCGGCAGGTTAACGAACCTGCACCGCATATACTGAAATCTCTCTAAGGTGTCAAGGCTTTTCGGCGGACGGGCTCCACTGCTCCAGAATTGACACGGAGGACAGGTAGTCCTGAAGCGCAATCTGCCAGAATCGCATCGTCCGGCCCGTCGTCTGGAGGAACTTCCGGTTGCTCATGACGCTGTAAGACGGACGTCTGGCCGGGCGTCCCAACCGGGTTGACGCAAGGGGACGCACCGCGACGTCGGTCAATCCGGCATGGGCGAGAATGGTTTTCGCAAAGTCGAACCAGCTTGCCTGGCCCCGATTCGTGACGTGGAAGACCCCGTGCCGGTCCTCGAAGATCAGCCGTTCGACGGCCGCCGCCAGGTCGACCGTATAGGTGGGAGAGCCGACTTGATCGTCCACGACGTCCAGTGTCGGCCGCCGCCGTGCCGCCGCCAGAATGGTCCGGACGAAATTTTTACCGTGGCGGCCGTACAGCCAGGCGGTTCGGATCAGCAGGAAGTCCGGGGCCAGGTCGATCAGGTAACGCTCCCCGGCCAGCTTGGAGGCGCCGTAGACATTCAGGGGACGGCCGGGATCCTCCTCGACATAGGGCTGCCCCTTGGTCCCGTCGAAAATATAATCCGTACTGAAATGGACGAGCTTCACCCGATACTCGCGGCACGCCATGGCGACATGCCTGACGCCCTCCGCGTTGACGGCAAAACACAGATCGGGATTCGCCTCACAGGCGTCCACATCCGTGTAGGCCGCCGCGTTGATCACGATTTCCGGATCGCATTCCGCAATCGCCGCCCGGCAGGATGCCGGGGACGTGATGTCCACGTCACCGACGTCCTTGCCCGACACGACATGGCCGGACGCGGCCAAACGGAGTACCAGATCGCTCCCCAGCATGCCTTTGTGACCGATGATCAGGATCTTCATACGTGTCCGTACCTGACTTCCTTCAGAAAAAGACCGCGGGCGGGCGCCGTCATACCGGCACGGCAACGATCCCTGGCCTGCAGGATCTCCCCCACGGCCTCGGGGGGATGCTTGCCCAGTCCCACATCGACCAGAACGCCCATGATGGTGCGGACCATGTACCGCAGGAATCCATCGGCCTCGATGCTTGTCTCGATGATGTCCCCGGCCTCGCCGGTCAGCGCGGCGTCGAGAACGGTCCGGATCCGGTCGCGGCTTTCACAGTGGACGGTGCAGAAGGAGGTAAAGTCGTGGGTGCCCAGAAAATGAGGCAGGGCCTGCCGCATTTGCTCGACGGCCAGGGGACGATGAATGAACCACGCCCGCCCGTGCTCGAAAACGTCCCGCACCGACCGGTTGACGATCCGGTAAAAATAGACCTTGCTCGCCGCATCGAAGCGCGCATGGAAGCCCTCCGGCACCTCCCGGAGATCCGTAATTGCGATGTCCTTGGGCAGAACGCTGTTGATGCCTTTTAAAAGATTCGCCTCAGCCAGGCCGGACTCGGTCCGGAAGTGGGCGACCTGCGCCAGGGCATGCACGCCCGCATCCGTCCGGCCGGAGCCGACCACCGTCGCCGGACGGCCCGTGATCCGGCCGACGGCCTCTTCCAGGACCTGCTGGATGGACGAGCCGTTGAGCTGGCGCTGCCAGCCGTGATAGCGGGCGCCGTCGTACGCAATCACGATCTTCAGGGTTCGCATACCATCCATCCCTCCCTCCGGGGCCCGACCTCCGTGCTTTTCATTCAATTCCACCCTGGGTCACGACCGCTTCGCAATGCCCTGGAAGCGCGGAGATACGCCGGGGGTGAATCCGCGGGCGCGCGATTCGAGAAGGCATTCCCTTAAAATAAAGAGGGGAAGTTTCGCTTCCCCTCCCCGTTCAAACGACCGAAATGCAAACGCTCCTTTCAGGATCCGCACCGTTCGAGGGCCTCGATCCCCGGCAGAACCTTTCCTTCCAGAAGCTCCAGGGAGGCCCCGCCGCCCGTGGAGATGTACCCGATCTTGTCGCTTTCCCCCGCCCGGTGGATGGCCACGTCCGTATCGCCGCCACCGACGATTGTCAGGGCGTACGAGTTGCCGACGCTGTGCGCCAAGGCATAGGTCCCCCGGCTGAAGGCATCGATCTCGAAAACCCCCATGGGGCCGTTCCAAATCACGGTCTTGGCATTCCCCAGGGCCTCCGTAAACAGGGTGATCGTCGCCGGGCCGATGTCCAGTCCCATCCAGTGCGCGTTCATCTCCTGCACGGGGACAATCTTCGTCTCCGCCTCCGCCGTCATCGCCTCGGCGATAACACAATCGATGGGTAGGTAGAATTTGACGCCGTGCTCCCGGGCCGTTTGCAGAACATCCTGGGCCGTCGGGATGAGATCATCCTCCACGATGGACTTGCCGACTTCGTAGCCCTGGGCCTTGAGGAATGTGAAGGCCATCCCGCCACCGATGATCATCTTGTCGACCTTCTTGATCAGGTTCACCATGGCCTCGAGCTTCCCCGAGACCTTCGATCCGCCGATGATGGCGACAAACGGACGCGCCGGCTTCTCCAGGGCCCGCCGGAAATAGTTCAGCTCCTTCTTGATCAGGAAGCCCGCGCCGCAGACCGGGACGTGCCGGGTGATGCCGACGTTGGAGGCGTGACTGCGATGGGCGTTGCCGAAGGCGTCGTCGATGTACACATCGGCATAGGCGGCGAGCCGCTTCGCGAAGGCGTCGTCGTTGGCCGTCTCTTCGGGATGAAAGCGAAGGTTCTCCAGGAGGATCAGGCAGCCGGGCTGCAGCTCGCCCACCATCCGGTCCACCTCCGGCCCCAGGCAATCGCCCGCGAGAGGGATCTGTTTCCCCAGCAACCGCGAGAGGCGCCTGGCCACGGGGGCCAGGCTCATTTCGGGCATCAACTTTCCCTTGGGCCGACCCAGATGGGCCATCATGATGATTCGGGCGCCTTCGTCGAGCGCGTAGTTGATCGTCGGCAGGACGGCGCGGATGCGCGTATCGTCCGTAATGTTCTGTGAACTGTCCAGCGGAACGTTGAAATCGAAGCGGAACAAAACCCTTTTCCCCTTGATGTCGATCTCGTCGATGTATTTCATGGATCCTCCTTGCCCAGCGTCTCGAAAAGGGTTATAAGGGCCGTGCCTGTCGAAGCAGCCCGAATCCGCGACTGCCAAGATTTCCTTGGCGTTTTTGTGAGGTTTTTACTGCGGATCGTTAGGTGTGCTGCTATATAACACGGCGGCATTCAGGTCAAGATGAATTGCGCCGCCTTGTGGAAGGCGCGACAAAAAAAGGAAAAAGGATGACAGACGGCATGGAAAAGGAACTCAAGAAAAGCGCGACACGGGAAAAGATCGAGGCCTTCGAGCGGAAGCGGGACGCCCTGAAGGAGATGGGCGGCGCGGGACCGATCGCCAAGCAGCACGAGGCCGGAAAACTGACCGCCCGGGAACGCCTGGCGATGCTCTTCGATCCCGGAACCTTTCAGGAGGTGCAGCTCTTCGTTAAACATCGCTCCTCCCTCTTCGGCTTGGGCGACAAGGAGATTCCCGCCGACGGCGTCGTGACGGGTTTCGGTCATGTCAACGGACGGACGGTTTTCGCCGCGGCACAGGATTTCACCAGCGCCGGCGGGAGCCTCGGCGAAATGCACGCAAAGAAAATCTGGAAGGTCATGGACATGGCCCTGACCGCCCGCAAACCCTTCGTCTCCCTGAACGATTCCGGCGGGGCCCGTATCCAGGAGGGCGTCCCCTCCCTCGAAGGCTACGGCGGCATCTTCTACCGAAACACCCTGGCCTCCGGATACATCCCCCAGATCACCGCGATCATGGGCCCCACCGCCGGCGGGGCCGTCTACTCCCCCGCGCTCACGGACTGGGTCTTCATGGTGAAGGATCGGAGCTACATGTACATTACGGGTCCCGACGTCATCAAGGCGGTCATCGGGGAGGAGGTGACGCACAACGACCTGGGCGGCGCCGTCGCCCACGCCACGAAGAGCGGTGTCTGCCACTTCGCCACGGAGAGCGACGAGGACTGTCTCGCAAAGGTCAAGACCCTGCTGTCCTACCTCCCGGACAGCTGTCACAGCCCGCTGCCCGTCAGACCCTGCACCGACGTCCCCGATCGGGAATGCCCCGAACTGGACACGATCATCCCGGACAAATCGAGCCGGGGCTACGACATGAAAAAGGTCATCACGGCCGTCGCCGACAACGGCGAGGTCTTCGAAACGCACGAGCTGTGGGCGAGGAACATCACCGTCGCCTTCATCCGGATCATGGGCCGGCCCGTCGGCGTCATCGCCAACAACTCGCGCTTCAACGCCGGGGTGCTCGACACGCACGCTTCGGACAAGGCCTCTCGCTTCATCCGGTTCTGCGACGCTTTCAATATCCCGCTTCTGACCTTCGCGGACGTACCCGGCTACATGCCCGGCACCCAGCAGGAGTGGTCGGGCATCATCAGCCACGGCGCCAAACTGCTCCACGCCTACTCCGAGGCCACCGTGCCGAAGATCACGGTCGTCACCCGCAAGGATTACGGCGGGGCCTACATCGGCATGTGCAGCAAGCAGCTCGGGGCCGACTACGTCATGGCCTGGCCCTCGGCGGAGATCGCCGTCATGGGCGCGGAGGGGGCCTGCAACATCGTCTACCGCCGGGAAATCGGCGCCGCGGAGGATCCGGCCGCCCGGCGGGCCGAGCTCGTCGCCGCCTACGAGACGCAGTTCAACAACCCGTACTTCGCCGCGAGCCTGGGCATCATCGAGGAGATCATCGCCCCGCGGGATACGCGCAAGCGGGTCGTGGCGCTGCTTGAGACTCTCGAGAACAAGCAGGAATCCAGGCCTGACAAGAAGCACAACAACATCCCCTTGTAGGTGTCGACCCTTTGAAATCGCCGTCCCTCCGCGCGCCGAACCTTCCCTCCCCCGCCCCTCGCTTCGTTCGAGGGGCGGGGGATAAGGCGGCCGGAAAACGCTCCCTGGCACGCCTGGAGGGATGTGCCCCGATGCATCATCCGTGAAATCTCCGCTTGACTTTCCGACGGTTTCAGAGCAGACGATGAAGCCGTTCCGTTCAGCTTCATGTTGGAAAATTTACAAACCGGCGATCTTGATTTTTCTTCCGATCAGCGCGCGATTGACAAACCGTGGAGGGTGCGGGCCTTCCCCTTCGGATGTGGAAAGCAAGAACTGGCGGGACTTCCCCGTTGTGCCCTTCCATCCGGCAGGCATGGTTTTCAATCCTCGGGCACTGGATTTCGAAGCGGAATGGTCAAGCGATGCCGGATGCAACTAATCCTTGAATGAATGAGAATTTTTTTTTATAATGGCGCATCGGTTTTTTTGTGGATGAGAGGAAGGAACCATCAATCGGACTGAACCAGCAAAGGATCGGTGACGCATGATGAGCAAGTTATTCCTCGATGTCTTAGGCAATAAGGAGCTTGTCGACGGTTACCAGATTGAAGATTCCATCGCTCAAAAATACCATTTAACACCCGGCTCGATCTGTCCGTTTACCGGCTTGCGCGTGGAGATTTTATCTCCCCAGCAAATTCACGCGGCAGAAAAGGCCGCTCGCCGGAGGGTCATCAAACCGAAGCGAACAGGTCCCGTCGAAGAAAAACAGAAGCTCCAATCTCCCCTGGCTCAAAAACAAAAAAAGAAAAACCTTTCCACTGCTGGCACCAAGATTTCAGGCGTTGCCGCTGGCCTGAAAGCGACGAGAAAAAGTATTCATCCCGAAGCGTCTCACGATTCCGCGCGCGGGAGGTCACGGTCCATCCAGACCCCCACGAGGCGGGATCGAACATTTAAAAAGGAGGAAGGACGAATGGCGACAGCAAAGAAGGTTCAGGCAAAACCGGCGAAGGCCGCGGTAAAGGCCCCTGCCAAAGCAAAGGCTGCTGCGAAGGCGCCGGTGAAAGCCGCAGCGAAACCAACCAAAGCCAAGGCAAAAGCAGTCGCAAAGGCTCCGGCCAAAGCCAAAGCATCGGTCAAGGCGAAAGCGGTCGCTAAGGCCCCGGCAAAGGCAAAAGCCAAGGCGCCGGCCAAGGCAAAGGCGGTCGCTAAGGCCCCGGCAAAGGCAAAGGCCAAAGCCAAGGCGCCGGCCAAGGCAAAAGCGGTCGCTAAGAAGCCGGCCAAGGCAAAGAAGTGATTTTAACCTACCTCGGATAGACGTCCGCCGGGAACCTGCCCCTGTGTCCGGGTTCCCGGCGGATCGTACCCGACCGGTTGGAGACAGGAAGACGGAACGGAAGGGCTCCGGGTGACCGGTACGGCATCCCCGTGGGCCTGCGGGGGATCACGTCTTTTGAGCGGTCAACACCCCGTCGGTCCCCGATCCAATTGAGGACCCTTCAAAAGGACTCCCGGAGGACGCGGTCCAACCGCTGCACCACCGCTTCCCAGCCCAGCGCGGCCATGATCCGATCCAGTTCCGGCCCTTCCGTCGCCCCTGTCACGGCCGCCCGCAGAGGAAGATAGAGCGCCCGCCCCTTGACCCCGGCCTGTTTTCGCAGCGCCTTGAGCGAGCGCGTAAAGACCTGCTCGTCGGGCGGGAGATCGGCCAGGAGCAGGTCGCGGAACAGCCGGACGACCCGGCGGGCGTTGTCGTCCGTCAGAACCGTGCGGGCCGCGTCGTTCCAGGTGTGTCGCTCGTCGAAAAAAACATTCAGGTGACGGGGGACGTCCGCCAGCGTCGCGCAATTGTCCCGGACGGCCTCCACCAGGGCCATCAGCCATCGTCGATCCAGCCTCCGGACGTTCATCCCTTCCCGCTCGAGGAAGGGCAGGATCCGCGCGGTGAGATCGTCAAGCGGCATCCGTTTCAGATAAAGCGCATTGAGCCAGGCCAGCTTCGCCTCATCGAAGACGGCCCCGCCCCGACCCGTCCGGTCAAGGGAAAAATCGCGAACCAGGGATTCCTGCGTGCAGATTTCCTGTTTCTCCGTGAGCGAGCTTCCGAGAATGGCCAGATAATTCGACAGGGCCTGCGGAAGAATGCCCCGCTCCCGGAAGGTGCGGACGGACACGGCGCCGTGGCGCTTTCCCAGCTTGGCCCGGTCCGGAGCCAGGATGAGGGCGTGATGGGCGAAGACCGGGGGATTGAACTCCAGGGCCCGATATAGCAAACATTGCAGGGCGGTGTTGGAAAGGTGGTCCTCGCCCCGGATGACGTGGGAAATCGCCATCAGGTGATCGTCCACGACGCAGGCAAAGTTGTAAGCGGGAATGCCGTTGGACCGGACGACAATGAAATCCCCCAGGGCCTCGCCCTGGAAAGACATCTCCCCGCGGATCAGATCGGTGAAGTATACGGGACCTTCCGCCACGCGAAACCGGTAAGCGGGGCGGCGCCCCTCCCGTTCATACCGCCGCCGGTCGGCGACCGTCAACTGCCGGCATTTCCCCAGGTAACGGGGCGCCATCCGCCGCGCCAGGAGGGCGGCCCGTTCCGCCTCCAGCTCGGCCTCCGCGCAGTAGCAGGGGTAAACCCACCCGGCCTCGATAAGCCGCGCCAGATGTTCCCTGTACAGATCCAGCCGCACGCTCTGGCTATAGTGTCCGCAGGCCCCCACACGCTCCGGACCCGCGTCCCAGTCGAGCGTCATCCACCGGAGGTCTTCCAGAAGGTTGGCGATGAAGACGTCCTCGGTCCGATCCCGGTCCGTATCCTCGATGCGGAGGATGAAGGCGCCCCCGGTATGGCGGGCAAACAGCCAATTGAAGAGGGCGGTGCGGGCGTTGCCGATGTGGAGGTCTCCGGTCGGCGATGGGGCGAAACGTACGCGCGGCTGGGCGGCTTCGTTCATCGGCCGCACTCCCGCACGGTCGCGACGGCGAAGGCGGCCACCCCTTCCTCCCGGCCGACGAACCCCATGCCCTCGTTCGTCTTGGCCTTGATGTTGATCCGACCGGCGTCCAGGCAGAGCGTTGCCGAAAGATGTTCGATCATGGCCGGGATGTGCACCGCCAACTTGGGTTTCTCCATCAGGATCGTGGCATCGAGATGAACGACCTCGAATCTTTTCTCCTTCACAAGGCTGCAGACCCGCGCCAGGAGGGTCAGGCTGGACACGCCGCGATAGGCCGGGTCCGAATCGGGGAAAAGGCGCCCGATGTCCCCGCCCCCGACGGCCCCCAACAGGGCGTCGATCACGGCGTGGATCAGGGCGTCGCCGTCGGAGTGTCCGAGCAGCCCCCGGGGATGGGGAATGTCCACCCCGCCGAGGATCAGTCGTCGATCCGCCACCAGGCGATGGCTGTCATACCCGCAGCCGACACGCTCCGGCATCTCCGTTGCGCCCTCCCCCATCTCTCTTCCCCGTTTCTCCAGGAACCAGCGGGCCCAGTCCAGGTCTTCCGGGGTCGTCATCTTGATGTTCCGCGCCAGTCCGGAAATCATCCGCACCCGCGTTCCCGTCCGCTCGACCAGGGCGGCGTCGTCCGTCCCGTAAAATCCTTCGGCGGCGGCCCGTTCATGGGCCCGCCGAAGGATCTCCAGACGGAAGGCCTGCGGGGTCTGGACGAGGCACAGCCTCTCCCGGGGCAGGGTCTCTTCCACCCACCCCTCGGCATCGGTTGATTTCACGGTGTCCCGCACGGGAATGCCCGTCGCGACGGCTCCCCAACAAACCGCCCCGGCGATGGCCGCCTCGACCAGGGCCGGCGTTGCCAGCGGACGGACGGCGTCATGGATCACCACGATGTCCGTCGTCTCCGCCCGGACCGCGGCAAGCCCTTTTGCGACGGAGTCCTGCCTCTCCCTGCCCCCCGCGATTACCCGGCGGACCTTGCCAAGGCCGTAACGCCCCACGATTTCCGACCGGACATGCGGCACATCCGCCCGGGGTACGACCAGGAGAATCTCCGTCACCGCGGATACGCGGGAAAACGTCTTCAGGACATGGACGATCACCGGCAGGTCGCCCAGCGGAAGGTACTGTTTGGGCCGGGCCGTTCCCATCCGCCTGCCGGCTCCGCCGGCCGCTATGATCGCCGTCACGTTCATAAAAGCCGCGTCGCCGGGGCGCCGAGGGCGCCTCCGGCCATTCGTCGTTTCACGATTTCGCCCCCAGGGCAAACATCTTCTTGTCCTGGGCAAGCCCCTTCATCTCGGAAAAGATCATCCGTCCCGCGGTGGTCTGCAGGACGCTGGTCACCTGGACATCGACGAGTTGCCCCTGGTATCGCTGGGCGTTGTCGACCACGATCATCGTGCCGTCATCGAGATAGGCCACACCCTGCCCGGGCTCCTTCCCCTCGCGGATGATCTTGACCGTCATCGCCTCACCGGGCAGGACGACCGGTTTGACGGCGTTGGCCAATTCGTTCACGTTGAGGATCTTGATCCCCTGCAGCTCCGCCACCTTGTTCAGGTTGAAATCGTTGGTAATGATCTTCCCCTTTTTCTCCCTGGCCAGGGCCACCAGCTTGGCATCGACGCCCTTGATCCTTGGATAATCCTGATCCAGCACTTCGATCGATATGCCCGAGGCGCGCTGCATGCGGTTCAAGATATCGAGTCCCCTCCGGCCGCGGGACCGCTTCAGGGAATCCGAGGAATCGGCAATGTACTGAAGCTCGTCGAGAACAAATCGCGGGACGATAAAATTGCCGTCGATGAACCCCGTATCGCAGATGTCGGCAATGCGTCCGTCGATGATCACGCTCGTATCCAGGATCCGGCAATCGACGGGCTCCTTCGGCGCGTGAAGTCCGAACACGTGCACTTCTTCGATCTTCTTCGACCCCAGCACAAGCCCCAGATAGCCCATGGTTACGGTCAACAGGGCGTAGATCCAGGGAGCGATCTGACGTTTTTCACTAATATTGGTAACAAAACTGAGCCCGTAGGCAAAAAGAAAGGCGATAAGCAGGCCGATGAACATACCGGCGACGCCACCGAAGATCACCCGGATCGAGACCTTGCGGATGGCCTGTTCGATCTGGATGACACTGAGGGCGATGATAATACCGGCAACCAGACCGAGCAGGGATGTGGGAAATCCCCAGTCATAATGGTAAACGATAAAGTAACCGCTGACGGAACAGGCCAGGATCAGCACCAATCGAATAATCATTCTCCCTTCACCTCCTTCCTTTTTCGAATTCGCGCGGGCGGTTGAAACCGCCGCTCATTTCAAAAAACGGACGCCATACCCGGAAAACGGGAGCAAACAACTTCCCCCGTTCTCTCGTGCGTCCGGAAACCTCTCGATGCGGTTGAGTGGGGGCTTACTGAACGGGAAAGATCCTCTTCAGATCCTGTTCGATCTTGGTCTCTTCGGTGTTGCAGGCCACGGAGATCTCCTTGATCAGCAGACTCTTGGCCGTATCCATCATCTTCCGTTCGCCGAACGACAGATTCTTGTCGGACTTGAGGATAAACAGGTCGCGCAGGACCTTGGCAATCTCAAAAACGGACCCGGTCTTGATCTTTTCCAGATACTCCCGGTGCCGTTTGTTCCAGGTTTGCTTGTCGATGGCGGCGTCCTTGTTGCGAAGGATTTCGTAAATCTTGGGGATCTCTTTCTGGGAGATGACCTGCCGCAGACCGACCGATTCGGCGCTGCTCGTGGGAATCATGATTTTCATGCCGTTTCCCATGATCTTCATGATGTAGAAAGGCTGTTTGCTCCCCATGAATTCGCGATGTTCGATGGCCTCGATGACCCCCACGCCCTGCGCCGGGTAGACCGCCAAATCCCCTACCTTAAACATCCGATTACACCTACCTTTTATTTTGAAATTCGTAGGTTATCACACTTTGACTGCCGCGTCAATCGCAAATCACGGCGGGCGCGGTTTCCCCTGTTAAATGTACCGGTTCATGATCCCGTCCAGATGCTGGTCCAAACGCCCGGGGTCGCCCTCGTGATAGGCGCTGACGACGTCCTGCAAGCGCCGGTAGACGCGCGCGTCGGCCAGATCGTCGAGACGCCGGTACACCCCCCGGCGCCGCCCCAGGCGATAGATGCGCCGATCCTCATCGGGCAGGGCGAAGTAGCGATCCACCGTTGCCAGCAGACGCGCCTTGTCCTCCGGGAGTTTCCCCTCCAGTTCCTCCAGAAGATTCAGGATATGATCGCTGACGAGCGTCGTTTCGATGCCGTTGAGCGCTTCGATGAAACAGCGGATTTCCCTCAGGATCTTTTCGTCGCTCAGCGGCTGGAATTCCCCGCGCGTCATCAGGTCGTGCAGATCCGTCCCGGGGACGACGTGGAGGGTCCGCAACCGCGCGAACTCGGGATTGATCCGGTTGATCGCGTCGGCCGTCGCCAGCGCATGCTCCCGGCTCCACCGGCGGCCGCCCAAGCCGGGCATGACGTATTCCGAAAGCGAAATGCCGGCGGCCACGATGCGCTGTCCCCCGGTGACGTGGTCGGCCGCCGTCACCCCCTTGCGGATGAAGGCCAGCAGCGGATCGTACCCGCTCTCCATGCCGATGTGGATGCGCGTCAGACCGGCCTCCCTCAGTTTGACGAAATCCTCGACGGACCTTCGGGCGGCCGTATGGGAGCGGGCGTACGTCGTGATGCGGCCGACGGACGGAAACTGGGCCTTGATGAAGGTCAGCACCTCGGCCAAGTCGTCCGTTTTCATGATCAGGGAGTTGGCGTCCTGCAGAAAGACCGAGGTGGAGCCGAAATACAGCCAGGCGGCCACGCTGCGATAGCCGTCGTCGACGTCGTCCTCCCGACTGTAGATCCGGTTGACCAAGCGATCCGTGATGCGTCCCCCGTCCCCCTGCCGCCAGGACCACTGGCGGATTTGATCGGCGATCTGACGGATTCGGGTGATTTCCTCCTTGATCTCGGCGACGGTGCGCAGCGAAAAGGCTGTTCCCCGGTAGGTGTGACAGAAGGCACACTTGTTCCAGGGGCAATTCCGGGTCACCCGAATCAGGAGGCTCCTGGCCTCGCTGGGGGGACGGATCGGTCCTTGTTCAAACATCTCGTTCACGGCTGAACCTTCCCGAAAACGGGGCGCACTGGAAAAACCCGGGAGTCAGGGGAGAAAAAACATCGGGTTGCGCGCCTTGTTCCTGTATCGGATTTCAAAGTTCCAATAGGGTTCCCGCTTCTTTTCCGGCTTTCCCGTCAGGGCGATGATCTCGCCCCGCTTGACCTGCTGGTCACGCTGGACCCGGCGGCTCTTCAACTGAATGTAAACCGTCTTGAAGTCATCGGGATGTTTGAGGATCACGGTTTCTCCGTACTCTTTAAGGGTGTCCGAGAAAATCACCGTCCCGCCGGCCGCGGCCAGAACCGGCGTATTCTCCGGGGCATCGATTTCGATTCCGTTGGCATTGAGCCCGTTCGGCTGGATGCCGAACCGTGTTTTGACGGGCCCCCTGACGGGCCAGATAAATCGCTGACGCTCAAAGCGGATATCTTCGGAAGGGGTTGCCGGCGCCGGGCGTGGTCGGGCTGTCGGCGGTCCGGCGTCTCGCGGAGGGGAAGGACGGGCCTGGACGGCCGCACCCCCGGAATCTTTTGCCGGACGCGTCTTCCCGCTGACGTCCGCGGCGGGCGGCGGCTTCGCCGCCCCGGACGACGGTGCGCGCACGTCCGGAACCGGCTGGGTCCGGGGCACCGTTCGCGGGGACGGCGACGCGGGGGGAACCGCCGCGACCGGCTCAGGGACGGACGGCGAGGATTCCCGAATCGCCGGAAGGTCGATGTCATGGATCTGGACCGCCCCGGGGATGAACAACGCGCTGCCCTCCACGATCATGTCCGGATCGGTGATGTTGTTGTACTCGGCCAGGTCCTGGACGGTCACCCGGTAGGTCCGGGCGATGACGGAAAGGGTTTCGCCGCGCTGGACGAGGTGATAGACACCTCGGGACGTCTCCGTTCTGTCGAGATATCCCGTGCAGGCGAGCGTACACGCCAGGAGCGCCAAAAGAACGAATGTCCGTTTCACCCCGACCCTCTTTCCAAAGATCGGTCCCGTCGCCGGAATGTCGGAGGGGTCAGGTCTGCCATCCGTGCTCCCCGATCAGGCTCACGAACCGGCATCCGCCCAGATCTTCCTGCTTGATGTCGCCGGCATCTTCCGATTGCCGGATCACCCGGACGAGGTCCTGCGTGTGGCGGTCCCCGACCGGGATGACCAGGCGTCCGCCCACCGCAAGCTGCTCGACGAGAATTCGGGGAACGCGCGGGGCGCCCGCCGTCACGATGATCGCATCGAACGGGGATTCTTCCCGCCAACCGTACGTCCCGTCGCCGATCCGGATCGCGACGTTGTAATCGTCCAGGGCGTCGAGAATCTTGCGGGCCCGGCTGGCCAGCGGAGCCACCCGCTCGATGGAAAAGACCTGATCCGCCAACGCCGCCAGCACGGCCGTCTGGTAACCCGATCCGGTGCCGATTTCCAGCACCCGCTCGGACCCGCGTAATTCAAGGGCGGCCGTCATCAGGGCGACGATGTAGGGCTGTGAAATGGTCTGGCCCGCATCGATGGGCAGCGGATGGTCGAAATAGGCCTGATCCCTCA